>JAKLKF010000004.1 GCA_023150805.1 Myxococcota bacterium | reverse complement strand
CCGCCGCCCCTCCCGCCTCCACCGCCTCCGCCGCCCCGCCGCCCGCCACCGCCGGCACCGTCTCCGTCTCCGTCTCCCCCGGCTGGGCCCGGGTGAGCGTGGACGGTCGCCGGCTCAAGGGCAGCACCCCCTTCGACGCGGTCGAGCTGGCCCCGGGATCCCACACGCTGCGCATCGAGCACCCGCCGACCGGCCGGGTCTACCTGCGCACGGTCGAGGTCCTGCCGGGCCAGCACCAGCACGTCCGGGTCCTGGCCCGGTGATCACCCTGCTGCCCCTGCTGCTGGCCTGCGCTCCCCAGCGGGACTGTTCGCCCACGGTGTGGTTCGTCGACGATGGCAGCGCCGGCCGGGTCGAGGTGGTCGGCGCCTGGAGCGGCTTCGCCACCGAGCCGCTGGAGCCGGTGGAGCCTGGCGCCTGGGCCCTGGGCCTGGACCTGCCGCCGGGCGACCACCCCTACTGGCTGCTGGTGGACGGCGCGCGCACGCTGGACCTGCTCCAGCCGCTGCTGGACCACGACCCCGGCACCGGCCAGGAGCGCTCCCTGCTGCGGGTCGAGGATTGTTCGGACCCGGCCATCGAGCTGGAGCAGGTCCAGGCCACGGCCCACGGCGAGCTGACCGTGCAGGCCCGCTTCCTGCGCGGGCAGGGCGGCGCGCGCCTGGATCCGTCCACGCTGCGGGCCGAGCTGAGCGGCGGGCAGCCGCTGACCGCCACCGCCTCGCCGTCGACCGGCCGCCTGGCGCTCACGGCCACGGGCCTGCCCCCGGGCAAGCACACGATCCGGCTCTCCGCCCAGGACCGCGACGGCCGGACGACCCAGATCGCGCGGGCCGCGACCTGGGTCGAGGACGATCCCTTCTCCTGGGACGGCGCCCTGGTCTACCAGGTCGTGATCGACCGCTTCGCCGACCAGGACGGACCGATCGCGCCCCAGGGCTGGCAGCCCGACCGGATCGGCAGCCGCATGGGCGGCGACCTGGCGGGCCTGACCGCCCAGGTGCAGGCCGGCTGGTTCGACGCGCTGGGCGTCTCTGCGCTGTGGATCTCGCCCCTGGCGCGGGTGGCGCCGGGCGCCTGGCCGGGCAACGACGGCCACGACTACGAGGGCTACCACGGCTACTGGCCGGTCAGCGCCGACCAGGTCGAGCCGGCCTTCGGCGACGAGGCGTCCGTCCACGCCCTGGTGGCCGCCGCCCACGCCCGCGGCATCCGGGTGATCCTGGACGTGGTGCCCAACCACGTGCACCAGGACCACCCCTACCGGCAGGCCTTCCAGGACCAGGGCTGGTTCCACGAGGATCCCGACTGCGTCTGCGGCAGCGAGGTCTGTCCGTGGTCCGAGGCGATGGAGACCTGCTGGTTCACGCCCTACCTGCCCGACCTGGACTGGGACCAGCCCGCGGTGGTGCAGGCGATGACCGCGGACACCCTGGCCTGGGCCACCCGCTACGATCTCGACGGCTTCCGCGTCGACGCGGTGCCGATGGTCTCGCGGGTCGCCGTGCGCCACCTGGTCCAGGCCGTGCGCACGGAGCTGGCCCCGGCCGGCGCCCCCTTCTACCTGGTGGGCGAGACCTTCACCGGCACCCAGGGCTGGGCAGACATCCGCAAGAACCTGGGGCCGCACGGCCTGGACGGGCAGTTCGACTTCCCCGTCATGTGGGGGCTGCGGGAGCTGCTGGCCTGGGAGTCGGGCGACGCCGCCGCCTTCGAGGACATCCTGGCCGAGAGCGAGGACCAGTGGGCCGGCTCGGGCGCGGTGATGGCCCCCTTCGTCGGCAACCACGACGTCAGCCGCTTCCTGTCCGAGGCCGCCGGAGACGAGACCGGCGACCCCTGGGGCGCGCCACCGCCCCAGCCCGAGGATGCGGCGCCGTATGACAAGCTGGTCGCCGCCCAGGCCATCGTGTTGTCCCTGCCGGGCGCGCCCGTGATCTACCAGGGCGACGAGCTGGGCCTGGCCGGCGCCACCGACCCCGACAGCCGCCGCCCGATGCCGTGGGGCGCCGCGCTCTCCGCCCTCCAGGCACAGACCCTGGAGCGGGTCCGCCTGCTGGGCCGCGCCCGCGCCTGCCTGCCCGCCCTGCGCACCGGCGCCCGGGTGCCCCTGCTGGCCGAGGGCCCCGGCTACGCCCACGCCCGCGATCTCGGCGACGGCCGCCCCGCGGTGCTGGTGGTCAACGCCAGCGCCACCGAGCGCCGCCTGTCCATCCCCCTGCCGCCGACCCTGGACCTGGGCGACGGCGCCTACGTCGACGTGCTCGACGGCGGCGCCCCCGCGGTCCTGGTGCCCGGCGACCGCCCCTCTGTCCACCTGCCGGCCTGGGGCGCCCGCCTCTACCTGCCGGCCGACACCACCTGCGATCTCGTCGACTGAGGCTGCCATGCTCCCCCTCGCTGCCCTCCTGCTCCTGCCCGCCTGCAAGTCCGACTGCCTGGGGGAGGACTGCGATCCCGTCCCCGACACGCCCTGGGACCCCGGCAGCGGCGACGGCGGAGAGGGCTACGACGCCGGCGGCACCGACGCGGGCAGCACCGGCGACGGGGGCGGCGACGGCGGCGGGGACGGCGGCGGCGACGGGGGCACCGAGCCGCGCGAGATCCTCACCGTGCGCGACTGCGAGGTGACCGTCTCCTACGGCACCAGCGGATCCCCCTCCACCGTCCAGGTCGCCGGCGAGTTCAACGGCTGGTCGCCCCAGGCGATGACCCGGGGCGGCGACGGGACCTGGACCGCCAGCCTGGGGGCGCTGGAGCCGGGCGAGTACGGCTACAAGTTCGTCGTCGACGGCGCCTGGGAGGGCAGCCCCCCGGAGTCCGTCTACAGCAAGTGGGTGGACGGCAGCGAGAACCGCAACCTGCGGGTGGGCGACTGCACCCTGCCCCTGCTGCAGACGGTCGAGGCCCAGGCGACCTCGGACGGTCGGCTGACCGCCACCGTCCAGCTCGCCAGCGCCGCCGACGAGGCGGCCATCGACCCCGACGCCGTCACCGTCACCGTCGGCGACGTGGAGGTGACGCCCACCGTCGACGTGGAGGCGGGCACCCTGGAGGTCGACCTGAGCGGCCTGTCGCCCGGCAAGCACTCGCTGCGGGTGTGGGCCGGAGACGAGGCCGGGCGCCGGGCCGAGAACGAGCCCCTGTTCGTGCCCCTGTGGGTCGAGGACCAGGCCTTCGAGTGGACGGACGGCCTGATGTACTTCGTCTTCACCGACCGCTTCCGCAACGGCGACGGAGAGATCGATCCGGTCGGCGTGGCCGAGTGCGCCGACTACCAGGGCGGCGACCTGCTGGGCGTGCTGCACGCGCTGCAGGAGGGCTACTTCACGGACCTGGGCGTGCGCACCATCTGGCTGTCCCCCCTGTACGACAACGCCGAGGGCGCCTGGATGGGCGCCACCGACGGCCGCTCCTACTCGGGCTACCACGGCTACTGGCCGGTCGACCCGCTGGGCATCGAGGACCGGTGGGGCGACACCGAGGCCGCCGCCGGCGAGCGCCTGGTGGAGGTCATCGAGGAGGCGCACCGCCAGGGCATCCGCGTGCTCTTCGACCTGGTGCTCAACCACGTGCACGAGGATCACAGCTACATCGACGAGCACCCCGAGTGGTTCAGCGAGGGCTGCGTCTGCGGCAGCTCGGGCTGCGGCTGGGAGGAGAAGCCGATCGAGTGCTGGTTCACCGACTACCTGCCCGACCTGTCGTACAAGAACCACGACCTGGTGCAGCAGGTTCTGGACGACACCCTGACCCTGGTGCAGACCTACGACGTGGACGCCGTCCGCATCGACGCCGCCAAGCACATGGACCACGTGATCATGCGCTCGCTGTCGATGCGGCTGCGGGACGACTTCGAGGCCGGCGGCGGCGCGCCCTTCTACCTGGTGGGCGAGACCTTCAGCTCCGACCACGGCCTGATCATGGACTACGTGGGCGACAGCGAGCTGGACGCCCAGTTCGACTTCCCGCTGTACTGGGGCATCCGCAGCGCCTTCGTGTCCGACGGCTCCTTCCGCGACCTGGAGAGCACGGTCGCCACCGGGCAGTCCTGGTACGGCGGCGCGCCGATGAGCCCCTTCATCGGCAACCACGACGTCGAGCGCTTCGCCAGCGCGGTCACCGGCCAGGTGGGCGACTGCTGGAGCGGCTGGTACGACGACCCGATGAAGGAGGGGGGCAGCGCCATCACCCAGTGGGATCTCATCGACCGCCAGTCGATGGCCCTGGCCTTCACCTTCACCCAGCCCGGCGTCCCCCTGCTGTACTACGGCGACGAGATCGGCCGGCACGGCGGCGGCGACCCCGACAACCGCCGGATGATGGACTTCGACCCCTACCTGTCGGCCAACCAGCAGGAGCTGCTCGAGCGCACCCGGCAGATCGGGCGCGCCCGGGCCGAGAGCGCCGCCCTGCGCCGGGGCGAGCGGGTCCAGCTCTGGGTGGACGACAGCCTGCTGGTCTATGCCCGCGACAACGGCGGCGGCGACGTCGCCATCGTCGCCCTGAACAAGGGCTCCTCCTCCCGCAGCGAGTCCGTCGACGTGTCCGCCCTGGGCATCGACGGGGATCTGTTCACCGACGCCACCGGCAACGCGGGCGACGTCACGGCCAGCGGCGGTCGCCTCCAGGTGAGCCTGGACGGCTGGCAGTACGCGATCTGGGTGAAGTGATGCTCCCGCTCTCCCTCCTCCCCCTCGTCCTGGTGGGGCCCGCCCGGGCCGGCGTCGAGCTGGGCAGCTACGGCCGGGTCCAGGTCTCCACCGACGCCCGCGGTGGCGCCGGCGAGCCGGTGAACGTCGTCTCGCACGGCAGCCGCCTGGAGCAGGGGCCCTACCTGGAGCTGGACGTGGTCTTCGCCAACGGCGAGGACGAGGCCCTGGGCTACCGGGTCGTGGTCACCCCGGCGCTGTCCGGCGACCTGTTCCACTACGATGGACAGTGGGACGCCGACCTGGCCCTGCGCAACCTGTACCTGGAGGTCGACGGCTTCTCCAGCGCACCGCTGGTCGCCTGGGCCGGCGCCCGGATGTGGCGGGGCGACGACATCTACCTGCTGGACTTCTGGCCCCTGGACGATCTGAACACGGTCGGAGGCGGCCTGTCCTACCGGCCCCCGGACTGGGCCCTGGACCTGCACGCGGGCCTGAACCGCCTGGCCGCCGACGACTGGATGGTCCAGACCGAGGACGTCCCCCTGGACGGTGGCGTGGGCACCGAGGAGGTGCTGGTCCTGGACCGCCAGCGCTTCCTGGGCAGCGCCCGCCTGGGCCGCACCTTCGAGGGGCAGGCGCTGACCTTCCGCCTGCGCGCCTACGGCGAGCTGCACCTGCTGCCCGAGGGCAGCCGCATCGCCGAGGACTTCGTGGAGGAGGCGCTGCCGGCCAACCGCGGCACCGTCCTGGGCCTGCAGGCCAGCGCCTGGGGCTGGGCCGAGGACAGCTTCGTGCACCTGTGGTACCGCTACGCCACCGGCCTGGCCGCGTGGGACGAGCTGGAGGTGCCCGCGTCCGGCTATGACACCGACTGGACGGTGACGGACGCCAGCGAGCACCTGGTCGCCCTGGCCGGCAACCACGAGGCGGGGCCGGTCGGCGTCATGGCCGGCACCTACCTGCGGCGCTTCCAGGACGCCGACCACAACGACGTCGACGTGGACGACCGGTGGGAGGCCATCGCCGCCCTGCGGCCGACCGTCTTCTTCACCGATCACCTGTCGCTGGGCCTGGAGGCCAGCCACCAGTGGCTGCGGCCGGACGGGCTCAACCCCCGCTCGGGGGCGCACGACGTGCCCCAGATCACCAAGCTGGCGGTCCTGCCCGCCATCCAGCCCCGCCGGGGCGGCTTCGCCCGGCCCCAGCTCCGCCTGCAATACGTCTACAGCTACCTGGACGACGACGCCCGGTGGTGGTTCGCCCAGGACGACGTCCGCCGCCGCTCCCACCACCAGCACTTCGTCGGCGTCGGCGCCGAGTGGTGGCTGAACTCCGCGAGCTACCGATGATCCCGACCCTGCTGCTGGCCTGCTCCGCCTCGATCCCCTACGGCGAGGACCCGCCCATCACCAACCACGTCGAGGACTGGCGCGACGAGGTGATCTACCAGGTCATCGTCGACCGCTTCGCCAACGGCGACGTGAACAATGACTGGAACGTCAGCCGGTCCGAGGACCTCAACCGCTACCTGGGCGGCGACTACCAGGGGCTGATCGACCGGGTCGACTACCTGTCCGCCCTGGGGGTGACGACCATCTGGATCTCGCCGGTGGTCGTCAACGTGGAGGAGGACGCGGGCATCGCGTCGTACCACGGCTACTGGACACAGGACTTCACCGACGTCAACCCGCACTTCGGCGACATCGCCAAGCTGCGGGAGCTGGTCGACGTGATGCACCAGCACGACATCAAGGTGCTGGTGGACGTGGTGGTCAACCACGTGGGGCAGCTCTTCTACTACGACATCAACCACAACGGGCAGGCCGACGTCACCACCTGGTACGGCACGGACGGCAGCGACAGCCTGGACATCGTGACCGAGTGGGATCCCGCCTATGACGAGCGGGGCATCCAGAGCTGGACCAGCCTGGGTGAGGCCGGGCCGGCGCCCCTGGGCTGGGTGTCGATGCCCGAGATCAACCGGGAGCCGCCCAGCCCGGCCGAGTTCTGGAACGACGAGTGGTACCACAAGCGCGGGCGGGTGACGGACTGGAGCGACCTGGACCAGGTCGTGATGGCCGACTTCCCCGGCGGGCTCAAGGACCTGGCGACCGAGAACCCCAACGTGCGACGCGCGCTCATCGAGGTGTTCAGCGACTGGATCACCCGGACGAACGTCGACGGCTTCCGCCTGGACACGGTCAAGCACGTCGAGGAGGACTTCTGGACCGAGTTCTGCCCGGCGATCCGCCAGCACGCCGCCAGCCTGGGCAAGGAGCGCTTCCTGCTGATGGGCGAGGTCTTCGACGGCGACGACGCCCTGGTCGGGCGCTACACGCAGCCGGACATGCTGGACAGCGTCGTCGACTTCCCCGCCAAGTACCAGGTGGTCGACGGTGTGTTCAAGTACGGCGGCGCCACCCGGACCGTGCAGACCTTGTACGAACAGCAGCAGGTCAGCTGGGGCCAGCTCGAGCACGAAGGGGGTGTCGGCGTCGCCCCGCGTGACCTGTCGCTGAACTTCATGGACAACCACGACGTCGCGCGCTTCCTGTTCGACGTGGACCAGTACGGATCCGAGGGCACCGACCCGGTGGCGGCGCTGGAGTCGGCGCTGGCCTGGCTCTTGACCACCGACGGGGCGCCCGTGCTGTACTACGGCACCGAGCAGGGCTTCGACGGCGGCAACGATCCGGCCAACCGCGAGCCCCTGTGGTGGTCGGGCTACGAGACGGAGGGCGAGCTGTTCCGCTGGATCGCCGCCCTCTCCGCGCTGCGCCAGGCCCACGAGCCCCTGCGCCGGGGGGCGGTCTCCTTCACCTGGACCACCGATCACACCGGCCAGGAGGAGGACGCCGGGATGCTGGCCTATGAGCGGTGGACGGAGGGGGAGCGGGTCCTGGTGGTCATCAACACCCATGACACGAAGACCTCGGTCACCTCGGTCGACGGCGCGCCGATGGCGACCGGCTACGCGCCTGGCACGGTCCTGGTGGACGGCCTGGGGCGGGCGCTGACCGGCAGCGGCCAGACCTGGACGGTGGCGGCCGACGGCAGCCTGGCGGTGGAGCTTCCGCCTCGCGGCGCGGTGGTGCTGGTCGAGGGCTGACCCGCCAGGGCCCGTGGTAGCCTGCGCGGCATGGCTGCCCTCGCCTTCTCCTTCGCCCTCGGCGCCGCCCTCCTGCTCGCCTGCAACCGGGGGAGCCTGCCCTTCGACCAGGGGCAGCCCCCCGCCGACGGGGGTGCCGCCGACGGGGGTGCCGCCGACGGGGGCGGCACGGCCGACGGGGGCACGGCCGACGGGGGCACGGCCGACGGGGGCACGGCCGACGGGGACGACACGGGCCCCGACGGCGGGAGCACAGGCGACGGCGGGAGCACAGGCGACGGCGGGGGCGCGGGCGACGGCGGGAGCACAGGCGACGGCGGGGGCACAGGCGACGGCGGAGACGAGTCCTGTCCGCCGGACCTCCTGGACTTCGGCGGCGGCGAGTGCCCCGACGCCTGCACCGGCGGCTGCGCCGGCGACACCTGCCACGTGGACTGCTCCGCGATCAACGGCTGCAGCGGGGAGACGATCTCCTGTCCGGACGGCTGGCGGTGCGATGTCGACTGCGCCGGGGTGAACGCCTGCGCCCGGGCGACCGTGGAGGGGGGCGAAGACGCCGCCCTGGAGCTGCGCTGCAGCGGCGTGAGCGCCTGCCTGTCGCTGGAGCTGACCTGCCCGGAGGGGGGGCCCTGCGCGACCACCTGCACCGGCGTGAGCGCCTGCACCGGCGCGGCCGTCTCCTGCGCGCCGCGGGGAGACTGCAGCCTGGAGTGCACGGCGGCCGGCGCGTGCAGCAGCGCCAGCGTCGACTGTGACGCCGACGCCTGCCGCCGGAGCTGCGACGGGGGATCGAGCCGCCCGATCATGAGCGACTGCGACGAGAGCTGCGACTGCGTCAGCGAGTGCTGACGGCGCCGCGCGATCGTCAGTAGCCGCGCCAGTTGGGGAAGGCGTCGCTGTAGGGGCTGGCGGCGCCCCAGCAGACCACCTCGCCGGCCTCGGTCAGCCCGCAGGCGTGCACGTAGCCGGCGGCGACCTGGGTCAGGACCAGGTCCTCGGGCTGGGTCAGGGCCATGACCTCGACCCCCCAGCAGGAGACGGCGCCGGCGTCGTCCAGGCCGCAGGAGAAGTGGTCGCCGCTGCTCACCTGGACCCAGTCGCTGCCGGAGGGAGGCGAGGACTCCCCGTTGGCGTCGTTGCCCCAGCAGGAGATCGTGCCCTCGGAGCGCACGGCGCAGCCGTGGTACAGGCCCAGTCCGACCGAGCGCCAGGAGCCGCCGCTGGGCGCGTCCGAGATCTGTCCGTACTCGTGCTTGTCCTGGCCGACGTAGCCCCAGCACTGCATGCCCCCGTCGGCCTCCAGGCCGCAGGTGCCGTGCACCTTGGCCTCGAGGTCCACCAGCTCCAGGCCCGCGGGGATCGCGTCGTCGTGCTCGGGCAGGCCCCAGCAGACGACGTCGGAGTCCTCCTGGATGCCGCAGCCGAACAGGTGCCCGACGTTCACGTCGAGGTACCGCCCGTCGGGCGGGCTGGCTTCGTCGGCCAGGTCGCGCCCCCAGCACTCGGCGCGGCCGTCGGCGTGGATGCCGCAAGTGCTCAGGAAGCCGGCCGAGACCGACACGAAGTCGCTGTCCTCGGGGACCTGGGTGGCCTGGCCGTAGTCCTTCTCGTCGCCCTCGGGCGGGCCCCAACAGGTGATCTGTCCACGGTTGTCCAGGGCGCAGGAGTGCACGTCGCCGGACACGACCTGGACGTAGCCCGTGAAGGCCTCGGTGCCGCCGTCCCCGGAGCCGCCGTCCGCGGAGCCGCCGTCGGCGCCGCCGTCCGTCCCGGTCCCCCCGCCGTCCCCCGCACCGCCGCCGTCGCTGGCGGTGCCGCCGTCCGTCGGTTCGCCGCCCCCGTCTCCCGTCCCGCCGCCGTCGGGGACGGCGCCCCCGTCCGGGCTGCCGCCGTCGCCCGCCGCCGCACCGGTGTCGTCGGCGCCGTCGCCCGAGCGGCAGGCGGCGAGCGCGACGAGCGCCCCGGCGAGGGCGAGCCGGCGCAGGGCAAGGGTCGGACAGGGCACGGGCGGACTCCGGGAGGGGACGGGGGGAGCGTAGCAGCGTCGGGGGGAAGCGCAACCGGTGGCCGCGGGCCCGTCCCCGGATCATCCCCTCAACGGAACGCGCTCTTGCCGATGGTCCACAGGATCAGGACGTGCCGCGTCCCCCGCGTCACCTCGGTGACCCGGTGGTTCATGAAGGAGGGGAAGAGCACGGCCTTGCCCTGGCCGCGACCGGGGGTGATCTCCTTGCCGGCGACGAGGAGCTGGAGGTCGCCGCCGTCATAGGCGTCGGGCTCGGAGAGCAGGATGGTCGCCGACACCTTGCGCAGGCTGGTGATGCCGGTGTCGCCCAGGTCGCTGTGCCACAGGAAGTGCCCGCCCTCGGGGTAGGACAGGTGCTGCAGCGGCTCCATGAAGGACAGTCGGAAGCGCCATGTGTGATCGTTGGTGATGCGGATCACCTCGCCCAGGCGGTCGAAGATCCACCGGTGCTCGGGGCTGTCGAAGAGGTGCGTGCGCAGCGTGGACCGCACGCCGCGGTCGACGACCTGGGAGCGGGTCCCCCCCGCGTAGGTGGGGATCGGCGCGTGGTCGAAGCCCAGGACCTCGCGGCGGGCGACGATGCGACGGCACTCGTCGGGGGTGAACACGGCCTCGACCTCGACCAGGGGCGCCATGCGGGTGTCGCTCTCGGCGACGATGGCCTGGGCGGTGGCGGGGTCGACGGGGGTCAGGCGGGACATGGGCGCTCCGGGGCGGTCAGCCGTCCACGCGGACGGTGGCGTAGAAGGTCCGGCCCGGCTGGGGAAGGGTCTGCGGCACGAGGTCGACGCCCACCGGCCAGGCGACCTGCCAGTCCAGCAGGTTCCGCACGCCCGCGCCCAGGGAGACCGGCCCGTCCCCCACCTGGCCGGTGGCGGTCAGGTCCCACAGCAGCACCCAGTCGGTGCGATCCAGCTGGGGGTCCCGCCCGGCGCCGCGCAGCCAGCGGGGGGACTCGGCCCGCAGGAGGCTGGCCAGGGTGGCGCCCGTCGAGAGCAGCGGGACCGCGGCCTTCACGCTGCCTGTCCAGGCCGGGGCGTGGGAGAGCACCTCGCCGCCGATCAGGTCCTCCTGGCGCGCGGTCTGCAGGGCCTGCTGGACGTGCAGGTGGGTGCCTCGCCGCCACTCCCGCCGCAGGGCCGCCTCCAGGCCCGCGGCCCAGACCTGGCCGTCGGTGTTGGCGTAGCGGAAGATCTCCCCCTCCTCGCCCACCTGGCCGGTCAGCTCGGTCCCCACCAGGTCGGTGATGCGGTTGACGTAGCTGCCGACCGTCAACGTGGTCGCGTCGTCCAGGCGCTGGCTGGCCTCGACCTCGGCGGTCGCGATGCGCTCGGGATCGAGCTGCTCGGGGGGGACCTGGGTCAGGCCGCCGTCACTGTAGAAGAACTCGTAGGGGCTGGGGGCGCGGAAGGCGGTGCCGCCCAGCAGCTTGAGGGTGGTGCCCTCTCGCGGGACGAGCACCAGGGCCAGGCGCGGGCTCAGCGCGCCGCCGACCCCCTGCAGGGTGGTGTGGTCGTAGCGGGCGCCGAGGTCGGCGCGCAGCCAGGCGGCGGGCTCGAAGGCGGCGGCGGCGTAGGCGGCCAGGACCGAGTGCAGCGGGTCCTCGTCCAGCACCACCCCGTCGGTGTCCTGGCTGGTCAGCTCGGCCTGGAGGTGGTGCCGCGCCTCCGCGCCCACCGTGAGCGTCAGCGGGTCGACCGGGCGCAGCTCCAGGCGCGGCTCGGCCCCCACCCACAGGCCGCGCCAGCGGTCGCGGTACACGTAGCTGTCGTCGTAGGGGAAGGCGCCGTCGTAGGCGTAGTGGTCGAGCCAGGCGCGGGTGAACAGTCGGCCGCGGTCGCCGAGCGTGGGCTCCCAGCGCGCCTCGCCGAAGGCGCGGCGGTCCTCGGCGTGGGCCCGGTCGTCGCCGGGAACGGTGCCGAAGGCGCCGGTGGGGATGCGCTTGTCCCGGGCCGTGAACAGGGCCTGGACCTGGACGGACTCCCACCAGCCCCGACCGTGCACGGTGGCGGCGCGCGTCCCGTCGGCCCCGTCGATGCGACCGTCCAGGCGGCCGTCGGCGGTCTCGGTGCCGGCCAGGGCGGCCAGCTCCAGGTCGTCTCCCTGGCTGCCCAGGGCGGCGGCGGAGAGCCAGGCGCCGCGGCGGGCGTCGCCCAGGTCCACGGCGCCGCGGGCGCGCGCCGTCCGGCTGCCGTCGGCGGTGAGCGCGACGTGGGCACCCGCCTGCTCGGGCCGCCGGGTCACGACGTTGACGACGCCGAAGAAGGCGTTGCTGCCGTACAGCACCGAGCCCGGGCCCCGCACCACCTCGATCCGCTCGACGTCGCCCAGGTCGACGAGCAGGTCCTCGGCCACGTAGCTGCCGCCGAGCTGGTCGTCGTTCATCACGTGACCGTCCACGGTGACCAGCACCCGGTTGCCATAGTCCCCGGGGCGGGCGAAGCCGCGGAAGCCCAGGGACTGGTAGGTGAGGTCGTCGGCCTGGAACAGGCCGCGGGTGCCGGCCAGGGCGTCCCACACGGTGGTGTGGCCGAAGGCCCGGATCTCGCGGGCGTCGACCAGGGTGACGCTGGCGGGGGCGCGCTCGACGTCCTGGGTGGTGCGGCTGGCGGCCGTGACCTCCTGCCGCGACAGCAGGCGGACGTCGACGGTGGTGCTGGCGTCGGCCTGGACGGTGAGCTCCCGGGTCCAGGGCTGGTAGCCGGGCAGGGTGACCACGAGCTGGTGGGGCCCGGCGGGCAGGTCCAGCACCGCGGGGGTGAAGCCGACGGCCTGTCCGTCCACCTCGATGCGGGCGCCGCGCTCGGCGGCCTCGACCACCACCGTCCCCGTCAGCGGGGCGAGTGCGACCGTCAGCGCCACCTCCTGGTCGCGCGAGACCGTGACCAGCTCGCGGCGCGGGCGAAAGCCCTCGGCCTCGATCTGCAGGACCTGGGGCCCGGGGGGCAGGTCCAGGCGCACGGGGGCGCCCTCCCCCAGGACGGCCAGCACCTCGTCGCCGCCCTCCCGTCGCACCTGCGCGCCGGCCGGGCTGCCCACCAGCGCGACCCGCCCCAGCACCGGGTCCAGCGCCAGGCGGGCCAGCGCCTCCTGGCCGGTGGTGGCCTGGGCGCGGGTGATCGCCTGCTCGTAGCCGTCGGTCTGGACGATGATGTCGTGGGCGCCGGGCTCGACGGCCAGCAGGAGCGGCGTGCGACCGCGCGCGCCCAGGTCCGTGCGATCGACGTAGACGGTGGCGCCGGGGGGATCGGACTCGATGCGCACCAGGGCCAGGCGGGGGCGCAGGCGCTCCAGCGCGTCCAGGCCGCCCTGGCGCAGCGCGGGGTCGGGCTCGGCCGCCACGTAGTCGCCGTAGTGGCGGAAGGCCTGGGACCAGTCGCCCAGCAGCTCGTAGCAGCGCGCGACGTTGAACACGACGTTGCGGTTGGGCGCCAGCCGGTTGCTGAGCAGCAGGTGCTCCAGGGCCTGGGTGTACAGGCCCGCGCGGTAGGCATCCACCCCCAGGCCGAAGTGCAGGTCGGCCTCGGCGGCCAGGTCGGGGTCGGCGGGCGCGGCGGGTTCCTGGGCGCGGGCGGGGGGCGCCGCCAGGGCCAGCAGCAGCGGGAGCAGCAGGGTCACCGGGTCGTCCGGATGTCGAGGTCGGGGGGCGGAGGCGAGGTCGGAGGTGGCGACGACGGGGGAGGGTCGCGGCGGGGCGTGGGGGCGCGCGGCGCGGGCACCATCCGGATCTCCCGCAGCCCGCCGGGGTCGCCGGGGGTGAGCAGGACCGGGGCGTCCTCGTAGCCGTCCAGGACCAGGACCAGGCGGCGGGGCTGGTCGTGGGGCATCGTCAGGTCGAGGGGGGTGATCCCGATGGCGACCTCGCCGTCCAGGACGCCGGCCCCGGGGGGGACCGAGCGGAGCTGCACGGGCACGGCGGGCGGATCTTCGGCCGGCGCGGGGGGGGCGTCCGGGGCCAGGGCGGCGTCGGGGGTGGCCGACGACGCGGGGGTCGCGGCGGGCCGGGGCGCCAGGCCCCGCAGCGCCAGGGCGCCCGTCACCACCACCACCAGGGCCAGCAGCGCCAGGCCGGCCACGGCGCCGACCAGCATCGCCCGGGACCGGGGGGCCGGCTCGGCGGGGATCTGCAGGGTGGGCGTCGAGACGCCCTCCTGGGCGACCAGGTGCGCGGGGCGGTCCAGGGTGCGGGGGCGGGCCAGGCGCGCGGTGTCCGCGGGCCCCGGCGGGGGCGTCCCTCCGCCGGCCGACGGGTCTGCGCGCGGGGGCGCGGCGGCGGCGGCGGCCAGCATGCTCGCGGCGGCGGGGTCCAGCTCCGCCAGGGTCCCGCGGATCGCGGCCCGCAGCTCGGCCACGTCGGCGAAGCGGTGGTCGGGCTCCTTGGCCAGGCAGCGCGCGACCAGGGCCTCCAGGGCCGGGGCGACGGGGGCGCCCAGGGCGCCCTGCAGGGTGGGGGCGGGGCGGTGCAGGTGGGCGACGAAGCTCTCGACGGCGTTGCGGCCGGCGAAGGGCTGCGTGCCGGTGAGCATCGTGTAGAGCTGCACGCCCAGCGCGTAGATGTCGGTGCGGCCGTCGATGGGGCGGTGGGTGATCTGCTCGGGCGCCATGTAGCCGGGAGAGCCCACCAGGTTCTCCGCGCCGGTCAGCGCGTGGGCGTCCTCCTCCAGCAGCTTCGCGATGCCGAAGTCGAGCACCTTGACCTGCTCGCCCTCCGGGCCGGTGGCCAGCATGACGTTCCCGGGCTTGAGATCCCGGTGCACGATGCCCAGGCCGTGCGCCTCGCCCAGCGCGCGGGCGACCTCGTGGGCGACCCACAGGGCCCGCGCGGGCGACAGGCGCCCCTCGCGGCGCAGGACCTGGGCCAGGGTGAAGCCCCGGACCAGCTCCATGACCATGTAGGCGAGCTGCTCCTCTTCCAGCACGCCGTAGTCGAAGAGGGTCACGGTGTTGGGGTGGCGCAGGCGGGCCAGGGTCGCGGCCTCCTGCAGGAAGCGCCGCTGGAAGCCCGCGTCGTCGGCGTGCCCGCCCGTCCCGCCCAGGATCTTGA
Organism: Myxococcota bacterium; assembly: GCA_023150805.1. Classification (GTDB taxonomy): domain Bacteria; phylum Myxococcota_A; class UBA796; order UBA796; family UBA2385; genus UBA2385. Next base: position 101,034 of record JAKLKF010000004.1, on the reverse strand, counting down.
GGGCCACCTGGCGGCCCAGCGGCTGCTGGGTCGCGACGTAGACGCTGCCCATCCCGCCCCGCGCAAGCAGGCTCTCCACCCGGTATCGGCCCGCGATGAGCCGCCCCACCATGGGGTCGCGGTCGGCGGGGGCCGGGCCGGGGACGGCGGGAGGGGCGCTGCGCTGGTCCGGCATGCAGGCTCCGCGGGCGTCCTGGCTGCGCAGGGCAGGGTAGCACGGCGCCGACGGTCCGATCAGGGACCCCACAGCTCTCCCTGGCCGGGGGCCAGGGTGCGGGGGGCCGCGGCGGCCTGCTCGCCGGTCAACAGCTCGACCCCGCCGGGGCCGTCGACCTCCACCGGGTCGTCGGAGAGGTTGAGCAGGGCGACCGTGCCGTCGGGGAAGGTCCAGCGCAGGGGCACCTGGTCGTCGGGGACGAGGCGCTCGACCGTGGGGGAGGCGTCCAGGCCGCTCGGGAAGGACAGCGGCGCCTGTGGGCGGGCGGACTGTCCACGCAGCGCGACGGCCGCGGGGTGCAGGGCCAGGGCGAGGCGATCCTCGGGCAGGGCGGCCAGATCGTCGCCCAGGAGCCAGGCGCCGCCGGAGACGGCCTGGGCGACGACGGCGCCCCGCGCCCGGACCGGGTCGAAGGGCTCGCGCAGGATGAGCTGGTCGGGGTCGACCCACCACCACCGGCCGTTGGTGAACGATCGGGCGGCCGTGCTGCGGGCCTGCCAGCGCAGGTAGGCGGGGTCGGGGTCGGGCGAGATCTCGAAGGCGATGTCGGCGCCGGTGCGGAACTGCTCGGCCCAGCCGACCGAGGGCAGCAGGGGGGCGCCGCAGGCCAGCACCCAGGCGTCGCCGGCGGCCTCGCGCAGCAGGGCCATGCCGTGCTGGTAGGCCTGGATCCCGGTCACGTCGGCGTGGCGCTGGCCCTCCTGGGCGCCGGCGTACAGGAAGTCGAGCTTGAGGTAGGTCCAGCCCTCGGCCACCCGGTCGGCGACCTGCTGCGCCATCCAGGCGCCGGCGTCGGGGTGGGTGGCGTCGACGATCGCGTAGTCGCCGGTCCCCAGGTTGCTGAAGCGGATCTCGACGCCGTCCTGGTCCTTGACCCACCAGTCGGGGTGGGCGGCGTAGGTCGCGGAGTCCCGGCTGACGTAGAAGGGCGCCATCCACAGCCCGGGCGTCATGCCGGCGTCCTGGATCTGCGCGGCCAGGGCGGCCATGCCCGAGGGGAAGTCGTCGCCCGCCGTCCAGTCGCCCCAGCGGACCTGCCAGCCGTCGTCGAGCTGGAAGACCTGGAGCGGAGCCAGGTCGCCCCGGGACGCCAGCGCCTGGGCGACGGCCAGGTTCTGCTGCACCTCGGCCTCGGTCACCTCGCTGTAGTACTGGTACCAGGTGGCCCAGCCGGTGGGCGGCTGCTCGCCCAGGGGGCGCGGCGGCACCGCTGCGGCGACCGCGGTGGCCCAGGCGTCGAGCAGGAGCAGCGGGTCGGCGCCGAGGTCGAGGAAGAGGGGGTCCAGCGCCAGGGACTGGCCGGCCGCCAGGGTGATCTCCTCGCCGCGGTGGCCCCAGACGACCCAGGCGGTGTCGGGGTCGGCGGCGACGTACACCCGGCTCTCCCGGGCGCGGGTGGCCCCGAGCAGGAAGGACGCGCCGTCGGGTCGCCCGACCAGGCCGCCCCACCAGGAGGTGCCGGGCGCCTCGTCCACCACGGACAGACCGTCGCCGTCCCCGCCGGGGACGGGCAGGCCCTCGCCGTCCAGCGCGGGGCCGACCAGGGCCTCGACCCCCGACCAGGACCAGCTCTGGTAGCCCTGGCGCAGCAGGACGGGGTCCTGGGCGCCGTCCAGGGTCCAGGTCCCCTCCAGGGCCAGGCCGGTCCAGGTGGCGCCGTCCTCCCCCGCGGTGAGCACGGGCTGCACGACCCCCTCGCCCTGCTCGGCCCACGCCAGCGTCAGCGTGCCCTCGCCCAGCACCCGTGGCTCCAGGAGCAGCTCACCGCAGGCGCCGGCGGAGAGCGACAGTCCCTGTCCCACCACCTGGACGGTGGCGACGGGGCAGCCGACCGCCGCCGTGTCGTCGCCGCCCTGCGGCCCCTGGCACGAGAGCAGCAGCGCCAGCGCCGCGAGCGCCGGCATCATGCGCCGGCGGCGCGGAAGGCGGCGTCGACGATGGCCCGCGCCTCGTCCAGCAGGCGGGAGAGGTGCTCCTGGCCGTCGAAGCTCTCGGCGTAGATCTTGTAGACCTCCTCGGTGCCCGAGGGGCGGGCGGCGAACCAGCCGCGGGCGGTGACGACCTTGAGCCCGCCGATGGCCGCGCCGTTGCCGGGGGCGGCGGTCAGGCGGGCCAGGATCGGGTCGCCGGCCAGGTGGCTGGCGCGCACGGCGTCGGGCGACAGCCGGGACAGGACGGCCTTCTGCGGGCCGGTCGCCGGCGCGTCGATGCGGGTGTAGACGGGCGCGCCGTGGCGGGCGACCAGGTCCTGGTAGTGCTGGCCCGGGTCCCGGCCGGTGACGGCGGTGATCTCGGCGGCGAGCAGCGCCATCAGGATGCCGTCCTTGTCGGTGGTCCAGGTGGTGCCGTCGCGGCGCAGGAAGCTGGCGCCGGCGCTCTCCTCGCCGCCGAAGCCCAGGCTGCCGGTGGACAGGCCCTCGACGAACCACTTGAAGCCGACCGGGACCTCGACCAGGGGGCGGCCCAGGTCGGCCGCGACCCGGTCGATCATCGCGCTGCTGACCAGGGTCTTGCCGACGCCGACGCCGGGCCCCCAGGCCGGGCGGTGGCGGAAGAGGTGGTCGATGGCGACGGCGAGGTAGTGGTTGGGGTTGAGCAGGCCGGCGGAGCGGGTGACGATGCCGTGCCGGTCGAAGTCCGGGTCGTTGCCGAAGGCGACGTCGAAGCGGTCGGCCAGGCCGATGAGGCGCGCCATCGCCCAGGGCGAGGAGCAGTCCATGCGGATCTTGCCGTCGCGGTCGACCGGCATGAAGGAGAAGGTGGGGTCCACCGTGTCGTCGACGACCTGCAGGTCCAGCCCGTAGCGCTCGGCGATGGGCGCCCAGTAGCCGACGCCGGAGCCGCCCAGCGGGTCGGCGCCGATGCGCACGCCGGCCTGCTTCACCGCGTCGAGGTCCAGCGCGCTGGCCAGGTCGGAGACGTAGGCGCCGACGTAGTCGTGGCGCAGCGTGGTCGGGGCGGCCAGGGCGCGCGCCAGGGGGATCCGCCGCACGCCGGAGAGGCCGGCCCGCAGGAGCGCGTTGGCCCGGTCCTGGATCCAGCCGGTCACGTCTCCGCCGGCGGGGCCGCCGTGGGGCGGGTTGTACTTGAAGCCCCCGTCGCGGGGCGGGTTGTGCGACGGCGTGACGACGATGCCGTCGGCCCGCGCGCCCGTGGCCCGGGCCCCGGTCGCTTCGCGGTTGTGGGTCAGGATCGCGTGCGAGATGACCGGCGTGGGCGTGGTGCCGCCGTCGCGGTCGACGCAGACGGTGACGCCGTTGGCGGCGAGGACCTCCAGCGCGCTCACGCGGGCCGGCTCGGACAGGGCGTGGGTGTCGACGCCCAGGAAGAGCGGGCCGGTGATGTCGTGGGCCGCCCGCCACTCGCAGATGGCCTGGGTGGTGGCCAGGATGTGGGCCTCGTTGAAGCTGCCGTCGAAGGCGCAGCCGCGGTGGCCCGAGGTGCCGAAGGAGACGGCCTGGGCGGGGTCCTCGGGGTCGGGCTGGCGGCTGAAGTAGGCCGTCACCAGGCGGGGGACGTCGACGAGCAGGGACCGAGGGGCGGGCATTCCGGCGAGGGGGTGCTCGGGCACGGGGGCCTCCGAGGGGGGAGGGCACCCTTAGCGCGGGGAGGTGCGCGCCGTCGCGGGGTCGGAGGGGGCGGCCGGGCACCACAGAGCACGGGCGGCTGAGGTGCCGCCCGTGCGTGGTGTCTGCGATGTCAGCTCCGGCTCCGTTCGAGTCGGTCGTCCCCCCGTCTGGTGTCGCGGGAGCGACGGGGACCGGCCAGGGGTGCCCGGGGCACATGGCGTCGATCCGTTCAGGTGTGACGACCTCAGGTCCAGGAGACCCGGAGTTCCTCGGCGGGAGCTGTGCTTGCCATCCACCCTCCTTGCTGGGGGGTGAGTGGATCATGCCCGCGGCCCAGCGGTGTGGACAGTGCCCCGTGGCGGCCTGTCGCAGCCGGGGCGGGGCGCTACCGGTTGACCCGGTAGATGCGGGGGGTGCCGCCGCCCTTCGCACCGTCGAAGTGCAGGTTGCTGTCCCAGGAGAAGGTGGAGTCGGCCGAGTTGTTCGACCACACGCGGCCGTTGCCCATGTAGATGCCGATGTGGCTCTGGTCGCTGGCCACGACCAGGTCGCCCGGTCGGGCCTGGCTGACCTCGACCATGGACCCGACCTTGCGCAGCTCGGTCTCGACGCTGGGCACGTAGTTGGGGTTGCTGCCCAGGCGTCGGCCCAGGACCAGGAAGACCAGCTCGTTGATCGCCCAGGCGTCGGCCATCTTGCCGCCCTGCGGCCCGCCCTCGGTGGACTTGCCGCGGAAGTTCAGCGCCTGGATGAACATCTTCTGGCCGATGTCGCCCAGCTTGACCGCCGCCTCGAGGGCCGCCAGCGTGTTGGGGCCGACGACGCCGGTCACCGACGCGACCCGGCCGTCCTGGAAGCGGCGCACGGCCTTCATCGTGGCGTCGTCGACCACGCCGCTCTCGCGCACCGAGATGCCGGCCTTGGCCAGCATCCGCTGCACCTCGACCACGGCCGGGCCGGTCGTCCCGGGCTGCAGGAAGGTGCCCTGGCGGATGTCGGCCAGCGAGGGGCCCCCGTCCTGGGTGCGCTTGTCCTCGGCGCTGGAGGTCGAGCGCCCCGCGCCCATGCCCCGCCGCTCCTCCTGGAGCTGGGCGTCGGTGGGCTGCTGCGCCGCGAGCTGCTGCTGCTGCTGGCGGGACATCATCTCCTTCATGGCGTCGTTGCCCATCAGCAGCTGCTGGTCGAGGTCGTCGTGGACCGCTCCCGGTCCCCGCCCGGCGGAGCCGCCCTTCTGGGGGCGGCGGGTGGCGATGGCGCGGGTGCTGCCGATGTTGGAGCCGGACACGGGGCCTCCGGGGTGAAGCCCGAGGATAGCCCGAAGCGGGCGCGCGACGGGGCCGCGCCGGGCCGCGGGCCCCGGGTTCACGGAGAGGCGGCGCCGCCGTCGGTGTCGGTGGTCCCCTCGCCCCACAGGCGCCCGCGCAGGTCGGCGTCGCCCTCCGCCGCGCCGGCCTCCTCCTCCTCGCCCGTCAGCCAGCGGATCCGCAGCTCCTCGGGGTCCCACTCCACCAGGGCGCCCGCGCCCGGCGCCCCGCGGCCGACGGCGACCGTGTCGGGCTGGATCCCGCGCCCGGCGCACGGCGAGCCGCTCCCGTCCAGGGTGTAGATCGAGATCCGCGCGTCGTCCCAGGCCGGGGGGCCCAGCGCGTCGCCCAGGGAGCGTCGCAGCTCGCGCGCCCGCGAGCGGACGGCGTTGTCCAGGCGGCTGCGCGGGCCGCTCTCCAGCACCAGGGCGTCCTCCTGGAGCACGACGTAGCGGTAGCCCAGGTCGAGCAGCTCGGCGCGGCCGGCCTCCGCCTCGGGCGGCAGCGCGCCGCGCGAGGTGGGCGAGGCCAGCAGCCAGGCCAGCAGGGCATTGTCCTGGCGCAGCGCCGACAGCTCCGGAGGCGTGAACAGGACGTTGTCCTCGATCATGCCGCCGAGCATCGGCCGGCCGTGCACGGTCTGGTAGTACAGGTGGGCCTGGGTCCAGGACCAGGGCAGCTCGATGATGGCGCCCGGCGGCCCGTGGGCCAGGCAGCGGTAGCCGGCGGGCACGGTGGCGTCCCAGGTCGGGAAGGGCAGCATCTGCCCGGCGCGCAGGTGGGCGCCCTGGCCGGCGACCAGGACGACGGCGAGCGCGCGGCAGGCCCAGGGGCCGGCGAGCTGGCGGGCGCGCACCAGGCCGGCGACCGCGGCGAGGGCCAGCAGCAGGCCCAGGAAGGCATAGGCGCGGCCGGGCCACCACAGCCGCTGCAGCGGCGCGACGAGCTGGACCAGGCCCATGTAGGCCAGGTTGGGCAGGCCGGCGTCGGCGAAGAGGATGGCCGGGCCGGTCGCGATGAGCGCCGCCGCCAGGGCCATCGCCAGCCAGGCACCGCGCCCGGGCGCCCCGGGCCAGCGGTGCAGCGCCAGGGCGATGGCGGGCAGCAGGGCCAGCGGGGTCCAGGCCGTCCGCTCCAGGAAGACCCAGGCGCCGCCCTTGTCCTGCAGGAAGAAGCCGGTGGCGGCGCGCAGCGGCTGCCACAGGAACAGGCCGACGCTCATCTGCTCGTCCACGTCGGGGGCGGCGCCGGCCAGGCCCCAGGTGTCGACCCGCAGCAGGCCGGGGACCTCGGACAGCGAGCGGTACAGGGGCCAGGCCAGCGGCGCCACGAGCAGCAGCGCCGCGGCGGCCACCAGGGCGTGGCGGCCCAGGATGGCGGCCGGGCCGCCGGCGCCCTCGGGCGGTCGCAGGGCGAGCCAGCCGCCGTGGGCCAGCGCCACCACGCCGCCGAAGAAGGCGTAGTACCAGTACTGGTAGCCGCACAGGGCCAGCAGGGCGCCGGCGAGCAGCGGGGCCGCCAGGCCCGGGCGCCGCCCCAGCCGGAGCAGGCCGTCGAGGAAGAGGACCGGCAGCAGCAGCAGGCCCTGGGTCGGCCGCCCCTCCATCACCTCGAAGAGGGCGTAGGGCAGCGTGGCGACCAGCAGGGCGCCGACCCCGCGGGCCAGGGCGTGGTCGGGGCCGGGCGCGAGCTGCGCGAACAGCCGCAGGCTGCAGAGGCCCGTGAGCAGCAGGCCCGCCAGCACGAACAGGTCGTAGCCCAGGACCGGGCCCAGCAGCCGCCGGAAGGGCACGGCGGCGTAGGCGTCCAGCAGGTTGGCGCCGGTGTGCGCCAGGATGTCCTTGCCCCAGGGGTGGAAGAACAGGTCGCTGTGCAGGGGCGAGTCGCCGGTGCGCAGGCTGCGGTCGGCCAGCCAGTAGAACCACTGGGTGCCGTGCTGGTCGACGTAGTCGATGCCGAGGAAGCGGTGCGGGAGGACCTGCAGGGCCGGCAGCCACAGGGCGCCGAGCAGGCCCAGCGCGAGCAGGGCCAGCAGCAGCCGGTCGGCGCGGGCGGTCACGTGGGTCAGCCGAGCGGCTTGCGGGCGAGGAAGACCTCTCCGCAGCGCGCGGCGAGGTGGGGCGGCGCCTCGACCGGGGTCAGCCCGGTGCCGCGGATCGCGGCCCACAGCGCGGCGCGGCTGCGCAGGGCCATGGTGTGCACGTCGTGCAGGCAGCGCACCGTGCCGTCGGCCTCGCGCAGCAGGAAGGCCATGTCGACCCGGTAGCGCCCGTCGCCGGGCACCGGGTCCCAGTGCCACTCCAGCATGCGCGCCGCCCGCCCCGGGGCGGTGGGCAGGTCGGCGGCGCCGCCGGCGACGTGCCCCTCCCGGAAGTCCTCCTCCACCACGTCGGGCAGGACCAGGAAGGCGCCCCCGGGGACCAGGTGGCGCGCCGCCGTGGCGCAGGCGGCGGCCAGGTCCTCGGGCTCCAGCAGGTACATCACCGCGTCGTGCAGCAGCACCGCGTCGAAGCGGCGGCCCAGGTCGGCGTCGCGCATGTCGGCCTGCACGTGCGTCCGCCCCGGGTTCCACGCGCGGCTGGCCGCCAGCATGGCGGGCGAGAGGTCCAGCAGCACGACGTCGAGGTCGGCCGGCATGTGGAGGGCGAGCTGGCCGGCGCCGCTGCCCAGCTCCAGCAGCGATCCGAGGGGGGCGCCCCGGCCGTGGGCCAGGATCGCCAGGGTGAGGGAGGCCTCGTCGGCGTAGTCCTCGGGCGGGGCCAGCAGGGGCCACCACGCGGCCAGCTCTTCGTACAGGCGGTTGGACACGGCGCCTCCGCCGGCCCCGTATCCCCGCCCGGCCGCCGGCTCAGCGGGCGACAGCAGCGCGGGCGGGTGGGGGGGCGGGGGGTCAGGGGGTGCGACATCTCACCGCGATGGGGGGGCGAGGGGGGCGGGGGGCGGAGTAGAAGGGCCAGAGAAGAAAATGAACTTCAGTTTCATTTTCAGATCCGCCGCAAGGAGACGACATGACCGCCGCACTGCTCGTGGCCCTCGTGGGCCCGCCCGCCCTGGCCGAAGATCCCGGGCCCCGTGACTTGGAGCGGGAAGAGAGGGAGGAGGAGGAGGAGGAGGAAGGAGGGCAGCCCGCCCCGGCGCCAACCGAGGAGGGGCCCGACGGCGCCGAGCTGTCCCGCCGGGTCGACGTCCTGGCCGGGGAGATCGAGCGCCTGCGCATCGGAGAGGCCGCGGTCGCGGCCGACGAGAGCGTCCACGGCATGGGGCCGGCCGCCTCCAAGGTCTACCGGGGGGAAAGGGGCGTCTCCCTGGGCGGCTACGGCGAGGTCAAGTACCACAACTACGCGGCCGAGACCCAGGACGGCAGCGAGAGCGGCGCCGTCGACGGCATGGACGTGCACCGCCTGATCCTCTACGCCGGCTACAAGTTCGACGACCGCTGGGTGCTCAACACCGAGATCGAGTTCGAGCACGTCAAGGAGGTCTACGTCGAGTTCGCCTACCTCGACTTCCAGGCCGCCCCCCAGCTTGGCGCCCGGGCCGGCCTGCTGCTGGTGCCGATGGGCATCTACAACGAGCTGCACGAGCCCACGACCTTCGCGGCGGTCGAACGCCCCCGCGTCGAGCACGACATCCTGCCGTCGACCTGGCGCGAGATCGGGCTGGGCGTGTACGGCGAGGTCGGCCCGATCAGCTACCGGGCCTACCTCCTCGACGGCATGCACGCCGGCGGCTTCTCGGCGTCGGGCCTGCGCGGCGGTCGCCAGAAGGGCGCCGAGGCGGTGGCGGAGAGCTTCGCGGGCGTCGCCCGCCTCGACCTGACCGGCGTCGAGGGCCTGGTCGTCGGCGGCTCGGTGCTCTACGGCGGGGCCGGCCAGGACCTGGTCGACCCCACCAGCGGCGAGGACGTCTCCGTGAACACGCTGGCCTACGAGGGGCACGTCGTGGTCGACCTGGCCGGGCTCAAGGTCCGGGCCCTCTACGCGGGCGCCTCGGTCGACGGCGTGCCGGAGCTCAACGCGGCCCTGGCCCTCACCGGGGCCGACTCGGTGGGCGAGACGCTCTCGGGCTACTACGGCGAGCTCGGGTACGACGTCTTCTCGCCCCTGGGCATCGAGGGCCAGGCCCTGATCCCCCACGTCCGCTACGAAGCGCTGGACACCCAGGCCGGCGTGCCCGCGGGCTACAGCGCCTCGGCCGCCAACGACCGCTCGGGCCTGACCTTCGGCCTGGCCTACCAGCCCCACCGCCAGATCAGCCTCAAGGCCGACTACCAGCTCTGGATGGACCAGGCCGACACGGGGGTCGACCAGTTCAACGCCGGGATCGGCTTCATCTTCTGAGTCCATGCCTTCCATCCTCCTCCTCCTCCTCCTGCCGCCCGCTGCCGGTGCCGAGGCGGTCGAGCGCAGGCTCGCCGCCATGGGCACCCACCTCGATCTGCGGGTGGAGGCGGCGGATCGCCAGGTCGCGCTGCTGGCCTCCGAGGCGGCGGTGCGGGCCGTGGAGCAGGTGGAGGCCCGCCTGTCCACCTGGCGCCCGGACAGCGAGCTGTCGGCGCTGAACCGGGCGCCCGTGGGGACCTGGGTGCGCCTCTCCCCGGAGCTGGCATCCGACCTCGCCCTGGCGGCCCGCTGCCACGCCGCGACCGGCGGGGCCTTCGACCCGGCGATCCTGGCCCTCGTCGAGGCCTGGGGCCTGCGTTCGGGCGGGCGGGTGCCCAGCGATGCCGAGCGGGCGGAGGCCCTGGCCCTCTCTGGCTTCCACCAGCTCGAGATCTCCACGGACAGGGCCCGGCGCCGGGCGCCGATCGGGCTGGACAGCGGGGGCTTCGGCAAGGGCATCGCCCTGGACGCCGCCCTGGCGGCGGCCCGGGCGGCGGGGGCCTCGGCAGCGGTGGTCGACCTGGGCGGACAGGTCGCCACCTTCGGGACCACCGTCGACCTCGACGTGGCCAGCCCCGCCGATCGAGGGCGCGCCGCCGCCCACCTGACCCTGGTCGATGCCTCGGCGGCCACCTCGGGACACGCCGAGCGACCCGGTCACCTCCTCGATCCCCGCACCGGCGGGCAGGCCCCCGACTACGGCAGCCTCACCGTCGTCGCGCCGTCGGCGGCGTGGGCGGACTGCCTGTCGACCGGGCTATACGTCCTGGGCGCCGATGCCGCCCGGGCGTGGGCCCAGGACCAGGCGCAGGGGAGCGATCTCCAGGTGATCGTGGTTGCGCACGACCCCGCCCCGGCGCTCCGTCCTACCCCTGGTCCGACCGCGCATCGCCCCGGAGCCTCCCCGTGATCCTCCCTGTCCTGCTGCTGGGCCTCGCGCTGTCGCCGCCTGTCGCCGCCAAGGTGTACCTGACCACCGACGAGGCGCTGGCCCTGGCCTTCACCGGCTGCCAGGTGCAGGAGCGCACGGCCTACCTGACCGCCGACCAGCGCCAGGCCGCCGAGCAGCTGGCCGAGGTGCCCGTGGAGAGCAGCCTGGTGCGGCAGTATGTCGGCACCTGCGACGGCCGGCTGGCCGGCACCGCCTACTTCGACACGCACCGTGTGCGGACCCTGCCCGAGACCCTGCTCGTGGTGGTCGGACCCGACGGCAGGGTGGCCCGCATCGAGGTGCTCTCCTTCTCCGAGCCCGAGGAGTACCTGCCGCCGGCCGGCTTCTTCGGCCAGTTCGTGGGACGCGGCCTCGACGAGGCCCTGAGCTTCAAGAAGGCATCCCTGCGGCGGGTGACCGGGGCCACCATGTCCTGCGACGCCACCCTGGCCGCGGCCCGTCGGACCCTGGCCCTGCACCGCGTGCTCGCAGCCACCCCGTGACGGCGATGGAGCGCTGGCTGCACCACGCGGTCAACCTCCTGGTGGGGCTGACCGGGCTGGTCTACCTGGTCATGGCCTGGCTGCTGACCCCGCCAGATGACTGGGCGGTGGTCAACCACCCCTGGCAGCCCCACGTCCAGCACGCCCACGTGCTGGTCGCGCCCCTGCTGGTCTTCGCCGTGGGCCTGATGTGGCGTACGCACGTGCTGTTGCGCATCAAGCTGCAGGGCGGCCTGCGGGCCGACAGCGGGGCCCTGCTCCTGCTGCTCTTCGTGCCCATGGTGGGGTCGGGCTACGCCCTGCAGGTCAGCGCCGAAGAGAGCTGGCGCCAGGGCTGGGCCTGGGTGCACGTGGTCACCGGTGGGCTGTGGGTGGCGGGCTACCTGGTCCACCTCCTGGGACGCCAGGCGCGGATGCGGGCCGCCGGCCCGCCGGACAGCCGCCCGGCCAGCTAGGGTGGGCTCCCGCGTCGGCTGCCAGCGCGCGAGGCCCGGTTCTCCCCGGGCTCAGCGGGCGACGAGCACGGGCACGGCGCAGGAGCGGAGCACGCGGCCCGTCACCGAGCCGACCAGCGCGCCGCGCAGGCCCGACCGGCCGTGGGTGCCCATGACCAGCAGGTCGTGGTCGCCCTCCTCGACCTGGGCCAGGATCTCGTCGGGCGGGAAGCCCTCGCGCAGCACCGGCGTGCAGGGCAGCGCGGCGGGCACGTCCTCGAGCAGCCAGGTGTCCAGCCACTGGCGGGCGGCCTGCCGCAGGCGGTCGTAGACGCCGTCGACCAGGCGCGGGTCGAGCGGCGCCACGTCCAGCTCGGTGGTCAGCACGTGGGGCGTGCTGATCACGCTGAGCACGGTGAGGCTGGCCCCCTGCTCGGCGGCCAGGCGGGTGGCGAGCTGCAGCGCGGAGCGGGCGTGCTCCGAGCCGTCCACGGCGACGAGGATGCGGCTGAACATGCGACCTCCGACGTGCATTTCGGCGCGCCGGGGGCCGACGTCAAGCCGGCGCGGCGCCCGGGAGCAGGCCCGCCGCGGCCAGGGCGGCCAGCAGGTGCTCCTGGGTGTCGAAGACGGCGATGAAGCGGTTCTTGTGGCAGAAGCGCGCACCGGGCACGCCGCAGGCGCGCTCCAGCTCCTCGTCGACCAGGCCGGCCCAGGCCTGGGGCAGGGGGCGCTTCTGGGCGAAGCTGCCTTCGTGGGGCGGGATGGCGATGACCCGCGCCGTGCCGTCCAGGCCGGGCATGGTCACGAACTCGGTGGGGTGCAGCTCGCCGCCCATGTTGAAGTAGGCGGGCTTCCAGCGCAGGTAGCGCGAGAGCTGCAGCAGGTTGCTGCCGGTGGCGACCGCGCGGTCCATGGCCTCCCGCACCTCGGCCTCGGCCTCGACCAGCTCCTCGTGGTCGCCGACCACCCCCGCCACCAGGACGTCGGCCATCCGCACCGCCTCCTCGAAGCGCAGGTCGAAGTCGGCCAGGGTGACCGCGCCGCGGTTGGCGGCCTGCACCATGGTGGCGAAGCAGGGCAGGTGGGCCTGGGGCTCGACGCGGCCGTTGTCGACGTCGTCGACGTAGGTCACCACGCGCGCGCGGAGCATGTCGTACAGGCCCGGCTCGATCCGGCCCTGCCGGTAGAGCCACTGCAGCACCATGCCGGCCGAGGACAGCGGCCCGGTGTAGCTCTTCTGGTGGTGATCGAAGCGGCGGCGGTCGGGGTCGTACTCGCCGCCGACGTCGATGACGATGTCGGCCTGGGCGATGCGGCCCGGGTCGCGGGTGCGGTCGACCGTGGCCTCGGCATCGACGAAGGCGCGGACCAGGGCGACGGCCAGCACGTCGTCGGCGTGGAAGGTGCCGTGGTGGGTGGCGATGGACAGGGGCATGCGGCCTCCGAGCCCGGGCGCGGCGAGGTCCGGGAGGCGGGCCGGCTTAGTCTACGCGGCGGCTGGCCTCCAGGTACAGGTCGAAGCCGATGTCGGAGCTGTTGACCGCGGCCTGGTGGATCTCGACGGCGAGGATGTTGTCGCCCTCCACCAGGGCTGCGGGGTCCAGTGACCAGGAGAAGTAGGCGGTCTCGTCGCCGTCGCCGACCGACGCGGTGGCCAGCGTGCCGGCGTCCACCGCGCCCTCGGGCATGTTGCTGCGCACCACCTCGGCCCCGTTGAGCCAGACCACGGCGCCGTCGTCGCGCCTCAGGCCCAGGTCCAGGCCCAGCAGCGCGTCGGCCCCCGTGACCCGGAACGAGTGGCGGAACCAGGTCGTGACGTGCTTGTCGTCGGGGTTGGCGCCGTAGGAGACCGTGGTCGTCACGGTGTCGCCGTAGCCCAGGGGGGCGCCGCCGCGCGACCAGGCGCTGTCGTCGTGGGCGAGGGTGGTCCAGTCGGCGCCGGGGGCGCTGCCGTCGTCGCGGTAGGCCCAGGTGCTGCCCGCCGCCACCAGCAGCTCGGCGGTCGTCTCGACCGGGGTGTTGGCCACCCCCGGGCTGCCGCGGAAGACGTGCTGGAGGCAGCCCTCGCCGGTGCAGCAGTCGGTGGCCCGGGCCACCGCGAAGTCGTCGTAGACCTTGCCGAAGACCAGGACGGTGGCGTCGCCCTCGGGGTCGAACAGGGCCACCTCCTCGCCGTCCTCGGAGAGCTTGAAGGGCAGGTGGGCGGGCCCGGCCTCGGTCGCCTCGTCGGCGTAGAGCAGCAGCGCCCCGCCGGCGGGCACCACCAGGTCGCCGGAGAGGGCGTGGCGGTCGAGGGCCTCGCGGTCATCGGAGATGGTCCAGCCCGACAGCGACAGGTCGGCCTCGGTCGGGTTGAACAGCTCGATCCAGTCCGGCGCCGAGCCGTCCTCCCCCAGCAGGGCCGCCCGGTTGGCCGGCATCAGCTCGTTGATGCACAGCGCCGGCGGCGCGCCCACCGCGGCCGTGGCGGCGGCGGCGTCGGCCAGCGCCGGCCGACGGGTCGCCGGCGTCGCGGAGGGGGGCTCCTGGCCCAGGCAGGCGGCGAGCAGCAGGCCCAGCATCACAGCCCCCACGACGTGCGCAGCGCCTCGCCCCGCCCCTCGATCCACGGGCGCACCAGGTCGCGGGTGTACATGACCGAGGCGTAGCTGCACTCGCGCCGCGGGTCCTCGATCATCGGGCCGTAGGTCAGCTCGGCCATCTCGTCGTACAGCTCGAGCAGGGCGGTGACGTCCAGGCTGTCGACCAGGGTGCCCACGGCCTCGGCCTGGGCGGCGTGGCAGTGCTCGTCCCGCCAGCAGCCGCTGGCCAGGGTGCCCCGCGGCGAGGACCAGGACATGCCCCACTCCCAGTCGTTGAGGAAGCTGTAGTCGAAGTCCCAGGGCACCATGCGCATCCGGCCGTCGAGGGGATCGAAGTAGACCCGGTAGTTGTTCGTGTTCATCGCGTAGCCGTCGTTGTGGCCGACCCACTGCTCGGCGGCGAGCACGCGGTGGAGCTGCTCCATGTCGACCAGGGTCGAGAGCTGCTCCTCGAAGCGGCCCGTGCCCCACCAGGCCGCGACGGCCTCGCTGACGGCGGTGATGTCGGCGTGGCCGACGTCGGTCCCCTCCTCGAGCTGGAAGAGGTGGTCGTCGCCCGAGGCGAAGTCCAACAGCTCGTAGCTGCCGTCGGCGTACCAGACGTACTTGCCGTCGTAGAGGTTGCCGTCGGGCTCCTCGAAGTTCCGGGCCAGGAAGCGGTCGTCGGGCGTCTCGATGAGCACGTAGAGGCCGTAGGTCGCGCCGTTGACGGTCACCCAGGCGAAGGAGGTGCGCGAGGCGGCGATGCCGGCGTCGCGCATCACCCGGTAGGCGATGGGCTCCTTGAGGTAGGAGCAGTCGACGACGCTGTTGTTCAGGCTGAGCGTCTCCAGGCCGTGGAAGCGCTGGTCCTCGACGTACTGGTTGAAGTCGATCTTGAACTTGGGCTTGCCCGACAGGTAGCGGAAGGAGCCGATCTTGCCGCGCAGGCGCACGCCGACCCGCTCCATGGGCACGCCGTCGATGGTCACGCTGCCCTCGACGTAGTCCCAGGGCGAGGCGTCGAGCGCGGCGCGGGCCTCGGGGGACAGCGTCAGGTCGATTGTGTGCATCGCGAGCGGGTCGAAGAGCCAGCCGTCCAGGTCCGGGTCCTGGTCGCCGATCTCCTCGACGGTCAGCGAGGGGGTCGGCGTCGGCTCGCCGGTGTCGTCGGCGGTGCCCCCGTCGGTGGTGGCGCCGCCGCCGTCGGCGCCGCCGTCGCTCCCGCCGCCGTCGCTCCCGCCGCCGTCGGTCCCGCCGCCGTCGTCCTGCCCGCCGTCGGCCGGCGTGGTGGCGCCGCCGTCCGCGGCCGTGTCCCCGGAGGGTTCGGCGCGGCCGGGTTCGCAGGCCGCCAGGACGAGGGGGAGCCAGAGGAGGAGGGGGCTGTGCACGGCGCGGACCTCACGGCCGTCATCGTACGCGGTCTCGGCGGCGGTGGGAGGGGCCCGCGCTATCATGGGGGGCCGAGGTCACCATGTGCCGCCGCCTCCCCACCCTGGTCTTGTGCTCCTGGGCGCCGCTGTGGGGCTGCGCCGACCCGGGGGGCGAGGGCGGCGGCGCGGACTCGGGCACCGGGGGCGCCGGCCCGGACATCGTCGACGTGCAGCTCGAGCGCAGCGAGGTCGTCCCGACGGTCGCGACCGTGCGCTGGACGACGCGGGAGCCCTCGACCGGCGCCGTGCAGTTCTGGGAGCAGGGGGGCGACGGGGTGCGCTCGGTGGCCTCGGCGATGGCCTCCACCAGCCACGAGGTGGTCCTGGTGGGCCTGCCCGAGGTGGTGGACGCCCAGGCCCGGGTCGAGGCCACCGACGCGACGGGGACGAGCAGGTCGGAGGTGCTGGACTTCGAGACCGGCGCCCTGGCCGCCGCCGTGCCGCGGCCGGTGCTGGAGGGCGACGCGGAGGGCAGCCTGGGGGGCTACACGCTGGCGCCCGTGTCCGCGCTCTCGGTGGTGCCGACGCGGTACCTGACCGTGGTGGATCCGGCGGGCCGGCTGGTGTGGGCCTGGGGCGGCGAGGGCCTGGAGACCCAGCGCGGCCGGCTCACGCACGACGGGCAGGGCGTGGTGATCATGGACGCCGAGATGGAGGGGGCGGGCATGGACCTGGTCCGCGTGGACTGGGACGGCACCGAGCGCTGGCGCCTGCCGGTGCCCCGGGCCCACCACGACTTCGACCTGGTGGACGACGAGACCTTCGTCGTGCTGCGCAGCGACGTCCGCGAGGCGGAGCTCGCCGGCCAGGTGGTCTCCCTGGCCGGCGACGCCGTCGTGGAGCTGGGCCTGGACGGGCAGGAGCGGGAGCTGTGGAACACCTGGGACCACTACACGCCCAGCGAGACCGACCGGATCGGCGCGCCGGCGGAGGGCGACGACGTGCGGGAGTGGAGCCACGGGAACTTCGTGGAGCTGCACCCCGACACGGGCCAGCTCGACTTCACGCTGCGCAACCTGTCCGTCGCCGGCGGCGTGGAGGCCGCGACGGGCGCGCAGCGCTGGCTGCTGCGGGGGGGGCCGGGCACCGGCGTGCCCCTGGAGAACCCGCACAGCGCCTGGCCCACCGACGAGGGGCTCCTGGTCTTCGACCAGGCCGACTACGAGGCGGGCGGATGCTCGCGGGTCAAGCGGCTGGTCGGGGACCTGCCGGCCGGGCAGGCAGAGGAGGTCTGGTCCTATGACGGCGAGGCGTGCTTCTCGGTGTTCTACCTGGGCAACGCGCAGGTGCTGGCCGAGGGCCGGATGCTGGTGGGCTGGGGCTCCTCCGGCGTGGTCGACGAGGCCGACCTGTGGACGGGGGCCCGCGAGTGGCGCCTGCGGTGGCCGGCGGAGACCTGGGTCCTCTACGTCGAGCGGGTCGACACCCTGGGGCCGCCGGCGCCTTGACGCACCCGAGGGCGGTGGCCCGAGGGGCCCAGGCGGGTAGGTCTGGGGCGACGCTGGAGCGCCCATGAACGTCGAGAGCCTCGCCTCCCTCACCCTGCTGGACGCCGACGAGCGGCCCGTACGCCTGGGCGACCTGTGGGCCGACCGCCCGGTCGTGATGGTCTGGATCCGGCACTTCGGCTGACTGTTCTGCAAGGAGCAGGTCAGCTCCTTCCTCCCGCACGTCGCGCGCATCCACGGCCTGGGCGCCGGGCTGGTCTTCGTCGGCAACGGCAGCGCCTTCTTCGCCCGGGGCTTCCGCGACGAGTTCGCGGTGCCGGTGCCCATCCTGGTGGACCCGGAGCGCAAGAGCTACTCGCTGCTGGGGATGTCGCGCGGGGCGCTGTCGACCCTGCACCCGCGGGTGGTGGCCAACACCCTGCGCGCGGCGCGGGCGGGCTTCCGCCAGACCCGCACGCAGGGGGACGCGCTGCAGCTGGGCGGCGTGCTCGTCATGCGGCCGGGCGGGGAGGTGGCCTGGTCCCGCCTCGCCAGCGCGGCGGGCGACCACCCGCCGGTGGACGAGGTGTTGGCCGCGCTGGAGCGCGTCGTGGCCGAGCAGGGGACCGGGCGCGGCTGAGGACGGGGGCCCCCGGCTGGCCCCCCTCGGGTCGGCCCGATAGGCGGGGCCGCCCTTCGTCATGCCCGGACGCGCCGCCCGAGTCGGACCCGCGCCCACCCCTCTCCCACCGGGAGCCCATCGTGTCCACGCCTCGCCGCGCCGGCCTGTTCGCCGGTCTCCTCGTCGCCCTCTCCCTCGTCGGCTGCCAGCAGCCCCCGCCGCCGCCGCCGGTCCCCGGCGAGATCGCCCGCACCGGCACGGTGCTCCAGACCGTCAACGGCCAGGCGATCACCCAGGACATGCTGGACACGATGATCAAGCAGCTCCCCGAGCAGCTCCGCGCCCAGCTCGAGGCGACCGGGCAGATCGGCCAGCTCTCCGAGCAGCTCGTCATCCAGGAGATCCTCTACCAGAAGGCGGTGGAGGCCAAGATGCACGAGGACCCGGACGTCAAGCAGACGCTGGGGATCACGGCGCGCTCGGCCCTGGCCGACGCGATGCTGCGCAAGGAGATCGAGACCCGCCTGACCGACGCGGCGATCCAGAAGTGGTACGACGACCACGCGGTGCAGTTCGCCCGCCCGCAGGTCGAGCTGGCCCACGTGATGGTCGCCACCGAGGACGAGGCGAAGGCCGTGAAGGCCGAGCTGGAGGGCGGCGCCGACTTCGCGGCGGTGGCCAAGGCCAAGAGCCTGGACACGCGCACCGCGGCCGAGGGTGGCGTGCTGGGCTGGGTGCGCCCCAAGGACATCGGGCCGCTGGGTGCGGCGGTGGAGAACCTGGACGCCGGCGGCCTGGCCGGCCCGGTGCAGAGCGCCCAGGCCTGGCACGTGCTCAAGGTCCTGGGCAAGCGCGACAAGGTCCCGCTCGACGAGGTCAAGGACCAGATCAAGGAGCAGGTCAAGGGCGACATCGCCGAGGCCTACATCAAGGAGCTGAAGGAGGGCGCCACCATCGTCGACGGCGCGGGCGGCGCCTCGGTGACGCCGCCCGAGGCGGGCGCGGCGCCGGCGACCCCGCCCGCGGGGGGAGCGGCTCCGGCGGCGCCCTCCGGCGGGCACTGAGGCGGCGATGGGCTGGGCCCTGATCCTCGGCGCGTCGTCGGGCTTCGGCGAGGCGGCGGCCCGGGCCTTCGCGCGGGCAGGCTACGACATCGTCGGCGTGCACCTGGACCGGCGCGCCGCGGCGGAGCACGTCGCGGCGCTGGTGGCCGACCTGGAGGCGCAGGGCCGCCGCGTGGCCTTCTTCAACGGCAACGCGGCCGACGACGAGCAGCGCGAGGCGGTGTTGGACCGGGTGGCGACCCTGGTGGACCCCTCGGCGGGCGGCCGGGTGGACCTGCTGCTGCACAGCCTGGCTTTCGGCACGCTGACGCGCTTCGTGCCCGACCCCGACGAGGCGCCGGTGGGCGGTCGGGCCGCGGCCGGGGTCAGCCGCAAGCAGCTCGAGATGACCCTGGACGTGATGGCCAACAGCCTGGTGTACTGGACCCAGGGCCTGGTGCGCCGGGGGCTGATGGGCCCGGGCGGCCGGATCTGGGCGATGACCAGCGCCGGCAGCCACCGGGTGATGCCCCACTACGGGCCGGTCAGCGCCGCCAAGGCGGCCCTGGAGAGCCACTGCCGCCAGCTCGCCGTCGAGCTGGCGCCCCGCAGCATCACGGTCAACGCGGTGATGGCGGGCGTGACCGACACGCCGGCCCTGCGCAAGATCCCCGGCCACGACCGGTTGATCGCCAAGGCGGTCGAGGCCAACCCCCACGGGCGGCTGACCACGCCCGAGGACGTGGCGGCCTGCCTGGTCGAGCTGGCCCGGCCGGGCACCGCCTGGCTGACCGGCAACGTGCTGCGGGTGGACGGGGGTGAGGATGTGGCCGGCTGAGCTGGCCGTGGTCCTGGCCCTGGCCGCCTGCGGGGACAAGGCCGCCGACGACAGCGGCCCCGCCGGCGACGGGGAGACCGGCAGCGACGGGGGCGGCGGCGACGGGGAGACCGGCAGCGACGGGGGCGGCGGCGACGGGGGCGGCGGCGACGGCGCGGACGAGGCCCTCTTCCGCGAGGCGGTGCTCGGCGCGGTGGAGCCGGCCGTGGCCCTGGCGGAGATCGCCGCGGGAGGCGGTCTGCCCGTGCAGACCGCGACCGGCAGCTTCCTCTTCGGCTGCCTGTGCGGGGACGGCGCCTGGGCGCTGGCCGGCGACCACGACGGCTGGGTGGGCGCCGCCATGGAGCGCTCGGGGGCCCTGTCCTGGATCGAGGTGGAGGTGCCCTCGCCCGACGGCAGCCTCTACAAGTTCGTCGAGGGAGGCACGACCTGGACCGCCGACCCGATGGCCCGGCGCTATGGCTACGACGACTTCGGCGAGCACAGCCTGGTCCGGGCCAGCGCCGCCCACCTGGAGCGCTGGCTGGACGTGGGCGGCGAGGGGCTCGCGGGCCGGGAGCTGCGGGTGTGGGTGCCCGACGGGGGCGCCTTCACCCACGCGCTCTACGCCCAGGACGGCCAGAACCTCTTCGACCCGCAGGCCACCTGGGGCGGCTGGCGACTGCAGGACAGCCTGCCCGACGGGATGCTGGTGGTGGGCGTCGACAACACCGCCGACCGTATGGACGAGTACACCCACGTCCCGGACGTGATCCACGGCACGACCTGGGGCGGCCGGGGCGACGCCTACGCCGACCTGCTGACGGGCACGATCCGCCCGTTGATCGAAGCGGAGTACGGTGCGGCCGAGGTCCACGGCGTGATGGGCAGCAGCCTGGGGGGCCTGGTCAGCGCCCACGTCGTCCACCGGTACCCCCAGGACTGGGACATGGCGATCAGCCTGTCGGGGACGATGGGTTGGGGCAGCATCGGCGCCGACAACGAGACCATGCCCGAGCGCTGGGTCGCCGCCGGTCACGGCCCGGTGGCGCTCTACCTGGACAGCGGCGGTGGGGGCACCTGCTGGGACGGAGACGGCGACGGCGTGCCCGACGACGACCCCGGCGCCAGCGACAACTACTGCGAGAACGCCTGGATGGCCGAGTCGCTGGCCGGCGTGGGCTACCAGTGGGAGGTCGATCTCTGGCACTGGCACGAGCCGGGGGCCAGCCACGACGAGGCGGCCTGGGCGGCGCGGGTGTGGCGGCCGCTGGAGATCTTCGCCGCGCTGTAGGCCCAGCCTCCCCGGACCGATCCGACAATGTAGGATCGTCGCCCGGGAGGTCCCTTGTCTCTTCTCGTCTCGATCCTGCTCGCCGCTTCCCCCGCCGACGCGGCTGCCTCCTCCGAGGGCCGCTGCGGCGACTTCGACGCCGCCGCCGTCGTCGAGGGCGTGGCCTACGCCAACCTGGGCGACGCGCTGGCGGCGGCGCCACGCTTCGGCACGGTGTGGATCTGCCCGGGCACGCGCGCGTTGCAGGCCGAGGTGGACGGGGCCCGGCACCTGACGCTGGCCGGTGTCGGCGCGGCCGAGGACGTGGTGCTGACGGGCCGGGGCAGCCACCGCGTCCTGCGGGTGGTGGGGACGGGCAGCCTGATCCTCCGCGACCTGACCGTGGCCGACGGCTACAGCGCGGCGGCGGGCGGCGCGATCTGGTCCGAGCACGCCAGCCTGGAGCTCGACGGCGTGATCGCGCGGGACAACCAGGCCGAGACGGGCGGCGCCGTCGCCGTCGGCCAGGTGCCGCTGTTGTCGATCTCGGACAGCCGCTTCCAGGACAACCGCGCCTATGGCGGCGGCAGCGTCGCGGTGATGGGCGCGGACCGCTTCGAGCTGCTTCGCAGCGAGCTGTCGGGCGGCATCGCCAGCTTCGAGGGGGGCGAGCTGGCCCTGGGCGACGTGCCCCGGGCGCGGGTCGACGGCAGCCGCTTCCAGGGCGCGCAGGCCGGCTGGCAGGGGGGGGCCATCGCCCTGCTGGGCGGCAGCCTGCACGTGGTCGACAGCGTCTTCGAGGAGACCTGGGCCGAGGAGCTGGGGGGCGCCATCTTCGCCACCGACGTCGACCACGAGGGGGACGCCGACGAGGTCGTCCTGGTGGTCGAGGGCGGCGACTTCCACACCTGCCAGGCGGGGCAGGACGGCGGCGCGGTCCGGGTGGCCGAGACGCTGAGCGCCACGGTGCGCGTGCTGGACAGCTCCTTCACCTGGACCTGGGCCGACGCCCGCGGGGGCGCGCTCGCGCTGGGCGAGGCGGGCACCCTGACGGCCCGGGTCCAGGACAGCCGCTTCGAGCAGGCCTCGGCCAGCGAGGGGGGCGCGGTCGCCGTCGGCACGCGGGGGACCGCCAGCCTGACGCTGGCAGGCGTCCAGCTCGTCGGCAACAGCGCCACCCAGGGCGGCGCCCTGTCGCTGCACGGCCAGGCGCGCGCGGTGGAGCTGGCGGTGGTGGACACCGGCTTCGTCGGGAACTCCGCCACGCGCACGGGCGGCAGCGCCGTGCATGTCGGCGACCAGGTGGAGAGCGCGGCCCTGTCCCTGCGCGGCGCCACCTTCCAGGACAACCTGGGCGGCGTCGCGGCGGTGCGGCTGTCCGAGGTCGGCGCGCTGCGGGCCTGGGCCACGGACTGGGGCGCCGACGGCGCGGACAACGGGCCGGCCGACGTGGCCTCGCCGGCCTTCTCGCTGTCCTGGCCGGGGCGGGTGGCGGAGCTGCGCTGCGACGGCGCGGGCGGCTGCTCCTGGTAGGGACGGGTCCCGGTACCGGGTTTCCGGTTACGGCGGCGCGACCTGGAGACCCCATGCCGCGTCCGCGCCACCTCCCCCTCGTCGGCCTGCTGGCCCTCGCCTCCTTCCCCGCCGCCTGCCAGACGCCCGCCGAGCCCGCGATGGCCCCGGCGCCCTCGGCCGCCCCGGCGGGGGCCGCCTCGTCGGCGCGGGCCTCGACCGGCTCGGCCGGCGGCGCCGACCCGTCGCAGGTCGTCGCGACCTGGCAGGGCGGTCAGCTCACCTACGGCGACCTGCAGACCTCGATGGGCCCGCGCCTGGTGCAGATGGAGGTCGAGTACCTGACCAACCGCTACAGCACCGAGAGCCAGGGCGTCGAGCAGCTCCTGGTCGAGAAGCTGGTCGAGGCCGAGGCCAGCAAGCGCGGCATGGACACCGAGGCGCTCATCAAGGTCGAGGTCGAGGCCAAGGTCACCGCGCCCACCGACGCCGAGATCCAGGAGATGTACGCCGCCCTGGCCCGCCAGCTCCGCGGCGCTCCGCTGGAGCAGGTGCGCGACGTGGTCGCCCAGCAGGTGACGCAGCGCAAGCAGGCCGAGCGCTTCCAGGCCTGGGTGGGCGAGCTGAAGACGGCGTCCGGCGCCAAGGTCTCGGTGCCCTTCCCCGACATGCCGCGGATCGAGGTCAGCGTCGACGACGACCCGATGCGCGGCAGCGCGGCGGCGCCCGTGACCATCGTGCAGTTCGCCGAGTACCAGTGCCCCTACTGCGGCAAGGCGAACGAGACGATCGAGCAGGTGCTCAAGGACTACGACGGCAAGGTCCGCATGGTCTACCGCGACTTCCCACTGTCCTTCCACCCGCGCGCCGTGCCCGCCGCCATCGCCGCCAACTGCGCCGGAGAGCAGGGCAAGTACTGGGAGATCCACAAGGCGATGATGGGCAACCAGCGCGCGCTGGAGGAGAGCGACCTGCTCTCCTATGCCCAGCAGGTGGGCGTCGACGTCGACAAGTGGCAGGCCTGCCGCAAGGATCCCAAGCAGGAGGCCGAGGTCATGGCCGACTTCCAGGCCGGGCAGGCCGTCGGCGTGAGCGGAACGCCCGCCTTCTTCATCAACGGCATCATGCTCTCGGGGGCCCTGCCCTACGAGATGTTCGCCCAGATCATCGACAAGGAGCTGGGAGGGTGATGATGGACCCGATCCTCGCGGTGGAGCAGGCCTGGCAGGCCGAGGCCGGCGCCGCGCCGCTCTCCGACCCTGCGGACGACCTGGCTCGGCTGGAGGCCCTGCGGGTGCGCTTCCTGGGCAAGAAGGGCGAGGTCGCGGCGCTGATGAAGGTGCTCGGCCAGCTCTCGCCCGACGAGAAGCGGGCCTTCGGGCAGCGGGTGAACCAGCTCAAGGACCAGGTCACCGCGGCGCTGGACGAGCTGCGCGCCCAGGCCGAGGCGCGCGCGGAGCAGGCCGCGCTGGCCGCGGGCTGGCTGGACCCGACCCTGCCGACGGCGGCGGCGGGGGCCCAGGTCGTGGGGCTGCCCGCGCTGGGCCACAAGCACCCGATCACGCGCCTGCTGGACACGGTGATCGACCACTTCACCGGCCTGGGCTTCGAGGTCGCCAGCGGGCCGGAGATCGAGGACACCTGGCACAACTTCGACGCGCTGAACATCCCGGACAACCACCCCGCCCGGGACGTGTGGGACACCTTCTACACGACCCGGGGCGAGGTGCCGCGCACCCACACCAGCTCGGTGCAGATCCGGACGATGCAGGCGCAACGGCCGCCCATCCGCGTGATCTCGCCCGGCAAGTGCTTCCGCAACGAGTCGATCGACGCCACCCACCTGGCCGCCTTCAACCAGTGCGAGGGGCTCTACGTCGACCGCGGCGTGACCCTGGGCCACCTGAAGGCGACCCTGGAGGGCTGGGTCCACCGCCTGTTCGGCCCCGACGTGAAGATCCGCTTCCGGCCCGCGTTCTACCCCTTCGTCGAGCCGGGGCTGGACCTGGACGCCCAGTGCTTCTTCTGCGGCGGCGGGGGCCACCTGGGCGACGGCGGCACCTGCCCGGTCTGCCGGGGCAAGGGCTGGCTGGAGGTCATCCCCTGCGGGATGGTCCACCCCAACGTGCTGCGCAACTGCGGCATCGACCCCGCCGAGTGGTCGGGCTTCGCCTTCGGCATGGGCTTCGACCGGCTGGTCATGCTCCAGCACGGCATCGACGACCTGCGGCGGCTCTACAGCGGCCGGCTGGACCTGGTCCGCCAGCTCTGACCGCCCTGCCCGGCCGGCGGAGGCCTCAGTCCTCGTACTTGGGCTTGCGCCGGCGGGCGAGCGCCAGGCCTCCGCCGACCAGCACCACCAGGAGCGCGGCCGGGCCGAGCACGACCGGCGAGGTGGGGCGGTAGCTCAGGTAGTAGGCCAGGCGCTTGTCCAGGGCGACGATGGGCGCGCCGCCGTCGGGGCCGGTGAACTCGACGGTGGGCAGCACGGCCTGCACGGCGGCGTCCAGGGCCGGCTCGTCCAGGTGGTTGCCCATGGCCCACAGCACCACCATGCCCTTGTTGTAGGGCGCGATGGCCAGCCGCACCGGCATCCCGGCGACCGGGGGCTTGTAGAGCAGGCCGACCCGGTCGCCCACCTGGACCTGGGTGGCCTTCTCCACGGGCTTGTCGCTGCGGCCGAAGAACATCTCGTGCACCTCGGCCTCGACCCCGTCGAAGCTGTACGCGTCGAGCACGCCCAGGTGCTTGTACAGGTCGCAGGCGAAGAGCACGTCGGGATCGCCCACGGCCGGCGGGCGGATGAAGGTGACGCAGCGCTCGGGATCCAGGTCGGCTTCGCCCACCTTGCCGCTGACCCGGCGGGTGCCGGCCAGCTCCGACGGCAGCGGCGTGCGCCAGCCCTCCGGCGCGGTCATCGCGAAGGCGGCGGCGGACTCGACCCGGGCGGGGCCGGTGTCCGCGGGCTTCTTGGTCAGCGTCAGGCCACCGAGCAGGCTGGCCAGGGCGGCCTGCGCCTTCTTGTCGTTGCGCGAGGCCGCCAGCGTCTCGACGTGCACGACCTGCCCCTCGGAGGCGAGGGCGGCGGCGTGGAGCACGCCGCGGGTGTTCTGCTTCTCGAAGTTGAAGTCCAGGTCGACGCGGGCGGCCTGCACCTCGCCGTCGCGCAGCGCCACCGGCTGCACGGAGACCGCGGGCTCCTTGAAGTCGTTGGCCCCCTCCTCCTCCAGGCGCTCCTTGTAGACGGCGGCCCAGGCCCGGCCCGCGGCCTCGTCGGGCTGCACCTGGAAGGGGGTCAGGTACAGGCGCATCAGGACGCCGTCGGCGGTCTTGGCCTTGAAGCTCCAGTCGGCCCACTCCTGCATCTCCCAGCCCGGCGGCAGGATGATCGAGCCGCCGACGTCGTTCATGGCGTAGGCGCCGTCGGCGTCCGGCGCGTTGGGGTCGGCCGGGGGCGGGTCGGTCGCGGCGAGGGTGGACAGGCTGAGCAGGCTGGACAGGAGCAGGGCGAGCATGGGGCCATCCAGGGCGTGGATGCTTGGTAGCACCGGGCTTGCAAGGGGGGTGCAAGGAGCGGGCGGAGGTGCGACGTGTCACCATCGCGCGGCATGTCGTCGCCCCGCCCCACCCCCGTCCGCTCTACGCTGGCCTCGCCACTGCTGCCGACCGCCGTCGCGGGGGTGGTCGCGGCCGCGGTGGTGCTTGCCGGGCTGGACCAGCCCCTGGTCGAGGACGGCCTGTTCTGGTGGGTGCCCCAGGGCCTGTGGGTGGCCGAGCACGGGCCGGCCTGGAGCCCCGCGGGCGAGCTGCCCGCCGCGGTGGCGGTGCCGCTGGCGGGGCACGAGGGGATCCCCCAGTGGGCGGCGGGCCTGCCCGACTACGACCACCCGCCGCTGTGGTTCTGGTGGCTGG
Source organism: Myxococcota bacterium (assembly GCA_023150805.1). Taxonomy (GTDB): domain Bacteria; phylum Myxococcota_A; class UBA796; order UBA796; family UBA2385; genus UBA2385. The sequence continues at coordinate 75,091 of JAKLKF010000004.1, read as the reverse complement.
GGCTGTTCCTGTCGGCGTCGCCGACCGTGCAGGCCGTGCACCTGGCCTGCCTGCTGCCGGCCGCGCTGGCGGCGACGGGCTGGGTGGCGGTCGCGGCGCGCCTGGGCCGGCCCTGGGCGGGCCTGGCGCCGCTGTGCCTGCCGCCGGTGCTGGCCCAGCTGCTGCGACCGGACCTGGACCTGTCGCTGCTGGCGGTGGTGCCCTGGGCGCTGGCGGCGATGCTCGATCGGCGCTGGGCGCGCGCGGCGGTGCTCGGCCTGCTGGCGCCCTGGTGCAAGGAGCCCGGCGTGCTGCTGGCCGCGCCGGCAGGGCTGGCGGCCCTGGCGGCCATGCCCACCCCTCGCCGCGCGCTGGGTCCGGCCCTCGCCGCGGCCGCGCCCCTGCTCGGCCTGGGGCTGTGGCGGCTGGTGCACGGCCGGCTCGCCGCCCCCGAGCGGCTGCCCGACGGCCTGCTCGCCTGGCTCGCCGATCTCGGCGTCGTCGCCCGCCTGGCGCTCTGGGAGCAGGGGCGGTGGCTCCTGGGGGTCGGCCTGGTCGCCTGGGCCTGGCGCCTGGGCCGGGGGCGCGGGGGCGGGGGCGAGCCCGCCCGGGTCGCCCTGCTGTCGGCCTTCGTCCTGACCTGGCTGGCCTTCTTCGCGGCCGTCGGCTTCTTCGCCACCCGCGACGCCGAGCAGTCCCTGACCCACGTGCGGTACTTCCTGCCCGGGCTGGCCGCGCTCGCCGTGCTCGCCGGCGCCGTCCTGCCCCCGCGGCTGGGACCGGCCCTGGCCCTGCCGGGCCTGCTGTGGCTGACCGCCCGCTCGCCCTTCGGCCCCGAGGCCTCGCTCTTCGGTGCCCAGGCCGCCCGCGCCGAGCGCGACGCCGCTCCCTACGTCGCGCAGGCCCTGGCCGAGGGGCGCACCGTCTGGGTGGGCAGCTACCAGGCCGCCGCGCTGCTGCAGCCCTGGGCCGGCGTCACCGCGCGCCCGCCGCCCCCCACCACTCCCGCCGGTGGCCGCCTGCGGATCTACGCCGAGGCCACCGATCCCCGGGCCCTGGCGCCCGGCGACCTCGTGCTGGCCGCGGCCTATGGCGAGCCGACCGGGGCGCTGGAGCGCGCCTGGACCTGGCAGGAGGTCGCCGCCTGGACCCGGGGCCAGGCGCGGGTCGTGGCCTACGAGGTGAGGGCGGCGCGCGGCGGGCCTTGAGGGCGGCCTCGCGGCGCCGCTCCCCTCTCGCGCGTTAGACGGCCCGCCCCCCGCCTGCTCGAGGTGTCGCCGTGCGCGTCCCCGTCTCCCTCCTCCGCCAGCTCGCGCCCGTCCGCGACGGCGGTGGGCCCATCCCGGTGGAGACCCTGGCCACCGTCATGAACGCCCGGGTCAGCGAGGTGGAGAAGGTCCATCGCTTCCCCGCGCCGGCGGCGTTGGCGGGCTTCCGCATCGCGCGGACGGAGGGCGGCGGGCTCGTGGTGGTGGACGCCCAGGACCGGCCGGCCACCGAGGCGGCGCTGGGCATCGGAGCCGACGCCAGCAACCCCGTCACCCTGGGGCCCGACGTCGACCCGTCGGCCGACCTGCACGAGGCGCTGGGCCTGGACGACGTGGTGCTCGAGTTCGACCTGGAGCCGAACCGGCCGGACCTGTTCAGCCTGGTCGGCATGGCGCGCGACGCCGCGGCGATCTGGGGCTCGGGCCTGCACCTGCCGGGGACCGCGGACCGGACCTGGCCCCGCGCGGCCGGGGTCTCGGTGGTGGTGCACGCCACCGACAAGGTGCCCCGCTACGTCGCCGTCGAGGTGGAGGGCGTGCAGGTCGGCCCCTCGCCCCAGTGGCTGCAGAACGCGGTCCGCAAGCTGGGCATGCGCCCCATCAACAACGTCGTGGACGCCACGAACCTGGTGATGATGGAGCTGGGCGAGCCGATGCACACCTTCGACCGGCGCCGGATCGCCACGGGGGTCATCGGCCTGCGCATGGCGCGCGACGGCGAGCGGATGACGACGCTCGACGGGGTCGAGCGCACCTTGACCTCCGAGTGCCTGCTGGTGGTCGACGGCGACCCCGGCCAGGGCGACGGCGGGGTGCCGGTGGCCCTGGCGGGCATCATGGGCAGCGCCGGCAGCGGCATCGAGGCGGACACGACGGCGGTGCTGATCGAGGCGGCCAGCTTCGACATGGCGGCCGTCCGGCGCGCCAGCCGGCGCCTGAGCCTGCGGACCGAGGCCAGCCTGCGCTTCGAGAAGGGCCTGCCCCAGGCCGGCGTGGGGCCGGCGGTCGCGCGGCTGGTCGGCCTGCTGGAGAAGGTCTGCGGCCCGCAGGTGCGGGTGGTGGGCCGGGCCGAGCACTGGCCGGTGGCGCCGCCCGAGCGTGTGGTCATGCTCGACCCCGAGCGGCTGCGCAGCCGGCTGGCGATGGAGCTGGACGACGACCGGATCGACCAGCTGCTGGGCATGTCCGGCTGCCGGGTGGAGCGGCGGCGGGCGGGCGGGGCGACCGGCGCCCTCTGGCGTGTCGTGTTGCCCGATCACCGGCCCGACCTGGCCATCCACGAAGACCTGGAGGAGGAGGTCGGCCGGCTGCACGGCTACGACCACGTGCACGCGACCCTGCCCCGGGCGCAGCTCCGCCCGGTGCGACAGCATCCCTGGTTCCACGGCGCGTCCCGGGTGCGGGACCTGCTGCTGGCCTGGGGCCTGGACGAGGTCTACCTGTCGGCCTGGGTCAGCGACGAGGAGCTCGCCCGCTTCCAGCTGCCCGCGCCCGGGCCCGACGCGCCCCTGGTCGAGCTGGCCAACCCGCTCAACGTCGAGCTGCGCTACTTCCGGCCCTCCGTGCTGCCGGCGCTGCTCGCGGCGGTGCGCGAGAACCGCAAGCTGGGCGAGACCTTCGGCCTGTTCGAGGTCGGCCGCGTCTACCTGCGGGGGCCCGACGGCGCGGTGGTCGAGACGCCCAGCCTGGCGGGCGCGGTGCTCGACCCGGCCAGCCAGGAGCGCGGGGGCGCCTTCTACCGGGTGCGGGACGCGCTCCAGGACCTCGGCCGCCGGCTGGGGGTGCCCCTCTCCCTGCGGGTGGGCCTGGACGCCGGGCTGCCCCCGTGGGCCGGCGCCGCGCTGCTGCACCCCGGCCGCGCCGCGACCCTGGTGACGGGCGAGGGAGCCCTCGTCGGCGTGTTCGGCGAGCTCTCGCCCGCGGCGGTGCGCGCGGCGGACCTGCGCGAGGCGCCCGCGGTGTTCGCGGTCGACCTCTCCGCGCTCTACGCCCGCCTCGACGCGCACCATCCCCGCTTCCAGCCTCCGCCGCGCTTCCCCAGCGTCGAGGCGCACCTCAACGTCGTCGCGCCCCTGCGCACGCCGGCGGACGAGCTGCTCGGCCGGCTGTTCGCGCCGGACCTGGTCAGCCGGGCGGTGCGGGACGTCTGGACCGGCAAGGGCGTGCCTGAGGGCCACCGGCGCCTGACGCTGGAGCTGCAGTTCAACCACCCGGACCGCTCGCTCACCCACGCCGAGGTGATGGAGCGCGTGGCGCTGGTGGCCGAGACGCTGCGGGGCGACCCGCGCCTGTCGGTGGAGCTGCCCGCCTGATGCGACACCGCTTCGTGGCCGCGCAGGCCGACCGCCTGGACAAGCTCATCGCGGCCCACACGCCGCTGTCGCGCAAGCGGGCGCGCGCCCTGGTCGAGCGGGGCGGCGTGCACGTCGACGGCGGCAAGGCGCGGCTGGCCAGCCAGCTGGTGGACGCGGGCGCGGTGGTCGAGGTCCGCTCGGCGGCCGACCGCGAGAAGGCGCCCCCCCTGCCCGAGCGCTACCGGGACGCGGACGTCGTCGTGGTCGACAAGCCCTCGGGCCTGCCGACCCAGGCGGGCCGCGAGGGGGGACAGGTGCACGTGGTCGGGCTGCTCTCGGCCAGCGAGCGCTACGTCGGGCTGCACCACCGCCTGGACACGCCGGCCTCCGGCCTGCTGCTGCTGACCCTGCGCAAGTCGGCCAACGCCGCGATCTCCGCGGCCTTCGCCGAGGGCGCGGTGGAGCGGGAGTACCTGGCGGTCGTGCTGGGCGACCCCGGGCCGGCGGGCCGGTGGGCCGACGAGCTGGACGGACAGCCGGCGGCGACGCGCTGGCGGCGCCTGTCCACGGGGGAGGGCACCAGCCTGCTGTGGTGCACGCTGGAGACGGGCCGCACGCACCAGGTGCGCCTGCACGCGGCCATGGCGGGCCACCCGATCCTGGGGGACCGGCGCCACGGCGGCGCGGCCGGACGGGCGTGGCCTCGGCTGGCGCTGCACGCGGCGCGCCTGACCTTCCCCCAGCCGACCTCGGGGGAGCGCGTGCGGGTCACCTCGCCGGTGCCCGCCGACCTGGCCGCGCTGGTGGAGGCGGCGGGCAGCTCACCCGAGGGGCTAGATCCGGCGCCAGGGTGAGCGGCCCTCGCGCCGGAGCTGCCGCACCAGCAGCCACAGGTACAGGGCGTCGAGCACCAGGCAGCCCAGGTACATCACGGTCATCAGCGGGCCCAGCCCACCCTCGGCCGGCCAGCTCGGCGTCTTGGTGAACTGGGCCAGGTCGAAGCAGGCGGTGCCGACCAGCTTGGACAGGGCGATCCAGACGGACTGGCCGGCGCTGCTGCCGCGCTGGAGCAGCATCTGGATGAACAGTGCGCTCATCAGCAGGTTGCCGCCCCAGGCGGTGTAGCGGCCGTCGTCGTCGCCGAACTCGCGGTGCACGCCGAGCACCATGCCGAAGGCGAGGGCCAGGCACAGGGCCACCATCGGGAGGTAGCTGCCGCGGGGCCAGCGGGCCTCGAACTCGGCGCGACCGTAGCGCAGCGCCTGCCACACCAGGGCCACGTCCACGAAGAACCAGACCTGGTTGATCGTGTCCATGGGCGGATCGTCGGGATCCAGGAAGCCGAAGATGAACTCCCAGGAGATGTTGGCCGCCAGCGCCACCAGGGGCATGCCGGGGGCCCGATCCAGCGCCGCGCGCCGCAGGATCAGCACGTAGCAGAGCAGCCAGGCCAGCCCGCCGGGGATCGCGACGAGCTGGTCGAAGGTCGGCGAAGCGGGCTCCAACGGGCCTCCATTCCGCCGCGGGCGGCGTGCAGCTCAGCGCGGGGCGTCCAGGGTCACGACGAAGCGCGCCCCGGGCAGGTCCACCCCCTTCTCGACCTGGATCGTGCCCCCGTGGGCCTCGACGATCCGGGCGACGATGGCCAGGCCCGCGCCGGTGCCCTCGCGGTCGGCGTCGCGCTCCAGGCGGCGGAACAACTCGAAGATGCGCTGGTGGTCGCTGGCGTCGATCCCCGGCCCGCTGTCCTCGATGGCGAAGGCCACCTTGCCGGCGGCCGCGGGCACCCCGGCCAGGCGCACCTCGGGCGCGTGCTCGCCGCCGTACTTGATCGCGTTCTCCACCAGGTTCTGCAGCACCCTGCGCAGCAGGCCGACGTTGCCGGCGGCGACGGGCAGCGGGCTGGAGACCCGGACCCGGGCGCCCGTGCGGGCGATCCGCGCCGACAGGTCGTCGATCACCTGGCCGCAGAGCCGGTCCAGGTCGACCGGGCGCAGCTCGCCCAGGCGGGTGGTCGCGCTGGCGAGGTCCTGCAGGTCGTGGATCATGCGCCCCATCCGGTGCGCGGCCGTCAGGACCCGCTCCAGGCGCTCGCGCGCTTCGGGCGAGAGCGCGACGGCGTGGGGCCGGTCGGGCTCGTCGGTGACCAGCAGCTCCAGGTGCAGGGTCAGGGTCTGCAGCGGGGAGCGCAGGTCGTGGCTGATCGCGGCGTTGAACTGGGCGAGCGCCAGGTTCGAGGTGCGGAGTTGGTCGTTGGCCTGGGCCAGCTCCTGGTTGCTGCGCTCGACGGCCGCCTTGGCCTGCGCCAGCGCCTGGGTCTGGCGGGCGACCTCGGTCTGGAGCTGGGAGCGGGAGGTGAGGATGTCGATGCTCGCCTCGCCCGCCAGCATCGCCACGGCGATGGTCACCGTGATGAAGGCGCCGATGGACAGGACCACGAACTGCGGGTTGGCGACATCCTCGGGGTCCACCATGTAGCCGTAGGGCAACCAGCTCAGCCCGCCGCCCGTGCGGCCGGCCATCAACAACAGGTAGAGGAAGATCTGGGTGCCGGCGATGCCCCAGACCGCGCGCCGACGGGCGTAGATCGGCGCCATGATGATGGGGATGGTCAACAGCCCCATGGCCGGCGTCTCGAACTCGCCCGCCAGGTAGAAGTAGACCAGGCACACGGCGGAGTCGATGTAGAGCATCGCCGAGATCAGCGTCGCGGTGCCCTTGCCCGCGCGCAGGCGCAGCGTGCCGAAGGCCGTCATGCCCCCGATGATGAGCGACATCCAGAAGAACTGGGCCGTGGCCTGTCGGCCGACCATCCCGGTGGCCAGGTTGCCGGCCATGGTCAACGCGGTGACCGCCAGGATCAGCCAGTGGCTGATCAGGAAGCGCCGGGTGCGGTCCCGCTCGATGCTGGCGCTGTCTGCGTCCGGGGGAGACGCAGACGTCGCGGCAGGGAGCTCAGCCGTTCGAGCCATGCAGGGCGAGGACCATGATCGCAGGGACGAAGGAGCAGCCGTCGAGCAACAGCGACATGAGCTGCTTGGGGGTGCGCTCGTCGAGAAGCACCACGTAGGTGGACACCAGGAGTGCACCGACGAGGATCTCGACGTGCATGGCCACCATACCGCCCGCGCAGGCCCCGGTGTACAGCGCCGTCAGGCTCGCGTTGCCGGCGAGCAGCAGCCCGCGGGTCCGGGGAACCCCCAGGAGCGCCGGCAGGGTGGGCACACCCGAGGCGAGGTCGGCGCGCAGGTCCCCCACGTCGCACATGATCGCGTTGCTCACGACGAAGGCCCACGTGAAGAGCGCGGCGGGCACCGCGCCCGCATGCAGGGGCGCGCCGGCGTAGGCCAGCGGCAGGCCCACCGCCGCCACGCAGATCGACCCCGCGACGATGGCGGCCTTGAGCCCGGGCAGGTCCTTGGGCCGGCGCCACGCCGGTCGGCCCGCGCGCCACGTCGGCAGCACCGGCAGGCCATAGACCATCCCGACGCCCACGTAGGCCGCCACGACCAGGGCGACCGGCCGCGGGGCCGCGAGCAGCAGGCCGACGAGCGCCGCCAGGCTGCCCGCGACGAGGGCCGCCAGGGCGGGCCGGCCGATGCCCTCGGTCCACCGGTGCATGGAGCCGCGCTCCTTGAAGCTGTCGGCGAGGTGGTCGAGGTTGTAGATGGCCAGCCCGGAGAGGAAGATGACCGCGCCCGGCCGCAGGTCGGGGGGCAGCCCCATGAGGTGGGCTGCGAACAGGGGCAGCGCGCCCAGCGTGGCGGCCGTCCAGACACAGGAGTCGAGGATGCCCAGGCGTACCCAGCGGATCAGCTCGTCCGGCGCGAGCGCGGGCGACATCGGGGCGTGCAGGCCGGCGGGAAGGACCCCCGGGGCTGCGGCGGCGGACTCGGCGAGAGAAGGGGACGCGATGGTGTGCATGACGTTCCTCCGCGCGGGCGGGCATGTCCAAGGGCAGAGATCGGTCTCACCCCGAGGGCGCGTGCGCGCCCGGGGGCGCGTTCGAGGGCTCACCCATCGAAAGGACCAGGCTGCTTACACATCCTTACAGGAGCTTACAACCCCTGACGCGCGTCGATCCGGTGAAACATGGCGCTGATCGCGGGTTCCCTGCGCTTCGACGGCGATCCGGACCCGGTCCTGGATCCCGGGACGGTTGCCGCAGGGGACCGGAATCGTTGGGCTTCGTTGTCGACCCCTGGCGCGGGGCTGCTGCACCCCGGCCAGGCGCGCGACTGGGTGGCCGTCGACGGGGACCTGGCAGGTGGGGAGGGCGCCGCCGTGGCGCGCGGGTGGGACGAGCCGGACTTCGCGGCGCTCCGCCGGCTGGTCGGGTCGTGGGCGCTCGCGCGCTGGGAGCCCGGCGCGCAGGTCCTGTGGCTGGCGCGCGACCCCTTCGGCGGCCGGCCCCTGTTCTGGGCCCGCAGCGGAGCGCGGCTGGCCTTCGCCTCGTCCATCCCCGCCCTGACCGGCCTGTCGTGGGTCTCCCGGGAGCCGGCGCTGGACCACCTGGCCGAGTACCTGAGCTTCCGGTACCTGCACGCGCCGGCGACCCTGCTGCGCGACGTCTTCGAGGTGCCGCCCGGCCACGTCGTGCGCCTGGACGCGGGCGGCACGCGCCTGGCCCGGTGGTTCGACCCGGGCTGGTGCCGGCCGGGGACCCACGGGCCCGACGCGTCCGAGGCGGCCCAGGCGGTCGACCAGGCCCTGCGCCGCTCGGTCCAGCGCCTGCTGCCCCACGGTGAGCCAGTCGCCACCCTGCTCTCCGGGGGCCTGGACTCCTCGGCCATCCTGTACCACGCCCGCGAGCTGCAGCCGGACATCGCGGCCTGCACGGTCGCCGTCGCCGACGACCCGGCCGCCGAGAGCCCCTTCGCCGCCCGCGCCGCGACGGTGCTGGGCGCACGCCACGAGGTGGTGCGCATCAGCGACCAGGACCTCGTGGCCGCGGTCGACCGGGCGACGGCGGCCATGGGCCAGCCCCTGCCCTCCCCGGCCGCGGTCATCCAGCTCCTCTTCTTCGAGCACCTGCGCGCCCACCGGCGCGTCCTGCTCGGCGGCGACGGCGGCGACGAGGTCCTCGGTGGTCGGGGCATCGAGGCCATCGCCCGGCGGATGCGGGGCAGCCGGGTCGTCAGCCGGGTGCCGCGCCCGACCCGGGACCTGGTGCGCCTGCTGGCCCGGCGCGCCGGGCTGCGCGACCTCGCCGTCGCCCCCGACCACTTCGGCGCCGACCGCCTGATCGGCGGCTCGCGGGTCTTCAAGTCCCACGAGCGGATCCAGGTCCTTCGCGACATCGGCCTGGTGCGGCCGGGCATCCGCCGGACCGTGCTCGAGCCCCTCTACCAGGAGGTGGACACCGACCCGCTGAACCAGATCCTGCACGTCTGGCAGCGGGGCTGGCTTCCCCAGGACAGCCTGGCCCGTGCCGAGCGCATGGCGACCGCGGCCGGCGTCGAGGTCCGCTACCCGCTGCTGGACGCCGAGCTGGTGGCCCTGTGCAACGGCTGGCCCGCCGCCGTCAAGCTGCGCCGCATGGGCGCACGCACCGAGACGAAGGCGCCGCTGCGCCTGGCGATGCAGGGTCGGCTGCCCGACCGCCTGCTGCGCCGCCCCAAGCGCTCGCTGCCTGCCCCGCTGGACCGCTGGCTGCGGACCGGCGGGATCGGCTTCCTGCGGGATCGCGTGCAGCGGCTGCTGGACGACGGCTCGGGCACCTGGAGCCCCAACGGCGTGCAGGCCCTGCTGGACGAGCACCTGGACCGGCGCGCCAACCACGGCCTGAAGCTGTGGACGCTCATCCTCTACCAGGCCTGGCGCGACCGGCTGTGAGCGGCGGCGCCATCCCGCTCAGCGAGGCGAGGGCAGGTCGCTGACCGGCTCGGCCGGCGGCGAGGGCTCCACCGCCTCGTCCTTCTGCAGGAAGAGGTAGTAGACGACGAAGGCGCCGAGCCCCACGACGATGCAGGAGTCGGCCACGTTGAAGCTGGGCCACTCGTTGGTGCCGAAGGTGTCGATGAGCCAGGCCTTGGCCTTGGGGCTGTCGACGAAGACGCGCAGGAAGTCGGTCACGTACTGGAAGCGCACGCGATCGACGGCGTTGCCGAGTGCGCCCGAGGCGATCATCGCCAGCGCCACGGTCTGGAAGCGGTCGTCGTCGGGGAGCTGCCAGGCCATGTGCGCCAGCACCCCCACCGCGATCACGGTGAAGGCCGCGAAGACGTACATCCGGTACTCGAAGTCGTTGAGCAGCCCGAAGGCGGCGCCCGTGTTCCGGGCGTGCACCAGGCTGAAGAAGCCGGGCACGACCATGATCTCTTCGGTCCGGTAGGCGATGTGCTGGATCACCAGCCACTTGGTGACCTGGTCGGCCACGAGGAGCGCCACCAGCAGGGTGGCGAAGATCGCGAGGCGCTTGGTCAAGAACCCTCCTGCTTCCACCATGCCCGCTATCCGCCACGGGCGCCACCGGCACCCGCGCGACGCCACGCGGCAGAGCCCGCGGGGGCGTGGCGCGTTATGACTGAATCTTCCTTCAGCGGCGCCCGGCCCGGCCCGACCGGCCCTCCCCGCGTCGCTCCAACCCCAGGGAGTCGAGATGGAACGCGAGACCATGCCCGTCGACGTGCTCTTCGTCGGCGGCGGGCCCGCCTGCCTCGCGGGCGCGATCCACCTGATGGACCTCATCGGCAAGCACAACGAGACCGCGCCGGAGGACCAGAAGATCCAGGAGCCGATGATCGCGCTCATCGACAAGGGCTCGGAGATCGGCGCCCACGCCATCTCTGGCGCCGTGCTCGACCCCAAGGCCCTCGCCGAGCTGATCCCGGACTGGGACCAGCGCGAGGACTTCCCGCTGGAGCGCAGGGTCGAGAAGGAGAGCATGCAGTTCCTCACGAAGGGCAGCGCCTTCCCGGCGCCGATCATGCCGCCCTTCATGCAGGACCACGGCCTGCCCATCATCTCGATCGCCCGCTTCCAGAAGTGGCTGGCCGGCATCGCCGAGGAGAAGGGCGTGATGATCTTCCCCGGCTTCGCCGGCGTGGACATCATCTGGGACGAGAGCGACCCGCAGCGCGTCGCGGGCGTGCGCACGGGCGACAAGGGCATCGACGCCCACGGCGAGCAGAAGAGCAACTTCGAGCCCGGCATGAACCTCGAGGCCAAGGTCACCATCCTGGGCGAGGGGCCGCGCGGTCACCTGGTCCGGGTGGTGAACGAGAAGCTCGGGCTGGACAAGGACAGCCAGCCCCAGGTCTACGAGATCGGCTGCAAGGAGGTGCTGGAGCTTCCGCCCGGGTCGGTGACCAAGGGCGAGGTGACCCTGATGGCCGGCTTCCCGCTGGACATGGACACCTTCGGCGGCTCCTTCATCTACACGATGGAGGGCGACAAGGCGTGCATCGGCCTGCTCGTGGCGCTCGACGCCAAGGATCCGGCCATGGACTGCCACTACCTGCTGCAGAAGCTCAAGGACCACCCCTTCGTCCGCGGCAAGCTCAAGGGCGGCAAGGTGGTCAAGTACGGCGCCAAGACCGTCACCGTGGGCGGCTGGGCGTCGATCCCCAAGCTCTACGGCGCCGGCGTCATGGTCGTGGGAGACAGCGCCAGCTTCCTCAACCCGATGCGCATCAAGGGCATCCACCTGTCGATGAAGAGCGGCATGCTGGCCGCCGAGACGGCCTTCGAGGCGCTCAAGTCCGGCGACAGCTCCGAGAAGGCCCTGGCCGCCTTCAAGGAGAAGATCGACCAGAGCTGGGTCAAGGCCGAGATGGAGCCCGCCAAGAACTGGCACGCCGCCTTCAAGAGCGGCTTCATCCCCGGCAGCTTCAAGGCCGGCATGCAGTACCTGTTCGGCCCGGGCCGCGACATCACGCCCTTCTCGCCGGACTTCAAGGGCATGCAGAAGGCCGCGGCCGTGCACGGCAGCCACCCCTTCCCCGCCCGCGACGACCTGACCTACGACGGCCAGTACCTGATCGACAAGCTGACCGACGTGTTCATGTCAGGCACCAAGCACGACGAGCACCAGCCCTGCCACCTGATCATCCAGGACACGGAGATCTGCGCCACCCGCTGCAAGGAGGAGTACGGCAACCCCTGCGAGCGGTTCTGCCCGGCCCAGGTCTACAACATGGTCGAGAACGAGGCGACGGGCCGCAAGGAGATGCGGGTCGACTTCAGCAACTGCGTGCACTGCAAGACCTGTGACATCCGGGACCCCTACCAGATCATCCGGTGGGTCCCGCCGGAGGGTGGCCAGGGGCCGGAGTACGGCATCCTGTAGCCGGCGCCTCCGGGGCGCCCTTGACGGTGGGCGCCCCAGGGCCATACTGGTGAGGACCATGGCGCGCCCGCACCCGCTCTTGCTGCTCGGACTCGGCCTGGCCGGGGGCTGCCTGCCCCAGGCCGAGCCGCAGGCCCCGCTCGCCTCGCCGGCCGCCATCGGCGCGGCCTGGTCGGCGGTGCAGCCCGACGGCCTGGTCGAGCTGGTCCTGTCGCCCGCCGACGCGCTGCCCCAGGATGACGGCTGCCCGGTCGTCGACCTGGTGGACGGCGTGGAGACCTGGTCGGGCGGCTGCGTCACGCTGGACGGCACGGTGGTCGAGGGCAGCCTGCAGCGCTTCGACGGCCCCGACGGCGCGTGGGTCGCCGGGGAGCGCTTCGCCGTGCTGGACGCCGACGGGCTGCAGCTCTACCTGGACGGCGCGGTCGAGCTGCGCGGCCAGGGCGAGCTGATCCTGCTCGACGCCGCGGCCACCACCTGCGGCGCCCACGTCGACTGCCAGGACGGCCTGGTCAGCCTGGACCTGCGCTACAGCCTGCGGCTGGACCAGGACCGTGTGGCCGACGCCGCCGTGCGGGGCTTCGTCGCCCTGGACGAGGGGGATCCCACCGCGGTCGAGGGGGCCTGGCGCGTCGCCCCCGAGACCTGCGAGCTGGAGCCCACCGACGGCCTGTTCGCCGCGCAGCTCGACCAGCGGCAGGCGCTGGAGCTGGACGGCGATGTCGCCTGCGACGGCTGCGCGGCGTGGACCGTCCAGGGCCAGGTGGCGCCTCCCTGGTGCCCCGCCGTCCTCTGACCCGGTCGTGACCGGCACCCGCGCCGGGCTGGCCCTGCCCGTGACGGCCTTCCTGCTCGCGGCCGCGGCGCGCGTCGCGGTCGTGCTCGCCACGCCGACGCCCTACGCCTTCGACGCCTTCCAGCGCTGGGCCGGTCGCCACCACCTGCTGGTCCGCGACTGGCAGCCCGGCGCCCAGCTCCTGATCGCCCTGGTCGCGGCCCTGGGCGGCGACCACCAGGTCGCGCGCCTGGCCCTGTCCCTGGTCGCGGCCCTGGGTGTGGCCGCCGGGGCCGTCGCCGCGCGCCGCATGGCCGGTCCCGCCGGCGACCCCGCGGCCCAGGCGGCGGGCTGGCTCTTCGTCCCGGTCGGCGTGTTCGGCCCCTGGCTGTGCTGGAGCGCCGCCCTGTACCAGGAGGGGACCTACCTGGCCCTGGTGCTGGGGGGCCTGGCCCTCGCCCTGCGCGCGCGCGCCGGGGAGGGCCGCTGGTGGCCGGCCGACCTGCTGGTGGGCCTGGCGGCCCTCACGCGCACCGAGGGCCTGCCCCTCGTGGCGCTGTACCTGTCGTGGCGGCGGGACCCGCGGGCCCTGGTCGCGGCGGTGGGGCCGCTGGCCTGGATCGCGCTGCGCGCCCTCGCGGGGCCGGGCTACGCCCCCTCGCCGGTCGACTACGCCGACTGGGAAGGCCTCACCGACCGCCTCTCCGCCACCGCGTGGCTGGCGGACCTGGGGCTGCTCGGCCGCCAGGCCTTCGACAGCGGCGGCCTGCTCCTGCTCGCCCTGGGCCTGGTCGGCGGCGCCCTCGCCCTGCGCCGCGGCGCGCCCGCGGCCCGCCTGGTCCTGCTCTTCCTGCTCGCCCAGGCCGCGGCCGTCGCCGGCTGGCTGGCCGGCCTGGAGACCGCCATCGTGCGCATGCAGGTCGTGCCCGCCGCGCTGCTGGGGCTGCTCGCCGCCGCCGGCCTGGGCCCCCTGTTGCGCTCGCCACCCCGCCGCGCCGCCGCCGCCCTGCTCGCCGCCCTGCTCGCCGCCCTGGGCCTGCAGGACGGCCTGGGCCTGGCCCGCCGGGCCGCCGCCGCCTTCGCGCCGGAGGCCCGGCTGCTGGCCGAGCTGCCGGCCCCCGCCGCCGGTGGCCCGGTCCTGGTGTCCCCCCGGACCGGGCTGGGCACCCGCGACCGGCACGACGGCTGCGAGGTGCTGCTCGGCCTCTCCGAGCTCCGCGAGGGGCGCGACCTGGTCTGCCAGGGCTGGCCGGCCTCCACCGGCCCCGCCCCCGTCCTGCGCGCGACCTGGGCCGACGGGCGCTATCGGCTCGAGGCCCTGCCCTGAGCGCGGGTCGTGCTACCTTCCGCCCCATGCGCACCATCCTCCCCCTCCTGCTCCTCCCCCTGCTCGCCTGTGGCACCAAGGGGGACGATCCCTTCGGCCAGGGCGGCGGCGACAACAACATGGGCGTGCCCACCGGCGACGGGGGGGCCACCGGCGACGGCGGCAGCACCACCGACGACACCGGCACCGGCAGCGACGGCGGCACCACCGACGGCGGCACCACCGACGGCGGCACCACCGACGACACCGGCACCGGGCCCGTCATCAAGGGCACGGGCTACGACGCCGGCGACACCGCCTACGACCTGGTGGCCACCGACCAGGCGGGCAGCCCCTTCCGCCTGCACTCCCTCTACGGACGCAACGTCGTGCTGGTGGTCGGTCACATGGACGACCCCGCCTTCACCAACATGACCACCTGGCTGGGTGCGGTCGAGGACGCCACCGTCGTCGCCCTGGTCGGCCGCGACGAGGACGGCGTGACCGCCGACACCGCCGACGCGCTGGGGTGGGCCAGCGCCTGGGGCGTGTCCACTGTGCTCGTCGACCCCACCGGCGAGCTGGTCAACACCTGGGCCGAGCGCGCCCCGCCCAAGACCTACGTCATCGGCGCCAGCATGGACATCGCCTGGACCTGGTTCGGCACCGCCAGCCAGGTCCAGGTCCAGGACAAGATCGACGACCTGTAGCGGGACCCCGCCGCTGGCTCAGTACTCGTCGGGCGCCGACAGGGTCTCCGCCGGCCCCTGGCCCTGCGCGCGCCACCAGCTCCAGGCCCCGTCCCCGTCCAGGTCGCTCACGCCGTGCGCCTCGAAGCCGCGGGCGCTCACGTAGACGGCGTAGCTGCCCCGCACCGGCCCCTCGGGCGCCCAGCCCAGGTCCTGGAAGCCGCCCGAGGCCGCCCACTCCCGCGCCTTGCGCCCCGGCCGCGCGTCCGGCGCGAAGCGCTCCGCCGGCACCCAGTGTCCGGTCGCCAGGTGGTGGGCCTGCTCGGCCCGGGCGATGCCGTCGAGGTGCGAGGGCAGCTCGGCCCGCTCGGCCCGCAGCTTCGCGTCCTCCCAGGCCGGCGCCGCCACCGCGGCCAGGACGCCGGCCAGGGCGAGGGAGATCAGCAGCTCGACGAGGGTGAGGCCGCGCCGGTCCATGGCGGCTCCGCGGGAGGAGGGTGCCCGACCATGGTGCAACAGGCGCGGCGAGGGGGGTGTCGCGAGCTGTGGAGCGGTGTCGCAGGATGTCGCGCGGCCCGCTCGCCCTCCTCAGGCCCCGCTGAAGTCCACCCCCTCGAAGACCAGGGTCGGCGCCCGCAGCGCGCTGTAGGGCCAGGGGTCGTTGCCGACCTCGACCAGGCGGCTGAACAGGTCGACCAGGTTGCCGGTGACGTTCATCTCGCCGATGGGCGGTCCCGCCCGGCCCTTGGTGACGTGGTGGCCGCGCATGCCCAGCGAGAAGTCGCCGGTCGTGCTGTCGGCGTTGCCCCCCAGCCAGGAGGTGACCAGCACGCCCTCGCCGAGATCGCTCATGATCGCCGCCAGGGCGCGCTTGCCGGGCTTGACCACGCGGTTGCTGGGCCCGCCGGTGGTGGGCGCCATGCCGAGCTTGCGGCCGTAGTAGGTGTCGACGTACAGGTTCTTGAAGACGCCGCCCTCGATGAGGGGCATGGCTTTCGCGGCGATGCCCTCGCCGTCGTACAGGCGGCTGGCCAGCCCGCGGGGCAGCAGGGGCTCGTCGGTGACGGTGAGCTTGCCGCTGACCGCCTTCTTGCCCAGGCGGCTGCCCCAGAAGCTGCGGCCCTGCTGGACGGCGCCGGCGTTCGCCGCGGCGAGCAGGCTCTGCAGCAGGCGCCCGGCCGCCGAGGGCTCGACCACCATCAGGCCGCGGGTGGTGGGGCCCTTCTGGCTGCCCAGGCGGTCGCGCGCGCGCTTCATCGCCTCGGCCGCCACCTGGGCGGGCGCGGGGACCATCGCCCGGTGCGGGCCGCCGGCCCACATCCAGCCCTCGGGGCGGCCCACGGCGTCCTGCAGGGTCACCTCGCTGCCGATCCACAGCCAGGTGCTCTCCTGGCTGCCCTGGAAGCCGTTGCTGCTCACCATGGCCGAGGCGCCGTGGCCGTCGGTGCTGCCGCTGGTGGCGCTGATCACCTTGTCCTGGCCGGCCAGCGCCTCGTTCTGCTCCCGGCACAGCGCCTCGCGCTGCTCGCGGGTGAGCGCCTGGACGGTGGGGTCCACCAGGTCCAGGTCGACCGTGGCCCGGCCGGCGAACAGGGCCGGGTCGGGCACCTGCCGGTGCGGATCGGGCTGGAGCGCCCGGGTCAGCTCGACGGCCTCCCGCGCGAGGCGGGCCAGCTCCTCGGGGCGCAGGTCGGTGCTGCTGGTCGAGGAGTAGCGACCGTCCACCCACACCTGCAGGGACAGGCTCTGGCTGGTGGCCTCGCTGACCTTCTCCAGCACGCCGTCGCGCACGCTGAACTCCACCTGCCGGCTGCGGCTGGTGCTGGCCCAGGCCTCGGCGGCGCCGGCCGCCTTCGCCGACTCCACCGCGGCGCCCGCGAGAGAGAGCAGGGTGTCAACCACGGGTGCCTCCGACGGTCATGGCGCTGACCAGGATGGTGGGCAGGCCCTGGCTGACGGGCACGCCCTGCCCGTCCTTGCCGCAGGTCCAGCCGCCGGTGTCGAGCTTGCTGTCCGCCGCCGCCATCGTCACCTTGCGCAGCGCGTCGGGACCGTTTCCGATGATGTTGCAGTCCTTGATCGGGGCCGTCACCTTGCCGCCCTCGATGAGCCAACCGTTCTTGATGTAGAAGGTGAAGTCGCCGGCGCCGATCTGCACCTGGCCGTTGGTGAAGGTCTCGGCGATGATGCCCCGGTCGACGCTGGCGATGATCTCGTCCTTGTCGTGCGGTCCGTCCAGCATGTAGGTCGAGCGCATCCTGCTTGTAGGACTCGCGCCGGCCGCTTCCGGTCGAGGGGATGCCGTAGTGCCGGGCCGAGATGCGATCGTGCAGGTAGCTCTTCAGCACGCCGCCCTCGACCAGGACGGTGCGCTGGCCCTCGGTGCCCTCGTCGTCGACGTTGAGCGCCCCGCGCTCGCCGTCCTGCGTGCCATCGTCCACGATGGTGACGAAGTCGGGGGCGATCTGCTTGCCCATCAGGTCGGCGTAGATGCTGGTGCCCTTGCGGTTGAAGTCCGCCTCGAGCCCGTGTCCGATCGCCTCGTGCAGCAGGATGCCGCTGGCGCCGGCCGCCAGGACGACCGGCAGCTCGCCGGCGGGCGGGCGCCGCGCCTCGAACAGCACCATCGTGCGGTCGACCGCCTCCTGGCAGACCTGGTCCAGCCGCGCCTCGGTGTACCAGTCCAGCCCCCGGCGACCGGCCAGGTTGCTGCGGTTGGACTGGACCTGGTCGCCCTTCTTGGCCGTCACGTTCACCCACAGCCGGCTCATCGGGCGGCGGTCGACGGTGACCCGACCGGACAGGTCGGCGATGAGCACCCGCTCGTCGGTGTCCGTCCACGAGACGCTGACCTTCTGGGTCGCCGCCTCCTTCTGGCGGACCAGGGCCTCGCACCGGGACAGGATGGGCAGGCGCTCGCCGATGCCGACCTGGTCCCAGGGCACGGCCAGGGCGTAGCGACCGCCCAGGCTGCCCAGGCTGTAGTGCTCGGGGGTGGCCGCGGTGGTCCCCTTGGCGATGGCGGCGGCGGTGCGGGCGGCGCCCAGCATGGCCGGCAGCGACAGGTCCTCGGTAAAGGCGTAGCCGACCTGGTCGCCGACCACGCAGCGCAGGCCGACGCCCTGCTCCACGCGGGCGCTGGCCTCGCCGATGATGCCGTCCTCCATCGAGGCGCTGGTGGTGCGGGCGTGCTGGAAGTACAGGTCGGCCCAGTCCGCGCCCCGGGCCGTCAGCTCGGCCATCACGGTGCGGATCGTCGCCTCGTCGATGCCGAACCAGGTCAGGAAGGGGTCGTCGGGCAGGCCCGCGGGTGTGGGGGCGGCCAGGGCGACGGGCTCGGCCTGCTTGGGGCCGCAGGCGGCCAGGAAGGCGGGCATCGAGGCCATGGCCGTGCCGGTGCCGGCGGCCTGGAGCACGCGGCGGCGGGACCACGAGGGGAGAGACGAGCGCGACACGGGGCCTCCGGGGTTCCGGTCAGGATAGCCCGGTGGGCGCGGGTCGCGCGTCGTTCACCCCCGGCGCAGCAGCGCCACCCACTCCGCCTGGGGCGTGTGCGGGAACTGGTCGACGCCCTCGATCCGCTCCAGGAGGTAGCCCAGGTCCAGCAGGCGGGCGGTGTCGGCGGCGAAGCTCTCGGTCCAGCAGGAGACGTGCACGATCGCCGGTGGCAGGCGGTCGGCGGGCAGCAGGGCCAGGGTCGGCACCAGCGCGCCCAGGCCCGAGCGGGGCGGGTCGACCAGCAGCCCCTCGGCCTGGGCGGCTTCGGCGGCCAGCGCCTCGTCCACGCGCTGCAGGTTGCCGCGGGCCAGGCGGATCCGATCCTCGCAGCCGGCGGCCCTCGCCCCGGCCAGCAGGCCCTGCCGCGCCACCGGGTCCAGCTCGACGGCGGCCACCTGCCAGCCCTCGCCGGCCAGCATCAGCGTCAGGTTGCCGGCGCCCGCGCCCAGCTCCAGCCAGCGCCGGGCCCCGCTGGCCCTCGCCGCCCCCCGCACCGCGTCGACCAGCACCAGGTTCGCCGCCATGCCCGGCTGGGTGAAGCCCGACACCGCCGTGAAGACCGGGGTCGTGCCCGCGCCCAGGCGGGTGAGCGACCAGGGCGCCACCTCGGGCCGGCCCAGGCGCGGCCGGCCGGCCTCGCCCGGCAGCACCCGCTTGTGCTTCTGTCCGGCCTCGAGCACCACGCCCTGGTCGAGCAGCCGCGACAGCCACGCGCCCTCGTCCAGCAGGGCCTTCAGCTCGGCGTTGGCGGCGTCCAGCCACAGCCCGCGCTGGCCCTGGGGCCCCACCCGCAGGCGCAGGCCCGCGCGCGTCAGCAGGGGGGGCGGGTCGGCGCGCAGGTGGGCGTAGGCGGCGGCCAGGGCGGGGCTCTGCACCGGGCAGGTCGGCAGGTCGACCAGCTCGGCGCCGTCCAGGCTGCGCAGGCCGATGGTGAGCGCTGCCCCGTCGCGCCGCAGGGACAGGTCGGCCCGGTCCCGCAGGCCCAGGTCGCCGGCCGGGTGGAGGGGGAGGGCGGCGAGGGCCGCGGGATCCAGGCCCGCCTGCTGCCAGGCGCGCCGGAGGGCCTCGACCCGGTGGGCGCGCTGCGCCTCCAGGGGGCGGTCGATCCACGGGCAGCCGCCGCAGCGGCCGGCCAGGGCGCAGGCTGCGGTCACCGGGGGACCACGGCGGCGCGCAGCGCCTGGGCGAAGGCCCGGCAGTCGGTGTGGCGGTCCTGGGGCGCCTTCTGCAGCGCGCGCAGCACGGCGGCCTCCAGGGCGGCGGGGATCGCCGGGTCCCGCCCGCGCAGCGAGGGCACGGGGGCCTCGGCGTGCAGCCGCAGCAGGGGCAGCAGCTCGGGGTGCTCGAAGGGCAGGCCCCCGGTCAGCAGCTCGTAGGCCACCACGCCCAGGCTGTACTGGTCGCTCTGCGCGGTGGCCCGATCCAGGCTGCTGCCCTGCTCGGGCGCCATGTAGGCCGGCGAGCCGGCGACGGTGCCCGCGTGGGTCATGCGGAGCGCGCCCTCGACCTGCTGCGAGGCGGCCAGCCCGAAGTCCATCACCTTGACCCGCCCCTCGTCGGTCAGGAACAGGTTGGCCGACTTCACGTCGCGGTGCACGACGCCCTGCTGGTGGGCGGCGAACAGCCCCTCGGCCGCCTGGCACACCAGGTCCACCGCCATGGCCAGGGGCGGCGGGCCGCTGCGCAGGCGATGGGACAGGTCGGCCCCGGACAGCAGCTCCATGCTGATGTAGCGCCAGCCCTGGTACAGGCCGAGGTCGTGGACGCGCACCACGTTGTCGTGGGTGAGGCGGCGCGCCAGGCGCAGCTCGCGGCGGAAGCGCTCGACCAGCTTCTCGCTGTGCACGGGCACCGTCAGCACCTTGAGCGCCACCGCCTCGTGCAGCTCGAGATCCCAGGCCTGGAAGACGGTGCCCATGCCGCCCTCGCCCAGCTCGGCGTCGATGCGGTAGCGCTCGGCGACCACCTGGCCGGGCGCGAAGACCACCCGGGCGTCGCCGGTGGGCGCGGGCACGCCCGGGCGCGCGGCGCGGGGCACCTGCGAGCGACGGGGCCCGGCCTCGACGCGGCTGCGCCCCCAGGCGGTCACCTGGGGGGCCGTCGTCGCCCGGGCGCCGTCCCCGGCGGGCAGGATGCTGTCCAGCGAGTCGGGGACGATGGTGGCGCCGTCGTCGTCGTCGGGGCGGGGGCGGCGGGGAGGGGTGGGCGAGGGGCCGGGGGGCGAGGGGGACGCGCCCCGGGCCGACGGCGGAGGGGGCAGCGGCGGCAGGTCCGGCAGGTCCGGCAGGTCCGGCAGCGGCGCCGAGGTGCGGGGCGCCAGGGCGGGCCGCGGCGGCAGGGCCGCGCAGGCGGCGGCCAGGACGGGGTCCGCGGGGAAGGCCCGCAGGGCGGCCTCCAGGGTCTCGCGGGCGGCCTCGGGCTGCGCGTGGTCGCGGTACAGCTCCGCCAGCGAGGCGAAGGCGTCCCGCTCGCGCGGGCTGGTGGGGCCGCTGCGGATCCAGGGCGCGACCAGGTGGTCGAGCTCGAAGCCCAGGTGGTCGAGCTGCACGGCCAGCTCGACGGCCTGGCGACAGGCCTCGCGCCAGTCGGGGTCGCCGTGGGGCACGCGGCACAGCTCGGCCAGGGCCCGCTCGGGCTGCTCGGCGGCGCGCCAGGCGCTCGCGGCGTCCAGCAGGCGTCCCTTTCGGGCCAGGCCCTCGGCCTCCTGCACCCGCGCCTGCGCGCCCGCCAGCGCCGGGCTGGTCGGCTCCGGCAGCTCCAGGGCCAGCGCCAGCGCCCGCGCCACGTCCAGGCGCCCGTGCGCGGCCACCCGGGCCAGCGCCGCCGCGGCGCCCTGGCGGACCATCGCCGGCTCGGTCGCGGCCCGCCCCGGGTCGCGCACGCCCACCATCGCGTCGCCCAGCGGCACACGCCGGGGCGCCTCCTCCAGCAGGGCCCGCGCGGCCTCCTCCTCGCCCCCCTCGCGCAGCAGGCGGGCCGCGCCGGACACGTCGCCCGCCGCGGCCGCCAGGCGCGCCGCCAGCAGGCGGGCCCGGCCGGCGTCGAAGAGCTCCGCCGCGCGCAGTGCCAGCCGGCGCGCCTCGGGGGCCAGCTCGCCACCGCGGCGCAGCTCGGCCTCGACCAGGGCCACCAGCAGCCAGCCGGCCTCGATGGGGTGGCCCAGCTTGCGCAGGCCGTCGGACACCGCCTCGAAGCGGGGCACCAGGCGGGGCCAGGCCAGGCGCACGTCGCGGCCGGGGCCGTCGTCGGCCTGGCCACGGGTCCAGGGCCCGGACCTCACCCGTCCACCCCGCGCTCCAGCTCGGCCAGGCGCTCCCGCAGCAGCTCGGGGCCGTTGGCCTGGCGCAGGGCCTCCTCGGTCTCGATCAGCCCGTCGCGGCACAGCCGGTACAGGCTGTGGTCCATGCTCGCCGCGCCCGAGCCGTCGTGGCTGGCCGACTGCAGGTACGCGTCGAGCTGGTGGGTCTTGGCCTCGCGGATCATGTTCGAGACGGCGTGGTTCTGCAGCAGGATCTCCAGGGCGGCGACCCGCCCCTCGCCGCCGGCGCGCCGGCACAGGGCCTGGGCGACCACCCCGCGCAGCAGGACCGACAGCACGCCGCGGGCCTGGTCGCGGCTGGCCTCGGGCACGACGTCGATGATGCGGTCGACGGCCTTGGCGGCCGAGTTCGTGTGCAGGGTCCCCAGGACCAGCACGCCGGTCTCGGCGGCCTGCAGGGCCAGGCTGACCGTCTCGCGGTCGCGCAGCTCGCCCACCATCAGCACGTCGGGCGACTCGCGCAGGGCCGAGCGCAGGCCCGAGGCGAAGCTGGCCACGTCGCGGCCCACCTCGCGCTGGGTGACCAGCCCGCCGCGCGGGCGGTGGACGAACTCGATCGGGTCCTCCAGCGTGATGACGTGGCGGCGGGAGGTCTCGTCGACCTCGCGCAGCATCGCCGCCAGGGTGGTGGACTTGCCCGAGCCCGTGGGCCCGGTGACCAGCACCAGGCCGTTCTGCAGGCGGGTGAGGCCCCGCAGGACGCCGGGCAGCATCAGCTCGTCCATGGTCGGCACGTGGTCGGGGATCACGCGGAAGACCGCCGACAGCCCCTGGCGCTGCACGAAGGCGTTGGCGCGGAAGCGGGCCAGGCCGTCGATGACGTAGACGAAGTCGACCTGCTGGTCCTGGTCCAGCACGCGGCGCTGCTCGGGGGTCAGCACCTCGTGCAGCAGCCGCCCGGCCTCCAGGTCGGACAGCTCGCGGAAGGGCAGGCTGACCAGGTCGCCGTCCAGGCGCACGATGGGCCGCTTGCCGGCGTGCAGGTGCAGGTCGCTGGCGCGCTGGTCGACGACGACGCGCAGGAAGGAGTCCAGCATCGCGGGCATGGGCTAGCTCCCCCCCAGGGGGCCGCGGTCGGTCGGCGGCCCGCCGAGCAGGGCCTCGAACTCGCGCCGGTCGCGGGCCTTGACCCAGGCGACCTCGGCGCCGACGGTCCCCTCGCGCACCAGGCGCAGCAGCTCGCCGTCCATGAGCTGCATCCCCGCCGCCCGCTGGGTGGCGATGACGCTGGGGAGCTGGAAGGTCTTGCCGGTGCGGATCAGGTTGGCGACGGCGTCGTTGTTGAGCATCACCTCGCAGGCCAGCACCCGCCCCTCGCCCTGGGCGCGCGGCAGCAGGTACTGGCAGACCACCGCGCGCAGGCTGCCGGCCAGCATCGATCGCACCTGGTCCTGCTGGGTCGAGGGGAAGACGTTGATGATGCGGTCCAGCGTGGTGTCGGCGGAGACGGTGTGCACGGTGCCGAAGACCAGGTGGCCGGTCTCGGCCGCCGAGACGGCGAAGGCGATGGTGTCCAGGTCGCGCAGCTCGCCGACCAGGATGACGTCGGGGTCCTCGCGCAGCGTGGCGCGCAGGGCCATCGGGTAGCTGCGGGTGTGGGTGCCGACCTCGCGCTGGTTGACCAGGCCCTGGCGGTTGCCGTGCACCGCCTCGATCGGGTCCTCCAGGGTGATGACGTGGCGGGCGCTGGACTGGTTGATGTCGTCGATCAGCGCGGCCAGGGTGGTGGACTTGCCCGAGCCGGTCGGGCCGCCGACCAGGACCAGGCCGTTCTTGAGCCGGCCCAGGCGGGCGACGACCGGCGGCAGGCCCAGGGTGGACAGGGAGGGGATCGCCCCCTTGATGATGCGGAAGACGGCGGAGAGGCCGTGCATCTGGTGGAAGACGTTGGCGCGGAAGCGCAGGCGGTGGGAGGCCACCTCGTAGGACAGGTCGACGTCCTCGCGGGCCGCCAGCGCCGCGAGCTGGGCGGGGTGGAGGATGGGCAGGACCAGGGCGCGCACGGCCTCGTCGTCGAGCACCTCGTCGGCCAGGGGCTCGACGGCGTTCATGCGGCGGACGAAGGGCTTGCGGCCGGGCGAGAGGAGCAGGTCGTCGCCGTGGGCCTGGGCGGTGCGCACGAGCAGGTGGTCCAGCGGCGTGCCGGCGATCGCGTCCCCGCCGGCGACGGCCAGCTCGAGCTGCCAGCCGGCGGCCAGGCGGCGGGCCAGCTCCCGGACCTCGACCCGCGGGTCGGTGGCCAGCGGCAGGAGCAGCGGCGCCAGGCTGGCGTCGCCCAGGACCTCCAGGGCGCGCAGCGTGGCCAGGCGCACGTCGGGGTCCTCCTCCTGCAGCAGGGGCGCCAGGCGCGGGGCGACCTCGCGGGCGCCCAGCCGGGCCAGCGCGGCCAGGCCGCCCAGGCGCACCTTGGGCTCGGTCAGCACGATGTGCAGCAGGTAGGGCGCGGCCCGCGCGTCGCCCAGGGTGGCGATCGCCTCCATCGCCCGCTCGCGCACCCACCAGTCGGCGTCCTTCTGGGCCGCGCGCACCAGGGCGCCCAGGGCCTCGGTCGCCTTCATGCGGGTCAGCACGTCCACGGCGAACAGGCGGACCGGGGGGGCGGGGTCTTCGAGGAAGCCCGCCAGGTGGGGGATCAGCCGGCGGCCGGCCAGCTCGACCAGGGCGTCCGCCACCCGCTCGCGCACCCACCAGTCCTGGTCCCGCAGCAGCTCGAACAGCCGGGGCCACAGCGTCTCGTTGGGGTCCTTGGCCCGCCGCGCGATGTCGACCGCCAGCCGTCGCACGTCCGGATCGGGGCTGCGCAGCAGCCAGATCACGGTGCGGGCGATCTCGACCTTGCCCTGGGCGCCCAGGTTGCCCAGGACCTCGGTCGCGCGGGAGCGCACGGCCAGGCTCTTGTGCGACAGCGCGTCGACCAGGGCGGGCAGCACGGCGTCGGTCCCGATGGCCTCCAGCGTGTCGAGGACGACCACGCGCACGGCCTTGTTGCCGGTCCGCAGCTTGCTCTGCAGCGTGGCGATGGCCCGGGGCGAGCGGAAGGCGCCCAGGCTGCTCACGGCGGCGCGGACGACCGCCGGCCGCCGCGACTCCAGCGCGGCCGGCAGGTGCTCGAACCACTGGTCCTCGTCGGCCATGCCGGCGAAGGCCTGGACGGCGGCGACGGCCAGCGCCTCGTCGGGATCCTCCAGCAGCCGCGCCAGCGCCTGCAGGGCCGGGCCGCGGTTGGCGCCCATGCGCTCGCGGTCGCCCAGCATCCGCACCACCTGGGTGCGCTCCTGGGGGCTGCACAGGGGCAGGGCGTCGACCAGGGCCGGCACCGCCCGGTGCGCGCCCACCCGCACCGCCGCGTCCAGCGCCGCCACCCGGTGCTCGAAGGCCTTCTCGCGGGCCATCCCGGCCAGCAGGTCCATCGCCTGCTTGCCGCCCACCTGGCCCAGCACCCGGGCGGCGGCGGAGCGCAGCGCGTGGTCGGGGCTGCGCAGCAGCTCGCAGAGCTCGCCGTGCCGGCCAGGGTCGTTGACCACCGGGATCGCGCGCACCAGCGAGCCGCGCAGGGTGGGGTCGGCCGGGCGCAGCGCCCGTACCAGCGGGGCGAACAGGGCGCGGTCGGGGCCCTGGCGGACCAGGACCACCAGCAGGCTGCACCGGTGGAGTTGCTGCTCGGGGTCGGCGCCTCGGCCCAGGCACAGCTCCAGCAGCGCCAGCACGTCGTCGGGGGTCGGCTGGGGGAGCTGCTGGGCCAGGGCCTGCACGTCGCCCGGTCCCGTCAACGGGATCGTCTTGAGCCGCCGCACGAGCTGGGTGCCGTTCATCGCGCGCAGCGTAGCGAGGGCGCGGCAGGTCGGGGTGTCACCGGGTGGCACGGCGGCGGTTTTCCCCGGGGGCGCGCTATGCTTGCCGCATGTCCGCCCGCCTCCGGCCTCACCCGGTCCCCGACCTCCCCGGCGTGCGTGCGCGCGCCTCGGCACCGGCGGGCACGCTGCGGGCGCCGGGCATGGACCCCGACGGGCCTTGAGCGCCACCGGCCTGCTGCTGCTGACGCTGTCCTGGTCCCCTCGCGGGGCCGGGCTGGAGGTCGTGGCGCCGGCCGGCGAGCACGTGGCGCCCGACGCGCCGGTGCGCGGCTGGCTGTCCTGGGGTGGGGCCCGCACGGACTGGGATCTGCCCGGCGCCGCGCTCAAGGCGCACCTGCCGCTGGTGGCGGGGCAGGGCGCGCTGGTGGGCGCGCTGCGGCTGTCCCTGTGCGAGGACGCCGGCACCACCTGTCGCCTGGTCGAGGTGGCGCTGTCCGGCCGGGCCGAGGGCCGACGGGGCGCGGTGGTGCTGGGACAGGGGGCAAGCCCCTCGCAGGACGCCGCGCCTCCCCCCTCGCCCGCGGACCACTACGCGACGGACCCCGACGCCGCCTTCTCCCTCGCCCTCGCCCAGGCCGCGTCGCAGGGGGGCCTGGTCCTGGTCGACTTCGGGGCGACCTGGTGCCCACCCTGCAACCTGATGGCCGCCCAGGTCCTGCACGACCCCGCGGACGCCGACGCGCTGGCCGGCTTCTCCCTGGTCGAGATCGACGCCGACCGGCCCGACTCCTGGACGCTGAAGGACCGCTACGCCGTCGGCGGCTACCCGACGCTGGTCGTCGTCGACCCGTCGGGCGCCGAGCGGTCGCGCCGGGTCGGCTACGACGACGAGGACGACCTGCGCGCCTGGCTGGCCGCGGTCCGCCAGGGGGAGCACCAGGCGGCCTGGGTGCCCGAGCAGACCGCGCCGGCCCTGGCTGCCGAGCGCGCCTGGATCCTGGCCCGCAGCGAGCGCGAGGAGGCGGCGCGCGCCATGCTGGCCCGTGCGGCCAGCGACCCGGCCACCGCGGAGCTGGCCGCCTTCCGGCGCGCCCGCTTCGTCCTGGACCTGGACCGCCAGGACCTGGCCTGGCTGGTCGCGCACGACGCCGGCGGGCCCGACGCGGTGCTGGGCTGGCTCTTCGACGCCCTCTCCCTGGGGGAGGCGGACGCCACCGGCGCCGACCCGGCCCCCGGGCTGCGCGCCGCCGTCGCGGCCGTGCTGCCGGCCGCCTCTCCCACCCAGGCGGCGGACCTGCTCTACGCGCTGGGCCAGCTCTCGCCTGCGGGTCCCGAGCGCCAGGCCTGGCTGGCGGCGGCCGTCCGGGCGCTCGCCCCGGCCCTGACGGGCGACCTGGCCCTCGACCGCGGCCACCTGGAGTGGCAGGCGACGCTGCTGGCGGGCAGCGGAGACGTGGACGGCGCGGTGGCGCTGCTGGGCCGCGCGGCCCGGGCCTGGCCCGAGGAGTTCACCTTCCACGACGGGCTGGCCGGCGTGCTGCTCGACGCGGGGCGCCCCGCGGAGGCGCTGGAGCCGGCGCGCCTCGCCCTGCGGCACTCCTGGGGCGACAACCGCCTGCGCGCCGCCCGTGGCCTGGCCCAGGTCCTGGTCGCCCTGGAGCGCACCGACGAGGCGCGCGCGGTCATCGACCAGGCGCTGGCCGAGGCCCCGCGGCCGGGCGAGGGCGTCGACGTGCGCACCCCGCGCTACCTGGCGCTGCTGGAGGCCCTGCGGGCCGAGCTGCCCGGCCCCTGAAGGCGCTACAGCTCGAAGGCCTGGTGGCGACCGGCCGCCCCGGCGAAGGCGCGGATGTCGACGCCGTCGGGCACGGCGACGTGGTGCATCAAGGTGATCCGCGCCTGCACGTCCGGCGGCAGGGTGCAGAGCTGGTCGAAGTGGGTGTGGACCGTGCCCGGGTAGCAGGGCGAGAAGGTGCAGTCGTGGAAGAGGGCGACCACGTCGGGCTCGCGGGCGACGCGCACCAGCCACTCCCGCCGGAAGGTGGTGTCCGAGGTGTACAGCACGCGCCGGACGCCCCACGCGATCTCCACGCCGTAGGCCGGCTTGTCGCGCTCGCCGTCGCTGACGTGGGGGACCGGGAAGAAGCGGAACCGCAGCCCGCCGACCTGGACCTGGTGGGCGGGCACGCCGATGAGCACGCCGGCCAGGCCGCCGGGCACCGGGCCACCCTCGGGTCCGTTGATCCCGGCGAACAGCGGGCCCAGGCAGCGCCGGACGTCCGTCATCACGTCGGGCGGGCTGTAGACCCGGGTCGGCTGGAAGGCCGGCCCCGCGCGGCCGCCGTAGAAGCGCTCGAGCAGCAGCGGGGCAAGCGTGACGTGGTCGGCGTGGACGTGGGTGATCAGCACGGCGGCGACGTCGTGCACCGACAGCCCCAGCTCGCGCATGCTCTGGACGGCGGTCAGGCCGCAGTCCAGCAGGACCAGCCCCTCCGCCGTCTCGATGACGGCGTTGTTGTTGTAGTTGACGCGCCAGTCGCAGAACGCGTCGCCGGTCCCGAGGAAGGTCAAGCGCACGCACCGAGCGTCCCCCAAGCCGGGCGGGCCCGCAAGGTGGCAATGGCGACAGGTTGGTGTCGTCGCCGGGACGGGGCGCCGTCGGCCCGCGCTCAGTGCACCCAGGCCCGGCCCTCGTCGGCGCGAGGGGGCTGCGGGTGGACCCACCACTGCGGCTCGGGCGCCTCGCCCAGCGCCCGGGCCAGCGCGTCCCGCGCCTGCTCCTCGGCCTCCATCTCCTCCAGCCGGCGGCGGGTGCGGCGACGCACGCCCATGCCGCCGACCAGCAGCAGCCCCGCCGCGCCGGACAGGATCACCGTGTCGCTGACCAGCGGCGTCCACGCCAGCCCGCTGTCCTGCAGGCGCCCGCGCCAGGCGGCGTCCACCTGGGACAGGCGCTGCCCCGTCGCCGTGTGCACCGCCGCGCCGAAGCCCGCGCCGCGCGCCAGCTCGCGAACCAGGGTCGGCACGGCGTCGGGGCCGTGCTCGTTCTGCATCCAGGCGACCAGGTCGGCGGACTGGGCGTAGGCCAGCCGGGCGCGCACCGGGTCGGCGGGGAAGCCCGTCGCCAGGTCCTCCAGGCCCATCAGCTCGCGGCCCAGCAGGCCCGAGGCCAGGGTGCGCGTGGTCTCCGCCGTGTACTGGCGGGCGTAGACCTGCGCGACGCCCTCCTGCAGCCAGCGCGGCACCGGCCGGCCCTGGAAGGCGCGGCCCAGCAGGACGTGCACGATCTCGTGGTCCAGCACGGTCGTCAGGGGCTCGTCGTTGCCCGGGCGCAGCTCGGGCGAGCGCAGGAAGACCAGCCCCCGCAGCGGCCAGGCCGTGCCGTCCGCCCAGTGGGGGGGCTCGCCGGGCTGCAGGTCGCGGAACTGTTCCTGGCTGCGGGCCAGGTAGACGTCGATGACGCCGCCGGTCGGCACCTGCAGCCGGTCGGCGAAGTCCGGCAGGCTGCGCGCCGCGTGCCGGGCCAGCAGCAGGGCGACCCCGCGGTCGGCCGGGTCGTGGTGCAGGCGCAGGCTGCTGCTCTCCAGCGTCTGCCAGCCCTCGGGCAGCGCGGGGCGGTCCTGGCCCTGCAGCGCCCAGGGGTCGACCTTCTCCTCGCTCATGCTGGGGCCGGCCGGTCGCTCCAGCTCGTCCTGGCCGAGCGCGGAGGCGCCGCCGAGGGCCAGGGAGAGGGTCAGCAGCAGGGAGCGGAGCAGCGTCGACACGTCGGACTCGGGGCGAGGGGCGGAGTGTATTGTAGGCGCTTCGGTTACGTAAGGCCCGATTCCGGGGTGGGAAGGGGGTCGCCCGAGGCCGCCGCCTCGCATAGGGGCCGGGCCGTGACCTGGTGGAAGGACCGCTCCCTGCAGGCCGCGCTCGGCGTGGCCCTCGCCCTGCGCACGGTGCCGCTGGCCTTGTGGGCCAGCTCCTGGCCCTGCACCCGCGACGAGTGCACCTACCTCAAGCTGGCCATCCGGCTGGCCGAGGGCCAGGGCATCACCGACAGCTCGGGCTGGCTGTGGGCGCCGGGCTACCCGGCCCTGCTGGGCCTGCACCGCGCGCTGACGGGCTGGGCCAGCTCGATCCGCGCCACCCAGGTCGTCGTGGCGCTGGGCATCGTGGTGCTGCTCTACCACCTGGCCGGGCGCGCGGCGGCCCTGTGGACCGAGGACCCGGCCCTGCGGCGCCGCGCGGGCCGCATCGCCGCGTGGCTCTACGCCGCCAGCCTGCCCCAGGCCTTCTTCGCCATGAGCCTGTGGTCCGAGGTCCTCTACTCGGGCCTGCTGCTGGTCGGCCTGCTGGCGCTGCACGTGGCCGCGCCCGCCCACGACTCCGAGGTGCCCGCCGCCGCCCGGGTCGACCCCGGCGCCATCCCCACGGGCCGCGCGCTGCGCCTGGCGGCCCTGCTCGGCGCGATGATCGGCGTCTGCGTGCTGTTCCGCGGCGTCGCCACCTACATGCTGCCCATCTTTGTCGTCGCCCTGCTGTGGCGGCGCTGGCGCCAGGGCCGGGCCTGGGCCCAGGCGGGCGCCGCGGTGCTGGCCGCGGTCCTGGTGGTCGCGCCCTACAGCGCCTACATCAGCGCCAAGTACGACACCTTCATCGTCTCCGACCGCACGCTCGGCCAGATGATGTGGCTGGGCAACAACGACTTCCCCCCCGTCGCCTTCGACTACGGCAACGGCCCGCTCTCCCGCCGCGCCTTCGACCGTGCCGAGGACCTGGGCCGCCCCTCCTGCGCCCCCCGCAAGGAGGTCATCCTGCGCGACGCCTGCGAGGTGCAGGCCGGCCTGGAGTGGATCCAGGCGCACCCCGGCGAGTTCCTGCGCCGCGTGCCGCTGCGGGTCGCCCAGCTCGTCACCCCCCACTCCCTGCTCACCCGCCACCTGCGCTGGGGGCGCTGGCAGGGCCTGCCGCAGTGGGCCGACGAGCTGACCGTCACCATCGGCGCCGCCGGCTCCCTGCTGGTCATGTGGGGCGGTGCGCTGGGCCTGGCCGCGCGCGGGCGGCGCGCCCTGGGCCTGGTCGTCGGGGGCATCGTGCTCTACCACGTCGCCGCGATCTCCCTGCTCGCCGGCCTGTCGCGCTACCGCATCCCCCTGGAGCCCCTGCTCATGATCTACGCCGCCCAGGTCCTGGCCGCCCCCGGCCCGGCCCTGGAGATCCTGCGCCGGCGGCCCTGGCGCGCCCTGGTCGCCGGCCTGGCCCTGGCCCTGCTGGTCCCGCTCTCCCTGTGGTTCCTGCCCGCCGGCTGGCCCGGGTGGCGCACGTGGTGAGCCTGCTGCTGCTGCTGGCCTGCCGGTGGGGCGCCGACCGCCCGCTGCCCGCCGGCGATCCCACCCGCCCCGACATCGTGCTGGTCAGCATCGACACCCTGCGCGCCGACCACCTCTCGGCCTGGGGCCACTCCCGCCCCACCAGCCCCTTCCTCGACGAGCTGGCCGCCGGCGGCACCCGCTTCGCCCACGCCCGCAGCCCCTCGCCCTGGACCCTGCCGGCCCACACCACCCTGCTCACCGGCCAGCTCCCCTGGACCCACCGCGTCGTCGAGGACAGCGTGCACCTCGACCCCGCCACCCCCGTCCTGCCCGCCGCGCTCCAGGCCGCCGGCTACCGCACCGGCGGCTTCGTCAGCACCCTGTACGTCAGCCGCCTGTTTGGCTTCGAGCGCGGCTTTCACCGCTTCGAGGACTTCGGCATCCACACCGAGAGGGCCAACCTCGCGGGCGAGGTCACCTTCGACCGCGTCGTCGACCAGGCCCTGTCCTGGTGGGGCGAGCAGCCCGCCGGCCAGCCGGTCTTCCTCTTCCTGCACACCTACGACGTGCACTACACCTACGACCCGCCCGAGCCCTTCGCCTCGGCCTTCGACCGGCCGCCGAAGGACGACGACCCCTCCTACAAGAACTACTTCGTACACCGCGACCAGCCGCTCACCGCCGCGCAGATGGAGCACCAGCGCGCCCAGTACGACGAGGCCATCGCCTGGGTCGACAGCCAGCTCCGCCGCCTGGACCAGCGCCTGGCCGGCGCGGGCCGCACCGTGCGCTGGGTCGTGACCGCCGACCACGGCGAGGAGTTCGGCGAGCGCGGGAGCTGGGGCCACGCCCACACGCTCTACGCCGAGCAGCTCCACGTGCCGCTCATCGTCGCCGAGCGGGGGCCGGCTGGGCCCACCCTGCCCGCCGGGCGCGTCGTGACCGAGCCGGTCGGCCTGCACGACGTCGCCCCCACCATCGCCGCCTGGGCGCGCGGCGCCGCCGCCCTGCAGGCCGAGGGCATCGACCTGGGCCCCGCCATGGCCGGCCAGGCCCCGCCCGCCCGCCCCTTCCCCGCCGAGACCAGCCGCTTCAAGACCAGCCGGATCGCCCTGTACGAGGAGGGGCTGCGCCTGGAGTGGGACCTGGTCGCCGACAAGGCCGAGCTGTTCGAGCCCGCCGCCGACCCCGACGAGGCCACCGACCTGGCGGCCGCCCGCCCCGGCGACGTGGCCCGGCTGCAGGCCCGCCTGCTGGAGCTGGCCGGCCGGCCGTGGACCGCGACCCGGGACGGCACCGTGCTCACCAGCGGCTCCGGTCGGGTGCTCGTCTCCGGCCCGCGCCGCAGCCAGCTCGTCACCGCCGGCGAGCGCTTCCAGGTCCTGCCGCTCGACGCCGAGCTGCGCTTCCAGGTGCCCGGCCAGGGCAAGCTCGGCCCCTGGTCGGCGCTCGGCCAGCGCCCCCCTCCCGACGCGCCCGTCTCCTACGCATCCGACAGCGCCGGCCCCGCGGGCGTGCACCTGGACGAGGCGACCCGGCAGGCGCTCGAGGCCCTCGGCTACGTGCAGGGAGACGACGCCGACGCCGAGTGAGCCTGGGGCTCAGCTCCCCAGCAGCGCCGCCGCCGTCTCCTCCTGCAGCCGCAGGGACCCCGGCCGCGCCGCCTCCAGGAAGCCCTCCAGCGCCGCCTCGGCCTGGCCCCAGGGCAGGCGCCCGGGTGTGCCGGGGGCCGCCGCCAGGTCCTCGACCAGCGTCCGCCAGTCGGAGGTGGGGTCGATCTCGGCCAGCCCCCGAAGGTCGCCCGCGGCGACCCGCTTCCACGGCCAGAAGGCCCAGCCCGCCAGGTGCCGGTCCTCGATCTCCCGGCGCAGCTCTTCCACGCGGTCGGCATCGTCCTCGCCCAGCTCGCCCACCCACACCGGCGCGTCGTGGCAGGTCGCCAGCTCGGCGAAGCCGGCGACCCGGCGCAGGGCCCGGCGGTCCTCCGCCGTCGACAGGTGGGCCTCGTAGGCCATGTTCTCGTCCAGGCGCTCCGTGAACGGACGGAAGTCGAGGGCCTGGGCCGTGCCCTGGATCAGCACCAGGTGCCCGGGGTCGTTCGCCCGCACCGCGGCCAGGACGTCGGCGAGCAGGTCCAGGTAGTCCTGCTCGCGGTCGGGCATGGGCTCGTCGAGCAGGCCGTAGCCGCCGATCGCGGGGTGGTCGCGGTAGCGCCGGGCCAGGGCCGCCCAGGTCGCCACCGTCCGGGCCTGGGCGTCGGCGTCCTCCCACAGCAGGGTGGCGTCCGGGTCGGCCCGGGCGCTGTCGAACTGTCCGCCGGGCGCCGCGCCCAGGTCCAGGAAGACCCACAGCCCCGCCGCCTCCGCCGCCAGGAGCAGCTCGTCCACCACCTGCAGCCGCGCCTCGTCCTCGACCACCGTGTGGTTCAGGGGCAGGCGCACGCTGTCCAGGCCCAGGGCCGCGATCGCGTCCAGGTCCTCCGCGGTGACCAGCGCCTGGTCGATGCGCTGGCCGAAGGCCGCGGCGGCCTGCTCCCCGTACAGCTCGCGCAGGCGGGCGCGCATCGGGCCCTCGGCCAGGCGCTCGGGGTGGCGCGACGCGGGCTGCGCGCCCCACAGCGCGCCCTCCCACAGCAGCCAGCCCCCCAGGTTCACGCCCCGCAGGTGCACCACCTCGCCGGCGCCGTCGACCAGCAGCTCGCCCTCCTGGTGCAGGAGGGTGCTGTCGGTGGGGGGGTGGTGGGGCTCCAGCGGGTCGGTGCACTCGTAGATCGGGATCCCGCATGCGGTCAGCAGCGGGGCCAGCAGGAGGAGCGGTGCGGGCATGCCGACAAGGTAGGCACCGACGTCGTCGGGCACAGCCGGCGAAATCCAGGTGAACCCCCCTCCGGGCAGGTTGCCCGCTCGTGCGCGCGCGGGCAGGTGGTCGGCTCCTCCTCCGGAGACCGCCATGCGCACCCTCCTGCACGCCTCGCTGCTCGCCCTCCCGCTCTCGCTGGCCTGCTCGGCCGACTGGAAGAACCAGGGGGATGACCCCAACGGCCAGGACGGCACCACCGGCGACGGCGGCGCCACCACCGACGGCGGGGCCGACGGCGGCACGGACGGCGGCACGGACGGTGGGGCCGACGGCGGCGGGACCGACGGTGGGGGCACGGACGGCGGGGCCGACGGGTCGGGCACCGACGACGACGGCGACGGCTGGACCGAGGACGAGGGTGACTGCGACGACGGCGACGGCGGGGTCTTCCCCGGCGCCGAGGAGATCTGCAATGACGGCGTCGACGACGACTGCGACGGGGTGAGCGACGCCGACTGGGACACCGACGGCGACGGCGTGGGCGACTGTGTCGACTTCTGCCCCGTCCAGGTCGACGTCGACGCCCTGCCCGGCGGCGACGGCAGCTTCGCCTGGCCCGTCGACAGCGTGCAGACCGGCATCGAGGTGGCCGGCGCCGTCGGCTGCCCGCAGGTCCAGGTCCACCCCGGCGTGTACTACGAGACCGTCGACTACGGCGGCGTCGACGCAGACGTCTACAGCAGCGGCGGCCGCGAGGTGACCACCATCGACGGCGACGGCAGCGGCCCCGTCGTCACCTTCGCCAGCGGCGAGGGCGCCGGCGCGAAGCTGCGCGGCTTCACCGTCACCGGCGGCGTCGCCAGCCGGGGGGCCGGCATCTACGTGAACGGAGCCGATCCCACGCTCGACGATCTCTTCGTGCACGGCAACGCCGCCACCGCCGGCGACAACCTGGGCGGCGGCGTCTACCTGTACGACAGCGCCGGCAGCCTGACCAACTCCGTCATCCAGGACAACGACGCCGGCGTCGGCGGCGACGACGACGGCAACGACGGCGGCGGCCTGGCCATCCTGTACGGATCGCCCCTGGTCCAGTTCAACCAGTTCCTGGACAACACCGCAGGAGACGGCGGCGGCATCTGGGTCGCCCACGGCTCGGCCACCATCGTCAACAACCTGCTCGACGGCAACCGCGCCCAGGACACCGGCCGCACCGACGACGCCGGCTACCTGGTCGGCGGCCAGGGCGGCGGTGTGGACTTCCAGACCGACACCGCCTCCGTCCTCTTCGCCAACAACCTGGTGACCAACAACACCGCCAGCACCCACGGCGGCGGCGTCGCCATCATCGGCTTCTACGCCGACGAGGACGTCGCCGAGCCCACCGTCGCTCACAACGTCGTCGCCTGGAACGCCGTGGACAGTGGCAGCTACGGCGGCGGCCTGGTCGTCTGGGGCTGGTCGGCCCCCACCCTGTTCAACAACGTCGTGTGGGCCAACGACGGCGTCGGCGTCTACATGCAGTTCGACTACAGCGACTGGTCGTACAACGACGTCGTCTCCAACGGCACCGACTACGCCGGCGCCATGGCCGATCCCACCGGGACCGACGGCAACCTGGAGGTGACCCCGGGCTTCGCCTCCACCAGCGACGACGGCGACGGGACCAACGACGTCTTCCGCCTGCGCAGCACCAGCGGGCTGGTCGACGTGGGGGACCCGGCCGTGCTGGACGTGGACGGCAGCCGCAGCGACGTCGGGGCGTATGGGGGGCCGTATGGATCATGGCCGTGATGTCCCGCCAGGCTGTAGGTGATCTGAACGCCGCCGGGTGAGAGGCGGACCTCGTCGAGGAGCTGGTCGAGGGCCTGGCGGCGGGCTTCGAGGGGGCGCCCGTGCCAGGCTTCCTTGATGGCTTCACGGAAGGCGACGGGGTCGATGGTGTCGGCGAGTGGGGGCGGCTGAGGGCTCGGGAGAGCCGCGCGCTGGAGGCGGGCGTGGTCGCGCTGTTCGAGGAGGGGGGCGTTCATCGCCTTCGCGTCGTCGGCGTCGATGAGGCCGTTGACGACCTGGGCTGCCGTGCTGCGGATCTTCGCGTCGAGGTCGGTGAGCAGGGTGTCGAGACGGTCGCGCTCGGCGGCGGTGTGGTCGATGGGGTGGGAGGCGAGTTGGTCGACGGACTCGCGGATCAGGACCTCCACGTTGTCGGGGGCCAGGACCTGCTCCTCGATGACGCCGACGACCAGCGCGTCGAGCTTCTCGACGCGGATGGAGATGCCCTCGCACGCGGCCGGGTTGTCCTGGCGCGTGGCGCAGTAGTACAGGAAGGTCCGCTTCTTCGGGGTCCCGCCAGCGGCGACGCAGATCCGGCCTCCGCAGGTCCCGCAGCGCAGCCAGGGAGTGAGCAGGCCGCGCTCGGAGAGGGTGACCGGGTTGGCGCCGTTGCCCTTGCCCTCCTTGCGGTTCCGGTCGCGGAGTCGGCGCTTGGCCTGGACCCGGGCGAAGGTCTCGTCGTCGATGGCGGCCTCGTGGGTGTCGCGGGCGACGATCTCGCCGTCGTGGGTCAGGTGGCCGGCGTAGGCCGCGTTCGTGAGGATGCACGCGACGTGCTTGGCTCGCCAGGCGTGGGGGGCGACGGTCTTCGGCAGGTCGAAGCGGGACGGTGGTGCGATGGCCTCGCGGGTCAGGCGGGCGGCGATGCGGGTGGCGCCGTCGCCGTCCTCGTCGGCCATCTGGAAGACGCGCTGCACGACCTCGAACTGCGGACGGGTGGCGTCGGTCACGACGAGGGTGCCG
Organism: Myxococcota bacterium; assembly: GCA_023150805.1. Lineage (GTDB taxonomy): Bacteria > Myxococcota_A > UBA796 > UBA796 > UBA2385 > UBA2385. The sequence continues at coordinate 38,987 of JAKLKF010000004.1, read as the reverse complement.
TCCTGGACCTCGTAGCCGAAGGGCGGCAGCCCGTAGACCCAGCGGCCCTTCTCGGCCTGGGAGCGCATGCCCCGGAGCACGTTGGTGGACAGCTCCTCGCTGTAGCGCTCGGCCAGCCACGCAAGGATTGGCCGGATCAGCCTGCGGAGGGAGCGGTCGCCCGCGTCCGGCTCGGTGAGCGAGACCACGTCGATGTCGGCCTCGTCGAGCGCGGCGAGGGCCTTGAGCGCGTCGAACATGTTGCGGGCGACGCGGGAGAAGGCCCAGACGTAGAGGCGGTCGATGCGCTGCCCCGTGGGCTTCCGCCGGTGATCACGCTGCGCTTCGGCACGGCGGAGGAGCTGCTGGTAGGAGGTGCGGCGCTTCGTCGAGCGGCCGCTGATGCCCTCGTCGATGAACCAGTTCTCGGGCGGTATGACGACGCCGTCGGCCTCGGCGCGGCGGAGGATTTCGGCGCGCTGTTGGTCGATCGACTTGTCTTGGCGGGCGTCGCTGCACCGCAGGTAGGCGGCGCCGATGGTGGGCATGAGGGGGTCCTCCGAGGGGGGCTGACCCCGGGAGCTTGACGTAATCCCGGGCTTCATGCGGCCGCCATTCTCAGCGCGATCTCCAGATCGCCGAGGGGCAGGCAGGACGCCCAGCCCCCGAGCGAAGGGGTGCCGCGCTCGGTGACGCGCGAGCCGACGGTAGGGATGCGCGGGCGCAGGCCGTTCGCGGCGTCGCGGATCACGCCCAGCATCGCGGCGAGCGTGCCGGCCTCCTGGGGGTGGAGATGCGGACGGGCGCTCTCCTCGATCGTCAGGAGGCCCTCGTCGAAGTCGCGGTTGGCGGCGGCGCCGGCGACCGGAGCATCCGTTCGACCGGGCACCCACAGGCGCACGGTGGGCACCTGGGCGGCCATGAACCGGTCACGGCACGGGCGCATCCCCCTGCGGCCGCGGACCTCCATCCAGCTCGTGCCAGCGGGGCCGTCGAACGTCGCGATGCAGGCGTAGCCCGCGCGCACGTCCGCGTGGAGCAGGTCGAGGGTGGGGGCGGTAGGACTCTTGGTGGCGGGTTCAGCGGCAGTCATGGGCGTCCTGTCGAGCGGGGGAGCGCCCTGTCGCACGGCGACCGCTCGGGTATTCTGTACCCTACGGGTCTCGCCTCCGCAAGCCCTATCGGGTATATTTCGCCCAAGAGAGGATCCAGCATGAGCATCCCGCACGCCGTCGACCTGTCCAGCATCATCGGCCGCGTCGTCGCCGCGCTCCGACAGGAGCAGGGGGCGTCCCAGGCGGCGCTGTCCGCGCGCATGAGCTGGGATCGCAGCGTGCTCGCCCGCATCGAGGCCGGCCGGAACACCGCGAACATCGACAACATCTTCGAGCTGGAGGAGGTGTTCATGGCGGACGGCCTGATCGCCGGGCACGGCGAGCTTGTGGAGCTGACCAACCGCGTGGTCCGCGAGGCCAAGCGGCGGGGGCTTCGACCCGTCGTCGGCCGGATGGAGCGACCGGAAGGCCAGCAGAGCGTCGAGACCGCGACCCTCGACCGAATCGTCGCCCGCATCGTCGATGACTGGCTCGTCGATCTGCGAGCCGAGCCCGAATCCGAGCCGCCCCGGAAGCGGCGGCGCTGACAGGAGCCCGTGATGCGCGACCCTGATGACCAGTGGGAGGACGACGAGGCCGGCGAGGAAGACGAGATCGCGCTCCAGGCGCTCACGGCGTGGTTGGTGGTGGAGGGCGACGACGAATTGGCCCAGGCCCACCGCGAGGCCCTCGCGGCCGTCGCCGACGAGGCGTTGGCGCTCAAGGCCCGGCGCGAGAAGCGGGGGCGGCGGGAGGCGGCCGAGCGCCGCGCACGGCTGAGGGAGCGGCGGGAGCAGGAGGAGCGCGCCCGGCAGGAGGAGGAGCGTGCGGCGTGCGAGGAGACCGAGCGCATCGAGGCCGCGCGGCGGGCACGGGTTGCGCGCCGGGCGGCCGAGGAGCGGGATCGGGAGCGGGCGATGGCCGAGCGCCAGGAGCGGGTCCGGCGCGAGGAGGCGGCCCGCCGGAAGACCCAGCTCCGCCCCGTTGTGGAGCGGCGTCCTGTTCCTCCCGTCACTCCGCGGCCGGCCTCTCCCGTCGAGCGTCCCCCGCGCCCCATGGTGGTGCAGGGGGCGCCGGCGATGGCGCCGAGGGTCGACCTCACCAGGGCTCCTCCTGAGATGCCCGTTTCGCCCGTGACTCTCGTGAAGGAACCGGAACGGGTCCATCGCGACGAGGGTGCGTCCCTGACCGGAGCGGACCTCGCCGGCTGGCGCAAGCGCCTCGGCCTGACGCAGCAGGCAGCAGCGGATCGCCTCGGCGTCCGCCAGGGCACGGTGTCCAAGGCCGAAGGCAAGCCCCGCAAGGTCCTGGGGCCGATGCTGCGCGAGGCTCTGTCCGAAGCGCTGCGCTTCGAGGGCCGCCCGGCCCAGCCATAGCTGCACGCGGAATATTCCTTGGGAATACGCCGGGCATTCCTCCCGCAGTGGCGAAGCGGCGGTGTTCGCGGTCTCCACCTGGCGACGGCCGAGGACGGGGCCTCGCCCGGCTCACAGCGAGGGACGCCAGCGCCGTGGCCATGCGGCCGGACCATGCGACGTCTCCTTGACGGGCTCCGCGGCCTGAGATAATCCTCAAGTCGTCTGACGAAACCTTCAGGAAATCGCATGGCCCGTTCAGAACGAAGTGAAGCCGAAGTGGGTGAGATCCGCATGCGGATCCTCGACGCGACGGCAGCAGCCTTGAGCCGGGGTGGCACCGCGGGGTTCACCATGGAGCAGGTGGCCGCGGAAGCCGGCTACTCCACGGCATCGCTGTACAACTACTTCCGGAGTCGCGACGATCTCGTGCTCGCGCTCGTCGACCGCTGCGTCGAGCAGGTCATCGGCGCGGTGGAAGCGCCCATGCCGCTGAGCCTGTCCCCCGAGCAGAGGCTCGAGTCCATCCTGCTCGGCTTGCTCCAGGTCGCCCACCATCACCGGGGGCTCGTGTCGCTGCTGCTGAACCCCGGGATGGCCGGCGAGGCGCCCCGCAAGGACGTGGCCACCGCGACCCGATACAAGGCGGTCCACGACCGTCTCCTCAGTTCATTAAAGGACGAGGTCGGCAGGTTGCCCTGGATGGCGCCCGACCACCTCGACCGGCTGACCTACCTGTTCTTCGGCATGGTCCGAACGGAGAGCTTCGCCTGGACGCTTTCCGGCGAGCCGGACGACCTCAGCGCGTTGGCGCACGTCCTCATGCGATACTGGTTGGCGGGAGCGCGCGCCGCGAGCGAGCATCCATGAAGCGGCTCCTGATTTCAACCGTGGCGCTGCTTGTGCCCCTGGTGTGCCTGGCAGGCGAGCCCTCGATCACGCTGGATCAGGCCTTGCGCCGGGCCTCCACGGAGAACCCGCAGGTCCGGATCGGGGAGTGGGCGACCGTCGCCGCCCGTGCCCGGAAGTGGCAGGCGATGTCGTACTACGGGCCTACGCTGTCCGTCGAAGGGAATGCCCTGTGGTGGGACGAGCCCATTGAGTTCGCGCTCGTCAGCGCGGAGGATGCCGCGGCGCTCGACTGCACCACGATGCCCGCTCCGTTCGACGCCATGTGCGAGGGGTTCGCCGAGCCGACGGTCGTCCGCGAGCAGCACACGACCTCGATCACGGTATCGGCCGTGCAGCCGATCACGGGGCTCCTCGGCGTCTCGCAGGGCCACATGGCCACCGCGCGCCTTCAACAGGCCGCGGAGATGGACGAGCGGGCGACCCGCGCGGAGGTCGCCGTGCAGGTAGTCGACGCGTACTTCGGAGCGCTGGCCGCGGAGCAGATGGTCGCCGTCGCGACCGCCGTGGTCGAGAACCTGGAGGCACACGAGCGGCGCGCGGTCGCTTTCCACGAGGCCGAGCTCCTCAACAAGTCCGATCTCCTCCAGATCCAGGTGGCGCTCGGCAACGCGCGGATCAACCGGCAGCGAGCGATCGACGGCCGCGCCCTCGCCCGGGGTCTGCTGGCCGTCCTGATCGACGCGGAGGAGCCGTCGGTCATCCCGGAGGACATCTCGGAGGACGCCCTCCTGGCGCCTGCCCGGAACTCCACGGAAAGCGCAGGTCAGCGGCCGGACGTCGCCGCGATGGAGCTCCGCGTAGAGGCCGCACGGGCCGGTCGGCGTGCCGCCGCCGCGGACCTGGTTCCCCAGGTGGCAGCCATCGCGGCCTGGCAGAGGACCGAGGGCATGGGAACCTTCTCCGCGCCGGAGAGCATGTACGCCGGCGTCACGCTCCAGTGGCAGGTGTGGGGTTGGGGCCGCAAGCACGCCGCGCTTCGCGAGTCCACCGCGAGCCTGCGCCAGGCCGAGGTCGGTCTCGCGTCCATGCGGGACGGCGTGGACCTCGAGCAACGGAGGACCTGGGACGCGGTGGTCTCTAGCTGGGACTCCTACGAGATGAGCAGGGTCACCGTCGCCCAGGCCGAGGAGAACCACCGCCTCGTCGCGGCCCGCTTCGAGAGCCAGCTCGCATCGGCCACCGACCTGCTCGACGCCGAGAGCCTGCTCGCACAGGCGCGCATGACGCGCCTCACCGCCCGGTACGACTACCTGCGTGCCGTGGCCGCGTGGCAGCGCGCCGCGGGCGTGGACGTGGCGCCCTTGCCCGGAACCGGAGATTCCCCATGAGCCCCAAGAAGTCCTCCCTGCTCCTTCTCTATGGTGTCCTCCTGTGCGCCGGCTGCGCGGGCCCGGAACCGACGGCCCGAGCGGACGGCGCGACGAGCGTGGTAAGGGTCGCGTCCGCGGAGCGCGCCCCCTTCGACGAGCAGATCACGCTCGCGGCCACGGTGGAGGCCTGGCAGGTCGCCACGCTGGTCCCCGACGTCCCGGGGCGCGTCCGCTCGGTTGAGGTCCGCATCGGCCAGCAGGTCGACAAGGGCGACGTGCTGTTGACGCTGGTCGACGACGACTACGCGCAGGCGGTGCTCCAGGCCGAGGCGGCACTGGACATGGCACGCGCGCAGCACGCGGATGCCGAGGCGACGCATCGGCGCTTCGTGGAGCTGCGCGAGCGGGACGCCGTGACCGCGGCCGAGTTCGAGAAGGTGGTGGTGGGACTCGATCTCGCGGGAGCCCAGCTCCGTCAGGCGGAGGTGGGTGTCCGAGTCGCGAAGGACCGCCTGGCGGACACCCGGCTTCGCGCTCCCTTTGCCGGGGTGGTGGTGGCCCGGAACGTCGACCCTGGCGAGACACTCGGAGGCATGGCCCAGCTTCCCCCGATCCAGCTCGCCGACCTCTCCCGCGTCCGCGTCGTCGCCTCGGTCTCTGAGCTGCGCGCCCCCGAGGTCGAGATCGGCGACCCGGCCTCGGTCCGCATCGACTCGTTGGAGGGAGAGCGCTTCGAGGGGACCGTGGCGGCGGTGAACCGGAGCATCGACCCGCGGACGCGGTCGGTAGCGATCGAGGTGACCCTGGCGGAACCGGATGCCCGCCTGCTGCATGGGATGACGGCCGAGCTGTCCCTCGCCGGCGGCGGCGGGGAGCACCTGGCGGTCCCGCGCGAGGCGCTGCTCGAGCGCGACGACGGCGTCGCGCGGGTGCTCGTGGTCACCGACGGCAAGACGGCTTCTCGGCAGGTCCAGTACGGTCGGAGCGGGACGGCGCTGGTCCCGGTATTGTCGGGCCTCGACGAAGGCGACCAGGTCGTCGTCGCCGGACACGCCCGGCTGCCCGACGGGGAGCGTGTCGAGGTCGTCGACGGGGGTTCGCGATGAGCTGGATCCGCACGGCCATCCGGCGGCCGGTCCTGGTCGCTGTCGTCTACATCGTGGTGGCGCTCCTCGGCGTCATCTCGTTCCAGCGCCTCCCCGTCGACATGATGCCGGAGATCGAGCCGCCGGTCTTGTCGGTGATCACGGTGTACCCCGGCGCGTCGGCAAGGGACGTGGAGCAGAAGGTCAGCCAGGAGCTCGAGGAGGCCTTCGGTGGGATCTCCAACCTGGAGGAGATCTCGTCGGTCTCCCGCGAGAACATGTCCGTGGTGACCCTCCAGCTCGACTTCGACGCCGACCTCGACGAGGCTGCCAACGAGATCCGGCAAGCGGTCGAGTTCAGCCGGATCCGCCTGCCCACGGACATCGACGAGCCGCGGATCTTCAAGTTCGACACCTCCAAGTTCCCGATCCTCATCTTCGCGGTGACGTCCTCCGCGGGGGACGTGCGCGAGCAGCAGGCGTTCATCGACGACGTGATCCTCGAGCCCGTGCGCCGGGTTCCCGGAGTGGGTCAGGTCGCGATGTTCAACGCCCCGGCACCGATCGTGCGGATCGACGTGCACCGGGACCGGCTGGTGGCCCTGGGCCTGACGACGACGGAGCTGGCGCGCGCGCTGGGCAGTGAGAACCTGGCTGTCCCCGCCGGCAGCATCGACGTGGGGGCGATGGAGTTCGCGGTACGGATGCCCAACGAAGCGAGAAGCTTGGAGGACCTGGCCGCGATCGTCGTCAGCCGGGGAACGGACGGCACGCCGATCCGCCTCCGCGACGTGGCCACGGTGAGCGATGGCATCGACGACACCACGGAGGTCGCCCAGGTCGATGGCCAGACGGTGGTCGCCGGCGGCGTGATGAAGGTCAGCGGAGCGAACTCCGTCGAGGTGGCCGAAGCGGTGAAGCGGGAGCTCGCGGCAATTCAGGAGCGCCTTCCGGACGGCATGCGCGTCCGCATCGTCACGGACATGTCGGAGTTCACGGTCGCCATGATCGCGAACCTCCAGAGCACGGTGGCGGTGGGTGGCGCGCTCGTGATCTTCGTGGCCTTCGTGTTCCTGCGGCGCATCCGGCCGAGCCTGATCGTCGCCACGACGATCCCGGCCTCGATGATCGTGACCTTCCTGCTCCTCTACCTCGCCGGCTACACCCTGAACGTCATCACCCTGATGGCGCTGGCGCTCGCGATCGGCATGGTCGTCGACAACGGTATCGTGGCGCTGGAGAACATCACCCGCCTGGTCGACGAAGGGCGCGATCCGCGGGAGGCCGCTGCGGAGGGGGCGAGCGAGGTCGGCGGGGCATTGCTGGCGGGCACCACCACCACGCTGGTGATCTTCGCTCCCCTCATCTTCGTGAGCGGACTCGTCGGCATCATGTTCGAGCAGCTCGCCTACGTGATGATCGTGACCATCGCCGGGTCGCTGGCCGTGGCGCTGAGCCTGACGCCGACGCTGGCCGCGCGCATGGTGCGCCGTCGCCCCCGCGAGGAGGCCACATCGCGGTTCGACCGGCTCTTCGAGCGCCTGGATGCCGCGTACGAGCGCACGCTGGCTGGTGCCCTGCGGCACCCGTGGCGGGTCTTCGCTGCCGCGATGGGCATGGTCGTCGCGACCGGCCTGCTCGTCCTCACGGTTCCCACGGACTTCATGCCCCGGCAGGACTCGGGGGAGTTCCAGATCGTCCTGGAGCTGCCGGTGGGCACGAACCTGGCGGAGACCACCGCAGTGGCCGAGCGGATCACCGCCGAGCTGGAGCAGGAGCCCGAGGTCAGGATGGTCTTCGTGCGCGCCGGCATGAGCCAATCCGGCTTCGGCTCCATGTCGGGCGGCAAGGAGGGCAGCAACGTCGCCACGATCAGCGCCATGCTGGTGTCCGCCGACGACCGGGAGCGGTCGGACGAGGAGATCGCCCGGGCGGTCCTGCGGCGGGTCGGTCCCCTCCCGGAGGTCGTCAACACGGAGGTGAACCTCGGGAACTCCATCGGCCGCATCCTCGGAATGGGCGGCAAGCCGGTGGTCGTCGAGGTGCTCGGAAACGACTTCGAGCAGCTCGCGGCGACGGCCAGCGACCTCAGGCGCCGGATCGCGAGCGTGGAGGGGACCACCGAGGTCTCCGCGGACCTGTTGCAGACCCGTCCGGAGGTGCGGATCGAGCTGTCGCCCGAGCTCGCCGGCCGCGCCTCGGTCCCGTTCGCCGTCGCCGGGGCGGAGCTTCGTGCCGCCGTCGCGGGCACGACGGCGACCCGCTACACCGGAGGCGACGAGCCCAAGGACGCGGTCGTCCGGCTGGCTCCCGAAGACCGGGACGACATCCAGGAGCTGCTTCGCGTACCGGTTCGTTCGATGACCGGAGCGCTCGTCCCGCTCGGCGACATCGCGAGGGTGGTCGAAGGCGAGGCCCCCATCGAGGTCAAGCGCGTCGACAAGACGCGGATCGTCACGGTCAGCGCCGGGATCGAGGGCCGCGCACTCGGGGACGTCGCCGCCGACGTGGACGAGATCCTCGCCTCCTACGACGCGCCTCCCGACGTCCTGGTTCGGTACGGCGGAACCGTGGAAGAGCAGCGCGAGGGCTTCCGCGACATGTTCCTGCTGATGGGGCTCGGGCTCCTGCTGGTGTACCTGGTCATGGCGGCCCAGTTCGAGTCCTGGCTGGATCCCCTGGTGATCACCTTCTCCGTGCCCTTCGCGGTCACAGGGGCGTTCCTGGCCCTCGCCATCACGCGGACGACGCTGTCCACTCCCGCCTTCCTCGGGCTGATCATCTTGATCGGCGTGGTCGTCAACAACGCCATCATGCTCGTCGACTACACCAAGCTCCTCCAGGCGCGCGGCATGAGTCGGGTGGACGCCGTGCTCACGAGCGGCAGGCGCCGGCTGCGGCCGGTGCTCATGACCACGCTCACGACCGTAGGGGGCATGTTCCCCCTGGCGCTGGCGACCGGGCGTGGGGCGGAGATGTGGGGACCGATGGGCCGCACCGCGCTCGGCGGCCTGCTCGTGTCCACGGTCGTGACGCTCGTCCTGGTCCCCGTGGCGTACTCGGTGGCGGACGGGATCCGCGACCGGTTCAAGGGCCGGCCCGCCCCCCGTGCCCCGCACGCGGGCGAGCAAGACCTGGGCGCGGAGGCCGACGTCGAGCTGGAGCTCCGAGCGGCCGCAGTGGGCAAGGGAAAGTAGGAGGCCGACGCGGCGGCGATGCGGGGCTGCGGAGAGGGTGGCCGCTCCCCCTGAGCCTCAGGGCACGGTTCGCGCGCGCTTGCCGCTCCGCAGCAGGAGCAGCAGCGGGAGACTTCCGACGAACAGCAGCACCAGGACCAGGAAGACGTGCTGGAACGCCATGTCCGCAGCCGCCGTGGCCACCCGCTTGTAGGTCAGCAGCACGGCGGCGTGCTGCGCGCTCGCCGGGTCCAGACCGAGCCCGCTCAGGGCGTCGGCGGTGGCGTGGACCTGGTCGGCAGCGACATCGCGGAACGGGTCGACGTGTCCGACGAGCTGCTGGAGGCGCTCGACCTGGGTGTCGCTGAGAACGGACGCCAGCCACGCGATGCCCAGGCTGCCGCCCAGGCGGCGCGTGAGGTTGATCATACCGGTGGCATGCCCCATCTCGGACTTCGGGATCGTGAGCACCGCCACGACGGACAGCGGTACGAACGTGAACCCCATGCCGATGCCCCGGCACATCTGCGGGATCAGGAGGTCGCCCATGCCCGCGTCGGCCGTCAGGCGGCTCATGAGCAGCATGCCGCCGGCAAAGACGAGCAGGCCGATGGCGACCTGGCTGCGGGCGTAGCCAAGGTCGGTGAGCCGCCCGCTGATCGACATGGCCACCGCGGTGGCGACCGCCCCCGGCAGCAGCACGAGCCCGGTCATCGTCGCCGTCAGCCCCATCACCTGCTGGATGTAGAGCGGCAGGACGAACATGCCGCCCATCAGGCCGACGCCGATGACCACGTTGATGATGATGGTCGATCGGAAGTTCGCGTCTGAAAACACGCGGAGGTCGACCGCAGGGTCGTCGTGGTCCAACTCCCACACGACGAATGCGCCGAGCAGCAGGACAGCGGCGGCCGCAGCGACAACGATCCAGTCGGCGTCGAACCAGCCGTCGCTCGAGCCCTCCTCCAGCACGTACTGGGCGATGCCGATGCCGGCGGCGAGCAGCGCTACGCCGACGAGGTCGCCCCTGGCGCTCCGGCGTCGGCGGAGGTAGGGCGGGTCGTGCAGGAACACCGGCACGAGCAGGGCCCCGACGATGCCGATGGGCAGGTTGATGAAGAAGATCCAGGGCCAGCCCCAGGTGTCGGTCAGCCAGCCGCCGAGGGTCGGTCCGATGGCGGGGCCGACCATGATGCCCAGCCCGAAGACCGCCATGGACGCGCCACGCTTCTCCGGGGGGAACGACTCGTAGAGGATCGCCTGCCCCATGGGCATGAGCAGGCCCGCGGCGAAGCCCTGCAGGATACGCGCCGCGATGAGCGCCGGCAGCGACGGGGCGATCCCGCACAGCGCGGAGGCGGCGGTGAAGGCGACGACCGTCCACCCGTACAGGCGACTGCGTCCGAACAGCGAAGCGAGCCAGGCCGAGAGCGGGATGATGATGACGTTGCTGAGCGTATAGCCGGTGACGACCCAGGCGATCTCGCCGACGCCGGCGCCGTAGGTGCCCATCATGTGAGGCAGGGCCACGTTGACGATCGAGGAGTCGATGATGCTCATGACCATGCCGATCATGACGACGGCAGTTACGGCCCAGGGGTGCGGCTCCGCCCACCGGGCGTCGGCCTCGGCCGGCCTGCTCGAGTGTGGTCTCCATTGGACCGCGCTTGGTCGCGGGGCACCCGCACCTCGACGGACAGGCCCACCGCCAGCAGCCGCCCGTCCACCGTGCCGTGGTCGAGCGAGATCCGGACGGGGACGCGCTGGACGACCTTGACGAAGTTGCCGCTCGGGTTGTCGGCAGGAAGCAGCGAGAAGGCGGCGCTGGTACCGGCACCGAGGCTGTCGACGTGCCCGGTGATCGGGGCGTCGGGGTAGGCGTCGACGGATACCTCGACGCGGTCGCCCGGGTGGACGTCGGCCAGATCAGTCTCCTTGAAGTTGGCGACGACGTAGACCTCGTGGGGCACCACCGCCAGCAGCGGCTGGCCCGGGCGGATCACGTCGCCGGCGACGGCGCTGATCTTCGTGGCGACACCGGACACGGGGGCGCGGACCTCGGTGTGGGCGAGGTCGCGCTCGGCCAGGGTCCGCGCGGTCTCGGCGCTCGCCGCCCGGGCCTCGGCGGCGGCGATGGCCTCGGCGGCGGCCTGGCGCTGCTCCCGGGCGGCGGCGACGCTGGCCTCGGCCAGGCGGACGGCGGCTGCGGCCTTCTCGGCGGCCTCGCGGACGGACGAGCCCGCCTCCACCAGCGCTTGATGGAAGGCGGCCTCGCGCTTCGCCTCGGCGAGGTGCGCCTCGCCGAGGCGCACCTGGGCGGCGGCGGCGGCGGACGCCTTTTCGGTGCGGCGCACCTCGGCCAGCGCCGCCTCCAGGGCCGCCCGGGCCTGGTCGACCCGCAGCCGGTAGGGCTCCGGATCCAGCACGACGAGCACGTCCCCAGCCTCGACGAGGCGGTTCTCCAGCACGCGGAGCTCAGTGAGGCGCCCCGAGACCTCAGCGGCCACCTGTGCGACGTCGGCGCGGACGAAGGCGTCGTCGGTGGTGACGCCCCGAGCGTACCGGTACCACAGGTACCCGGCGACGCCCCCGGCGACCAGGACGGCGACCAGGAGGAACGACAGCCGACGGATCGGGCCGGGGGTGGCCGCTCCAGTGACGGGCGCCAGGGCACGGGGGGCGGGCGTGTCGGCCGGGGGGAGACCGGGTTCGCTCATGGTTGCTCCGTCCGGGAATTCCAGGGATCCGTGCCGATGGCGCGCGCAAGGGCGACCGCGGCGCGGTGCGCGTCTGCGCGGGCGGTGAGGCGCGCCGACTCCGCCTCGACGAGGGATGCCTGGGCGCCGAGGAGGTCGGTCATGGTGGCGGCCCCGGCACGCTGGCGAGCATCCATCTCCCGGAGGCTCTCGGCGGCCTGCTCGACGCGGCGCTCGGCGACATCGAAGGCGGCGAGGGCCGAAGTGAGGCGGGTGAGGTCGGCCTCGATCTCGAGGCGCACGCCGTCGGTGGCCTGGTCGAGGCGGGCGCGCGCCTGGTCGGCAGCGGCGCGCGCGGCGCGGACCGCGTCGACATTGCGGCCCCACGCGAAGGCCGTCCAGGAGAGCTGGGCGCCGACGAAGCCGCTGTCCGGCTGGATGACGAAGCCCTGCCCCTCGGTGTGGATGTAGCTGCCAAGGGCGGAGAGCTCGGGGATGCGGCGGATCGACTCCGCGCGGGCCAGGGCCTCCGCGGAATCGGCGGCGCGTCGCAGCGCCGACAGCTCGGGGCGGTGGGCGGTCGCGAGGGCGACGAGCGCCTCCTCGCCCGCCGGAGGGGCGGGCAGCGGTGGCTCCACGGCGGGAGGGTCCGGGCGGACCGCCTGCCCCGGTTCGCCGACGAGCACGCCGAGCCGCGACCAGGCGAGGTCGCGGAGGCTCCTGGTCTTCACGACCGCCTCCTCCGCCCGAGCCAGGGCGACCTTGGCGAGGAGCAGGTCGCTGCGGGTGGCGCCGCCAGCCAGCCAGGTGCGCTCCGTGGCGTCGACGCGAGCCTGGAGGCTCTCGGCCTGCGCCTCGGCGATGGCGACCTGCTGCTCGGCCTGCCGCGCCTGGAGCCAGGCGTCGGCGGCGCGGAAGCGGGCCTCGTCGACCGCCGCGTCGAGCCCCGCCTCGCTGGCCCGTGCGCCGGCCTCGGCGGCAAAGGCGCCCTGGCGGGTGGCGAGGAGCCCGGTGATCGGCTGCACGACGGTGATGCCGGCGGTGGCCGTCACCTGATCACGGACGCGGATCGGCTCGGAAAGCTGCGCGCAGAAGGCGTCGAACGGCGCCGGAGCGGCGCCGCAGTCCACGGACCGGTCGGACGAGCCGAAAGTGACGTCCAGCGGCGCATCCCAGATCTGAACGCCCCCGTCGACCGTGAGCGTGGGGAGGGACAGCGTCCGAGCCTCGGCGAGGCGTGCCCGCGACTCGGCCGCGGTCGCGTCGGCGAGGCGAATGGCGGGCGCGGTGGCCGCGGCTCGGTCCATCGCCTCCGCCATCGTCAGGGCGGGGATGTCGGCAGCCGCAGCGGTCGCCACCATCGCGCCGCTTAAGGCGGACAACCACCAGGTGAGCATGGGGAGTGGCCTTCGGGTGAAGTTCAGCGGTTGCAGAACTGAACCAAGCTATTGTTTGTGAACCTTGTTCACGTCAAGGATCGCCACCATGACCCGTCCCCGACCCGCGACCCGGCGCGAGCGCGAGCGCGAGCGCCACCGTCGGGAGATCCTCGACGCCGCCCGCGCCGCCGTAGAGGCGCACGGCCTCGACGGGTTGACCGTCGAGGAGGTCGCCCGCCGGTCCGAGTTCGCCGTCGGCTCCATCTACCGCTACTTCCGGTCCAAGGAAGACCTGGTCGACATGCTGCTAATGGAGCTGGCGGCCCCCTATCTCGACGACGTGGACGCTGCCCTCGCGGCCGAGAGGCCGTTCGAGCAAGCCTTCGACGGGTTCCTCGACGTGCTGGTGCGCCACGCCAGCGAGGACCTGCCGGCGCTGCAGCTCCTCTACGCGGTGCCCGGCACCGCCGGAACCGAGACCCGGCAGCGGGTCCGCGAGGCGGCCCAGCGCCACTTCGCCGCCGTCGGCGCGCTGGTCGAGCGAGGACAGGCCGAGGGCGCGCTCGCGGGCGAGGAGCCCGAGGCGATGACCATCGCGCTCGTCGGCATGCTCGCGGCCTTCATCCGGCCAGCGGTCTACGGTTTCGAGACCGACTTCACCCGCGCCGCGGCGGTGGTCCGGCGCGGGTTCCTGCGGGGGTTCGGGGCGTAGGGGAACGTTCGAACCACCGGCTCGCAGCACCTTCCAGGCGCTCATCCGAACTCGAAGGCGGAGACCCAGGCCCCGAGCACGCGGTCCGAGAAGGTCCGCCGCCCGCTCTCTCCCTCCGCCGTGCCGGCGACGACCATCAGCGGGAGCAGGTGCTCCTCTCGCGGATGGCAGAAGCGTGCCTCGGTGGCGCGCTGCCACCCGGCGAGCCCCGCCGGCCGCGTGGCCGGATCCCCGGTGCACACCGACGTCAACCAGTCGTCGAAGGCGCGTGACCTGTCGAGGGCGCCGCCCGCCATGAGCGATCGAGCGTTGTGGAAGCTCATGCCGCTGCCCACCACGACGACCCCTTCGTCCCGCAACGGCGACAGCGCGCGGCCGATGGCGAGGTGCCTGCCCGCGTCGAGGTTCGCGTCGAGCGAGAGCTGGACGGTGGGGACGCTGGCCTCCGGCAGCGCCACCTTGAGCGGGATGAACGCCCCGTGATCGAACCCGCGGCGCAGGTCCTCCCGCGACTCGATGCCGGCGTCCTCCAGGAGCCTTCGCGCCCGGGCCGCCACGTCCGGTGCCCCGGGCGCCGGCCAGGCGAGCTCGTAGGTGTGCCGGGGGAAGCCGTAGTAGTCGTAGAGGAGCGGCGGTAGCGCACCCGACTGCACCGTGGGGACCCGTTCCTCCCAGTGCGCGGACACCACGAGGATGGCCCGTGCTTCGCCCAGGCGCGGGCCCAGGTCGCGCAGCCAGGCGCCCATCCGTTGCCAAGTGTCGGGCGGCCCGAGCGTCCAGTCCATGAAGAAGCAGGGGCCGCCGCCGTGCGGGATGTAGAGCGCGGGCTGACGCGAGCCCGTCACCGGCCGACCGCCTGGCGCCATTCCTGGTAGCAGGTCCCCATCGCTTCGAGGGCCGCGGGGTGTCGGGGCCGCCAACCCAGCTCGAGGGCGCGCCGCGTGACCACGACCTGGTCCGTACACAGGGCGTCCGCGAACGGGCCCATCGTCTCCCGGGCCTGCTCGACCGGGACGCTCCGCGTGGCGCCAGCCCCGCCGGCGGCCTGGCTCGCGGCGGAAGCCAGCTCCGCGATGCGCGGCGCGCCACCGTCGACCCCGTGGAACGTGCCACCTGCCCGCCGCTCCACGATGAGCCGGTACAGTTCGGCCAGGTCGTCGTGGTGGACGAGGGCCATCCTGTTGGTCCCGTCCCCGATGAACGAGGCGGCGCCCGTCTTCGCGACGCTGTCGAAATACCCGGCGATGAGCCCCTTCGCGCCGCCGTACACGAACCCGGGCCGGACGACCGCCGTCGTGAGGGCACGGGTGGCCGCCCGGAGCGTGAGTTCCTCGTGCCCCGGGCGCCAGGCCACGAGCGGGATCGGGTCTGGCGGCGTGTCCTCGTCCGCCGGCTCGTCCCCGGTCGGGCCGAGGCACAGCACTCCCGAGGTGTAGACCACCGTGCGTGGCGTGGAGGCTGCCGCTGCGGCATCCAGGAGGGCCTCGATGGCGCCGCGATCGACGGCCACGGCGTCGGGACCATGCCCGAACCCGATGTGGACGGATGCCTCGTGGTTCAGCGCGGCGTCTCGGTAGGAAGCCGGGTCACGGAGGTCGCCGCGGACCGGCTCGCCGCCGCTCGCCCGGAGTACCTCCGCCTGCTCCTCGGATCGGACGAGGCCCGTCACCTGGTGCCCGGCCCGGACCAGGGAGCGCACCACCGCGTTCCCGATGTAGCCTGTAGATCCCGTCACGAACACGCGCATCATCGTCCTCCTCGCGGGTCAGGTGCTCGACCCGCGGTCATCATGGTTGTGGTCTCCTGCGACGCGCCACGCGCGCCGAGCCGCCGCCGCGAGCTCTTCGTAGGGCTGGCAGCCCACGACCCGCTCGTCGCCGAAGAAGAACGTAGGAATCCCCGTGACCCCGGCGGCGTGGGCCTCGGCCCGCAGCGCCTCCACCCGGTCCTGGTACGCCATGGAATCCGCGGCCCGGAGCGCCGCGTCGGGATCGAGGCCGGCGAGCGCCGCCGTCTCGCGCAGGTCGGCGTCCCTCTCGATGTCCGCGCCACGCCGCCAGTGGGCCTCCATGGCTGCGTCGCGGAAGGCGTCGAGCACGCCTTGGTCTCGGGCATACTCCGCCATCGCCAGGGCGCGTCGGGTGTTCGGCAGGTGCTCCGGCGTGGACATGTCATGGACGCCGAACCCGGTCGCGAACCCGCGCAGGTACCCCCGCATCGCCTCCCTGCGTGCGCCGGGCACGAGGGCGGCGACGGGAACACCACCCCGCGGGGTCTCGGGGTGCAGCTCGAAGCCCCGCCAGTCCAGTTCGATGTCGAACTCCTTCCTCAGCCTGACCAGGCTGCCGCGCTCGGCGATGAAGCAGAAGGGTCAGACGAAGTCGGAGTACAGGCGCAGTCGCACGCGCATGACGTACCTCCTCAGGTGGCGGGTGCAGGCCGCAGGGCCCGGCCGCGTGGATGTGGGGTCCTCTTCATTGCTCAGTCCGGGCCGGGCAGAGCGAGGGACGCCAGGACCATCGCTGTCGCGAGCGCGAGGGCCTTCAGGTGAACGCGGCGTGCCTGCCGCCGCACCTGGGCGAGGACGGCCTGGTCGTCGATCCGATCCGGCCCCGTGTCCATGTCGCGCTGACCGCGCGACGCGAGGGCCACTCACGTCTTCTCTCGCGCTTGGAAGACGCCCAGGGCGCCCATCCAGAAGGGCAGGGCGAGGACCAGGCGCCACCCGCGGTGGACGCCCGATCCCCAGAGCGCGAGCCCGATCGCGACTCCGACGGCCAGGGCGACGACCCCGTAGGTCATCCGCTTGCGCTGCTCCCGCGGGCCGATGTTGGCGAGGCACACCTCCGCGCTCGGTTCGCTCATCCTGCCTCCGACCCGGCTGTGCCGGCCTGCGCTACGGCCCCGTCCAGGGCCTGGAGCACGAGATCCACGGACGGCCGATCCCGATAGTGCCGGCCGACGTAGCGCCACGCGATCCTGCCGTCCGGGTCGACCACGAACACGGCCGGGTGGGCGTATCCTTGCTTGCGCAGCACCCAACCCAGCGGATCGCGGCGGGTCACCTCGAGCGCGTAGGCGCGGATCACCTCCCCGTCCTCATCCAGCAGCAGGGGGTAGGGCGGTCCCACCTTGCGGAGGACCTCCCGGCCCTCCCTCACCCGCTCGTTCGAGATGGCGAGGATCTCCGCGCCGCGATCCCGGAACGCCTCGTAGGCCGCCGAGAGCTTCGCGAGCTGGGCGTTGCAGATGGGGCACCAGCCGCCTCGGTAGAACACCAGGACGGCGCGGGAGCTCTTCAGGACCTCCTCGAGCGCCACGCGACCGCCGCGGACGTCCGGCAGCTCGAACAGGGGCGCCGCGCCCTCGAGGTCAGCGTGCACGGACAGGAGCCCGCTTCCACCGTCCCCATGCGACGAAGGCCGCCATCCCCCCGAGCACCAGGTTCACCGGAACGGCCGTGAACTCGCCGCGGGAGAGATGGAAGGCCACGGCGAGGACCATGACGAGCAGCAGCGCCGCGCCAGCCAGCGGAGTCAACCACGGCTGGATCCGAGTCGCGGCCGGCGCGATCAAGCCGATGGCGCCCAGCAGCTCCGATGCGCCGATGAAGCGCGCGAGCCTGGGAAGCGAGCTGACCCACGGCAAGTTGGCCGAGAGCTCTTCGATCGGGGTGAAGGACTTCATCGCCCCGACCATTCCGAAGAGGAGCGCGAGGAGGACCTGGACCACCCACAACCCCACGTGCAGAGCGCGCGAAGGCGATGCTGCCTGGGTATCGGTCGCGGCGCTCATGTCTGCCTCCCTTCCGAGAGGGTCCGGTGTGCGCCGTCGCAGTAGGGGGCGTTCCCGGTCCGCTTGCACCGGCAGAGTGCGGTCTTCGCGCTCCGCTCGACCGTGAACGGCAGCGGCGCGAACTCCGTGCCGGCGTGCGACCCGTCGCAGAAGGGCTGGTTGGCGGACCGCCCGCACCGGCACCAGTAGTAGCTGCCTGGTTCGAGCTCGAGGACGGCGGGTGTCGTAGCGGCGATGGCAGGTTCGGACATGGTTCTCTCCGGTGACGGGCACAGGCTATCGTCGACGGGTTATCAGCACCATGCAGAGAAGATCGATGACTCCTATCAGCTCAGGTGATAGATGACGCCCGCCGTCCAGGCGATGACGCTCGACCAGCTCCGCCTGCTCGTCTGCGTGGCGGAAGAGGGGAGCTTCTCGGCCGCCGGTCGGCGCCTGAACCGCGCCCAGTCCGCGGTCAGCTACGGGATCTCGAACCTGGAGAGGCTCCTGGGGATCCAGCTCTTCGACCGCTCAGGGCGCCGGCCGGTCCTCACCGAGACGGGCCGGGGCCTGCTCGCCGACGCCCAACAGGTGCTCGACGCCGTGGGCCGAATGGATGCTCGGGCGCAGGGAGCCGCAGGAGGACTCGAGCTGGAAGTCAACGTGGCGGTGGACGCCATCTGCCCGCCGGCGCTCATCATCGCGCTCGGCAAGGCGTTCCAGGAGCGCTTCTCGACGGTCTCCCTCCGCCTCCACTCGGAGGTGCTCGCAGGAATCGCCGGGCTCGTCCTGGATGGGACCTGCCGGCTTGGGATCTCCGGACCCGTCGGGAGCGAGGGCGACGGGCTGGAGCGCCGCTTCCTCGCCCACCTCCCGATGGTGCCGGTCGCCTCGACCGGTCACGCCCTCGCCGGACACCCGGGACCGATACCTCGCGCCCGGGTGCGGAGCGAGGTCCAGATCGTGATCAGCCAGCGGGCGGGCGCGACGCGATCCGGTGATCACGGGGTGCTCTCTGCGACGACCTGGCGTGTCGCCGACGCGGCGACCAAGCTCGCGCTGATCCGCGCCGGGCTCGGGTGGGGGACCCTCCCGCTGGACCTGGTGCGCGAGGATCTGGACCAGGGCCGGCTCACGCACCTCGTGCTCGACCACTGGGGGACAGACCCGCTGATGGCTCCCCTGTTCGCCATCATGCGTGCCGACAGCCCGCCAGGACCGGCCGGCAGGTGGCTGCTTGCTCACCTCGAGTCGATGTGCCAGAGCTGTCCTGAGCTCGTGGCCGCGAACGAAGCGGAGGACTGACGGCGCGGAGGTTGATCTGGCGCACAGGGGCCGAGCGTAGGCGAACGTGGCGCCCGAGGGGGCCATCGTGGCGGTCGCGGCTCCGAACCCCGCTCGACGCTGCTCGACGCCTCCGGTGCTATTGTCGGTCGCGTTCGCACCGCGAGGCCACCGTGCTCATCCTCCGCAACGTCGGCGCCGTCAGCCGGGCTGTTCGTCGGCTCCATGGTCAACATGGCGCCAGTCATGCTCAACGGCTTCGTCCTGTTTCCGACGCCCGAGGGCACGAATCTGAACGACCCGGAGCAAATGAACGCCTACGTGGCCACGCTTCCCGCCGCTGCGTTCGTCGTCATTCTGGCCGCCCACCTGGGCCAGGCCCTCTTCGGAGGCTGGGTGGCGGCGCGGCTCGCCGGCTCCCGGCTTAGCTATAGCTAGGAACGGTTCATGGGGCGACCACGCCGGGTCACGGACGAGGAGTTGCTCAGCGCGGCGCGCCAGGTCTTTCTTGAGCACGGTCCTTCTGCTCCCGTGGAACTCATCGCCGACCGAGTGGGCATCACCGCGCCGGCGGTGTTCCGCCGGGTGGGGTCCAAGCAGCAGCTCATGGTGCAGGCGCTCACGACGGGCTTCGGCCAGTCCTTCGTCGAAGTTCTCCGGGCCGGACCGCACGTCGACTCCCCAGTTGGCGAGCAGGTCGCCGAGATCGTCGGCATGCTCCGGCAGGACATCGAGGCGCTGCTTCCTTGCCTGTCCACGCTGCGTGCAGCGGGGCTGGAAGTGGCAGACCTCGCCGCCGCGTTCGACGAAGCCCCGCCGGCGTTGGCACAGCGGGAGCTGGCCGCCTGGATACGGCGCGGCCAGGCACTGGGGCTCTTCCGAGAGCAGGATGCCGATGCCGCCGCCATCTCTTGCATGGGGGCCGTCCACATGCGCGTGTTCTTCACTCGGATCCTGGGCCTACAGCTTCCGGGGGCAGACGAGCACGTCGACCACGTGAGCGAGTTCGTCGAGCGTGCCCTGGTGAAGTGACGCCGACGCGCCGCCGAGCTCGAGCGGGTTTGGACGATCGTCCAAATCGGTCTTGACGCGGCGCTTGGACGATCGTATAAGAGGATATGGACGACGTGCTCATGGCAGCCGCCCGGCTCTTCCGCGAACGCGGTATCGCTGGCGCCTCGATGCGGGGGATCGCACAGGAGTCGGGGATCCTCCTCGGCAGCCTGACGCATCGGTATCCGAAGAAGAGCGACCTCTTGCTGGCCGTGATGGAGGCAGGAGTTCGGAGAGCGGTCACAGCCATCGAGGAGGTCGTCGAAGCCTCGGACGCCCCGCTCGAACGACTGCGTCTCGCGCTGCGGGTTCACCTGAACGAGCTGTTGGCTCCCGACAGCGCCGTCTGGCTGCTGCTCAACGAGTGGGCGCGCCTGCCGGAGGAGTCCCGGGCCGAGCTTCGAGACGTGCGCCAGCGATACGACAGCGTCTGGCAGCGGCTGGTCGAGGAGGCCAGTGCCGCCGGTCAGCTCTCTCCGGACCTCGACCTTCGCTTGGTGCACCTGTTCGTCTTCGGGGCAGTCAACTCGGTGGCCCACTGGTACGAGCCGGGCGGCGCGAGGACGCCGGACGAGATCGCGGATGCTTTCTCCGCCCTGATCGCGGTGGGCGTGCTGTCGGATGCCGCTCGACCGCCAACGGTTGGCCCCCTGCTCCATGGCATGGGAGCATCGGCAAGGAGCGTGGATGACTGTGACTGAACCGGATCTCACTGGCGAGTCTGGCTGGGCTCCAACCCTGTTGCCAACGGATGTGGGGATCGTCTCCTACGTGAGCGGCGATCCCACCGGGGACCGGCTGCGGGTGCGATACTACAAGGATGACTCGAACCGCCTTCGTGGCAAGGTCTGGTTCGGCCCGGGCACCCAGGGTCCGCCAGGCCACGCTCATGGGGGCAGCATCGCGTCGATCCTCGACGAAGCGATGGGGGGCGCCACTTGGATGGGGGGGCACCTCGCGGTGGCCCTCGAGCTGACCAGCCGCTTCAGGAAGCTCATCCCTCTGGAAACGGTGGCCACCCTGACTGCCGAGATCACCGAGGTCGACGGGAGAAAGGTCCGCACGTGTGGCAGCCTGGTGGGCCCGGGTGGAGTGGTCTACGCAGAGGGGGAGGGCTTGTTCCTCGCGCTCGATCCCACGCGGTTTGGCGACATGGCCGAGCGGGCGATGCGCATGCTGGCCCAGTCCCGAGCGAGTGAGCCAGGATGAGCGTCGTGGACCCCGAGGCGGCGGGGGATGACGAGGTCATGCCATCGCTCGGCGCGCCCTCAATCGGGGCCGTTGAACCTCGGGAGCCTCCACCCCAACCCCCCATTGCGTCCATGACCCATACGGCGGGGAGTACGGGGGGTGGTGATCCGCCGCCCGCGGTCAATCCCCCAGTCCGCCGCCATCGCGGCCCGAAGGCACGCTCCTGCGATCGCGTCCTCCGCGCGCGGGGCGAGGAGCGCGCCGTAGGGGTGGCCGAGGGTGTCGGGATACGCAGGGCGCACCGGGCGGAGAATCAACGGGTTCCGGGCTTGGATGGCACCATTGCCACGTGGGCACGCCGACGGCCAGGCCCCGAGCCCCGTCGGCTGGTAGAGTTCCCGCCTCGCTCGCCACAGGTCCCGTCTTGGCACATCTCTTCGTCCCCTCGAACCCGTTCCGTCCTGTCGGGCCGACCACGGGCCCAGCAGCCCAGGAGCCCCGCTGATGGCCCGCAAGCCCGACGACAAGAACGTCTCCCTCGGCTTCGAGGACAAGCTCTGGGCGGCGGCCGACGTGCTCCGCAACAACATGGACCCGGCCGAGTACAAGCACGTCGTCCTCGGGCTCATCTTCCTGAAGTACATCTCCGACGCATTCGAGGAGCGCCGTGCCCAGCTCGTGCAGGCCGGCGACGCGGACCTGGTCGAGGACCGCGACGAGTACACCGCCGAGAACGTGTTCTGGGTGCCCGAGGTCGCGCGCTGGTCCACCTTGCGGGGCCAGGCGAAGCAGCCCACCATCGGGACCACGCTCGACGCCGCGATGGACGCCATCGAGGCCGACAACCCCCCCCTCAAGGGCGCGCTGCCGAAGGTCTACGCGCTCCCCGCGCTCGACAAGCACAAGCTCGGCGAGCTCGTCGACCTGGTCTCGGGCATCGGCCTCGGCACCGCCGCCCACCGCGAGAAGGACACGCTCGGCCGCGTCTACGAGTACTTCCTGTCCCGCTTCGCCTCGGCCGAGGGGCGCGGGGGCGGCGAGTTCTACACGCCCTCCAGCGTCGTGCGCGTGCTCGTCGAGATGCTGGAGCCCTACCAGGGCCGCGTCTACGACCCCTGCTGCGGCTCGGGCGGCATGTTCGTGCAGTCGGTCAAGTTCATCGACGCCCACGGCGGCCGACGCGACGCGGTGACCGTCTACGGCCAGGAGTCCAACGCGACGACATGGCGCATGGCCCGGATGAACATGGCGATCCGGGGCATCGAGGCGAAGCTCGGCAAGCAGCACGGGGACACCTTCCACCGCGACCTGCACCCCGACCTGCGCGCCGACTTCGTGATGGCGAACCCGCCGTTCAACATCAGCAACTGGGGCGGCGAGCGGCTCGCTGACGACGTGCGCTGGAAGTACGGCACCCCGCCGACCGGCAACGCGAACTTCGCGTGGCTCCAGCACATCGTCCATCACCTGTCGCCCACCGGCACGGCGGGCGTGGTGCTGGCGAACGGCTCCATGTCGTCGCAGCAGTCCGGCGAGGGCGAGATCCGGCGCAGGCTCGTCGAGGCCGACCTCGTGGACTGCATGGTCGCCATGCCGGGCCAGTTGTTCTACGCCACGCAGATCCCGGTCTGCCTGTGGTTCCTGGCCCGCGACAAGGGCAACGGGAAGTTCCGCAGCCGCAAGGGCGAGGTGCTGTTCGTCGACGCCCGCAAGCTCGGCCGGATGGAGACGCGCGTGCACCGCGTGCTCGACGGTGGGGACGTGGAGCAGATCGCCGCGACCTACCATGGCTGGCGAAGCGTCGGCGGCTACTACGAGGACGTACCCGGGTTCTGCAAGGTAGCGACGCTCGCGGAGATCCGGGCGCACGACTTCGTGCTGACGCCGGGGCGGTACGTCGGAGCCGAGGAGGTCGAGGACGACGGGGAGCCGTTCGAGGAGAAGATGGAGCGGCTGGTGACGGCGTTGCGGGAGCAGTTCGCTGAGGGCTCTCGGCTCAATCGCGAGATCGAATCCGCGCTCTCGGAGCTTGGCTTCAATGGCTGATCGTCCGATCAAGACCATCGCAGAGGTGTGCAGCGAGGTCGTGGACTGTCCGCACTCCACGCCGAAGTGGACCGAGTGTGGCATTGTCGTCCTCCGAAGCCGAAACATCCGAGGCGGCCGACTGGACTTGGCGGCGCAGCCCAGCTTCACCACGGAGGCCGACTACAAGAAGCGGGTAAAGCGGGCGGCACCCCGAGCGGGTGACTTGGTGATCACGCGGGAAGCGCCGATGGGCGAGGTCTGCATGATTCCGCCCGGTCTGCGGTGTTGCCTGGGGCAGCGGATGGTTCTGTTGCGCCCCGACGATGCCCGGATGGACGGTCGCTACTTGCTGTTTGCGCTTCAGTCTCCCGAGGTCCAGCATCAGATTCGCGCCCACGAGGGCACTGGCTCCACGGTGTCCAACCTTCGGATCCCGGCGCTGGAGTCCTTGGGCATCCCGGCTCCCCCGCTCGACGAGCAACGCCGCATCGCCGCCGTCCTCGGCGCGCTCGACGACAAGATCGAGCTCAACCGCAAGATGAACCGGACGCTGGAGGAGATGGCCCAGGCCATCTTCAAGTCGTGGTTCATCGACTTCGACGGCCACGACGACCTCGTGGACAGCGAGATCGGGCCGGTGCCGAGGGGGTGGGAGGTCAAGCCCATCGGCGACGCGGTGAGGGTCGTCGGCGGTTCGACACCGAGCACGAAAGAGCCAGCATACTGGGAAGGCGGAACCCATGCGTGGGCGACGCCGAAGGACTTGTCGGGGCTCGCCGTGCCCGTGCTCCTCGGCACCGAGCGACAGGTCACGGATGCCGGCCTCCAGAAGATCAGTTCCGGCCTGCTTCCTGCGGGGACGTTCCTTCTCTCGTCGCGCGCCCCCATCGGCTACACGGCGATCAGTCAGGTCCCGACGGCCATCAACCAAGGCTTCATCGCCATCCCGCCCGGCGGTGAGCTCACGGCCGCGTACCTGCTGTTCTGGACGCGCTTCAACATGGACAGCATCAAGGGCCGCGCAGGCGGAACGACGTTCGCCGAGATCAGCAAGGCGGCCTTCCGGCCGATCCCCGTCGTGGTGCCTCCGCAGGGTAGGATGGTCGAGTTCGAGCGACTGGTCGGCCCGCTGATCGGTCGCGTCGTCGCCAACGCTCGCGAGTCGACCATCCTCGCCGCCCTCCGCGACACCCTCCTCCCCAAGCTCATCTCGGGCGAGCTTCGCGTGCCCGAGGCCGAGGAAGCGGTCGGGGCCGCCTCTCCCCCCCAATCGCAGTACGCTGCCGGTGAGGCTGCTGTCCCATGACCACGATGCACATCACTCACCGTCAGGAGGCGTTCAGCCTCGCCTATGTCCGTGCCGTCGCTGCGACGGCTGGTTTCCGCGTGCAGGACGGGACCCAGCCCGACGACGACAGCGTGGACCTCACCATCGCGGCCCGTGGTCCGGGCGGAACCGTGCGGTCGCCGAGGCTGGACCTTCAGCTCAAGTGCCAGCTCGGGCGTCCAGCCGACGAGCCGACCTGGCCCTACGACCTGAAGGCCAAGAACTACGAGGATCTTCGGCACACGGATCTTCAAGTGCCCCGCATCCTCGTGGTGGTCGCGGTGCCGGACGACGTGAACACCTGGCTGGAACAGGACGAGGAGCGCCTGTTGATGCGGCATTGCGGCTGGTGGGTGTCGCTTCGAGGCTTGGCCGCCTCCACGAACACGAACACGGTGCGCGTGCAGGTGCCGCGCGCCCAACGCTTCGACGTGGCCGGCCTCACCGCGATCATGGCCCGGCTCGGCCAGGGAGGTGTGCCATGACCGTGCCCGTCGAAGTCCTGCGTACCCTGGAGCCGCGTCAGGCGGCGGCTTGGCTGCGCGCGAACGGCTGGGAGCTGGTGGATACCCGACCCGAGCACACCGCGACCTGGCGGAAGGCGTCGGACGCCGAGGGTGACTTCCTGATCGAGCTGCCGTTGGACGCCACGTTCCGCGACTACGCGCGGCGCATGGGCGAGATCCTCGACACGCTGGTCGTCGCGAGCGGGAAGCCGCCGGCGTGGCTGCTGGAGGAGGTCCGTGCATCGACCTTCGACATCATCCGGCTGCGCTCGACTGGCCCGA
The DNA here is from genome assembly GCA_023150805.1 of Myxococcota bacterium. Lineage (GTDB taxonomy): Bacteria > Myxococcota_A > UBA796 > UBA796 > UBA2385 > UBA2385. The sequence goes on along the minus strand of JAKLKF010000004.1, from coordinate 13,841 downwards.
GCGTCGGGCATGGCCGCGTCCCGGTCGAGCTTGGGACTCGCTTGTTCGGGCTCACCCGCGAGCTCCTGTTGGCGGCGGCCTGCTCCGCGCACGACCCTCGCCCCGTCTACCGGACGCGCAAGCCGGCGGAGGCAATGGAGTTCCTGCGTCGCGTGAAGCTGGCCGCTCCCGAGGAGGGCAGCTTCATCGTTACGGTCCATGCGCCGGTCCCACCCGGCCTCCAGCCCGCGCTGATGGAGGGCATGGAGGAGCTTCCCTTCGAACGGCGCGCGACCTTGACGCTCGCCTCGGCGGCCATCGCCGCTCGTCAGGCCGCTGAACAGGCGGGGCTGGGGGGTGGCGCTGATCCGTTCCTCAACGGCACCGCTGCGGGGATCAGTGCCAACCTGTGCGACGCCCTCGCCGGCTTCGTCGACGGCGACGAGACGACGGGGCTCGACCTGCAGTTCGCTTGGGCCGCGTCCCGGCTCGTTCCGGCCGGCACCCCTGTGGCTGTGCATGTGGGTTCGGACCTCTCCCCGATTCTGCGTGAGGGTGCTCGGCTGCTACGCGCCACCGGCTCCACGCCGGACTTCGAGCTCGAAGGGGCGGTCGTGCGCCTGGACAGCGACAACGCTGGGGCCGGCGGCGTGGCCGTCATCGCCGGTCAGGTAGACGGGCAGCCACGCAAGGTGCTCGTGCAGATGGACGCCACCGACTACGCGATTGCGATCCGCGCCCACGAGGACGGGCAACTCCTTCGGTGCGAGGGCGAACTCGTCCGCCAGGGGCGCCGCTTCCAGCTTGACCGCGTTCGGCACGTCGCCGTGGTGGTCGATGAGGAATGAGGCCGAACTGCCAGGCGGGGCCGCGGACTGGTACGCCTGGGTGGGCGACCGCTACGGCTACGCTGCCGAGGGGGGCGGGCGATGACGCGCGAGGCCGAGGGAGCAACCCTCCGGGATTACCAGAGCGTTCAAAGCGACGGTTCTCCGGTGACAAGCGCAACTTGTAAGCCATCCTTGCAAGTTCGACCTGGGGTCCGGCCATGAGCCCGCCCGACACGGCCTCCCTGTTCGCCGAGGTCCGCGCGCTGCTCCACGCCGCTCGCGACGCCGCCGCGCGCCAGGTCAACACGCTGCTCGTGCTCACCAACTACGAGATCGGCCGCCGCATCGTCGAGCACGAGCAGGGCGGCGAGGCGCGGGCGGAGTACGGCGCGGGCGTTCTCCAGTCCTTGTCCGCGCAGCTCACCGAGGAATTCGGGCGCGGCTTCTCGGTGGACAACCTCACGCTGATGCGACGGTTCTACCTCGCCTACCGAGACCGCCTCCAGAAATCCGAGACGCCGTCTCGGATTTCCGCGACCCCGAGGCTGCCGGCCCCGATTCCCGAGACGCCGTCTCCAGAATCTCCGAGCCTCGCGACGCCCGCCCGCCCCTTCACCCTGAGCTGGTCCCACTACGCCTTCCTCATCGGCGTCAAGGACGAGGCGGCGCGCTCATTCTACGAGATCGAGGCGACGCGCGGGCACTGGTCGCTCAAGGAGCTTCGGCGCCAGTTCGACAGCGCGCTCTACGAGCGGTTGGCGCTGTCCCGCGACAAGGACGGCGTTCGGGAACTCGCCGAGCGCGGGCAGATCGTCACCCGCCCCGAGGAGGCCCTCAAGGACCCCTACGTGCTCGAGTTCCTCGGGCTCGACGAGCACAGCGGCTACTCCGAGTCCGACCTCGAAGGCCGCATCATCGACAAGCTGGAGCACTTCCTTCGTGAGCTGGGCACCGGCTTCCTGTTCGAAGGCCGCCAGCGCCGCTTCACCTTCGAGGACCAGCACTTCTACGTCGACCTCGTATTCTACCACCGCCTGCTGCGCTGCTTCGTGCTCATCGACCTCAAGATCGGGCAGATCACGCACCAGGACCTCGGCCAGATGCAGATGTACGTCAACTTCTACGACCGCTTCGTGAAGCTGCCGGAGGAGTCGCCCACCGTCGGCATCCTGATGTGCCGCAAGAAGAACGACGCCGTGGTCCAGATCACCCTGCCGCCGGACGCCAACATCCACGCCCGCGAGTACGCGCTCGCGCTGCCGAGCGCCGAGGAGCTGCGGCGCAAGCTGCTCGAATGGTCGGAGGAGCCATGAGCGGCTTCGAGTCCGTCGTCGAGGAGGCCGCCATCGCCTGGCTCACCGAGCTCGGCTGGCAGCACGTCCCCGGCCCCGTGCTCGCCCCCGACGGCGAGGCTCCCGAGCGCGACAGCCACCGCGCCGTCGTCCTCGAAGGCCGCCTGCTCCGGGCGCTGGCCCGCATCAACGACCACCTGCCGCCCGAGGCGCTCGACGAGGTGGTCCGCGCGGTCACCCGCCTCGACTCGCCCTCGCTGGAGGAGCGCAACCACGCCTTCCACAAGCTCGTCCGCGAGGGCGTGACCGTGAAGGTGAAGAAGGATGGACGCGAGCGCGGCGACCTCGCCTGGCTGTTCGACCACGACGACCCCGCCAAGAACGACTGGCTCGTGGTCAACCAGCTCACGGTGGTCGAGGGGAACAACAAGCGGCGGCCCGACCTGGTGCTCTACGTCAACGGCCTGCCCTTGGCGGTCGTCGAGCTCAAGAATCCCGGCGACCCGAACGCCACCATCGCGGGCGCACACAACCAGCTCCAGCTCTACAAGGACCAGATCCCGGCGCTGTTCACCACCAACGAGGTGCTGGTCGTCAGCGACGGCACCGAGGCCCGCGTGGGCAGCCTCACGGCGGGCGTGGAGCGGTTCGGCCCGTGGCGCACCATCGACGGCGAGGCGCTGGCTCCCGAGGCGCTGCCGCGCCTGCAAGTGCTGCTGTGCGGCCTGTTCGAGCGCCGAAGCTTCCTCGACTACCTCTATCACTTCGTCCTGTGGGAGACGGACGACGGCTTCACCAAGAAGATCGCCGGCTACCACCAGTTCCACGCGGTCAACAAGGCGGTCGCCGCGACCGTGCGGGCCTCGTCGGACGTGGGCGACCATCGCATCGGCGTCGTCTGGCACACCCAGGGCTCGGGCAAGTCGATCTCGATGGTCTACTACGCGGGCAAGGTCATCCTCGAGCCCGCGATGCAGAACCCGACGCTCGTGGTGGTCACCGACCGCAACGACCTCGACGGGCAGCTCTACGCGCAGTTCTGCGCCGCCAAGGACCTGATCCCGAACCCGAAGCAGGCCGAGAGCCGCGAGCACCTGCGCGACCTGCTCAACGTCGCTTCGGGCGGCGTCGTGTTCACGACCATCCAGAAGTTCTCGCTCACCGAGCAGGAGCGCACGCTGCGCAACCCGTTCCCCGCGCTCTCGCAGCGCCGGAACATCGTCGTCATCGTCGATGAGGCCCACCGCACCCAGTACGGCTTCGAGACGCGCATCGACGCCGCCACCGGCCAGGTCACCGCCGGGCTCGCGCAGAACCTCCGCAACGCGCTGCCGAACGCGAGCTTCATCGGCTTCACCGGCACGCCCATCGAGTTCGACGACCGCTCCACCCCGGCGGTGTTCGGCGACTACATCGACACCTACACGATCCGGCAGGCGGTCGAGGACGGCGCGACGGTGCCGATCTTCTACGAGGCCCGCCTCGCGCGCATCGCGCTGTCGGACGACGAGAAGCCGAAGATCGACGACCAGTTCGAGGAGCTCACCGAGGCCGAGGAGGAGCCCACCCGCGAGAAGCTCAAGACCACCTGGGCCAAGCTGGAGGCGCTGGTGGGCACCCCGAATCGGCTCGGGCTGGTCGCGGCCGACGTGCTCGACCACTGGGACCGGCGCGTCGAGATCCTCGACGGCAAGGCGATGATCGTCTGCATGTCCCGCCGCATCTGCGTGGACCTGTACAACGAGATCGTCCGCCTGCGCCCCGACTGGCACAGCCCCGACGACGAGCAAGGCGCCATCAAGGTCGTCATGACCGGCTCGGGCGCCGACCCGGTGGAGTTCCACCCGCACGTCCGGGGCAAGGACCGCCAGAAGGCCATCGAGAGGCGGTTCAAGGACCCCGCCGATCCGCTCCGCGTCGTCATCGTGCGCGACATGTGGCTCACCGGCTTCGACGTGCCCTGCGCCCACACGCTCTACGTCGACAAGCCCATGCAGGGCCACGGGCTGCTCCAGGCCATCGCGCGGGTGAACCGCCGCTTCAAGGACAAGCCGAGCGGGCTCGTCGTCGACTACCTCGGCCTCGCCGACCAGCTCCGCAAGGCCATCAGCAGCTACGGCGGCGACCGGGACGACAAGCCCGGCGTGCCCGTCGAGGTCGCGCTGGCGGTGCTACAGGAGAAGTTCGAGGTCGTCCGCGACCTGTTCCACGGCTTCGACTACCAGGGCTACTTCAGTCCGAAGGCCACCGACCGCCTGGCCGCGCTCGCCGGCGGCGTCAACCACATCTGCGGGCTCGACCCCGGCGACCCGGACCATGCGAAGAAGCGCTACATCGAGGCCATGACGGCGCTCAACAAGGCCGCCGGCATCGCGCTGCACCTCGAAGGCGCGCGGCGCCTGCGCGACGAGGTCGGCTACTTCCAGGCCGTCCAGGGGAACATCCAGAAGTACACCGTGGGAGGCTCGGGCAAGTCCGACGCCGAGCTGCATGCCGCCATCCGGCAGATCGTGAGCGGGGCCGTCACCTCCGAGGGCGTCATCGACGTGTTCGGCGCGGCCGGCATCCAGAAGCCCGACATCTCGGTGCTCTCCGACGACTTCCTCGAAACCGTGAAGAAGTCCGAGCACAAGAACCTGCAGCTTGAGCTGCTCAAGAAGCTGCTCAACGACGAGATCAAGGCGCAGAGCGGCCGCAACGTCGTCGTCGCCCGCAAGTTCTCGGAGATGCTGGAGCGCACGCTGCTGCGATACCAGAACCGCACCATCGAGGCGGCCCAGGTCATCCTCGAACTCATCGAGATGGCGAAGCAGCTCCGCGACCAGCCCAAGCGCGGCGACGCGCTCGGGCTCACCGAGGACGAGCTGGCGTTCTACGACGCGCTCGCCGACCACGGCGGGGTCCGCGAGGTCATGGGCGACGACGTCCTCGCCACCATCGCCCACGACCTTGTCGAGGCGATCCGGGGCTCGGTCACCATCGACTGGACCCAGAAGGAGGCCGTGCGAGCCGACATGCGCCGGAAGGTGAAGCGCCTGCTGCGGAAGCATGGGTACCCGCCGGACAAGCAGGAGAAGGCCGTCGTCGTGGTGATCGAGCAGGCCGAGCGGGTGTGCAAGGACTGGGCGAGGGCGGCGTGACTGCCAAGTACAGGTTCACTGTTTCCGAGAAATTCGGAATCTGGGGGGCGCACGATTCCAGGTGTTTCTGGTGTGAGGAGCCGATCGAGTTCAAGCATGTGACCGTCGACCACGTGATTCCCGAGCACCTCGTGGACAAGCCAGAACAGCTTGCCAGCGTACTCACGGAGTACGGATTGCCCCCGGAGTATCAGGTCAACGACTTCCCGAACTGGGTGCCCGCGCACCAGAGCTGCAACCGCAGCAAGGGGACAGTCGTACACCCCGGTTCACCGGCGATGATCAGAGCGCTGGACCGCGCCAGCAAGCGGGCCGAAGTTGCTCGTCGAAAAGCCGCACAGATCGCCCGAGAGCCTGACCAGGCCAAGGCGATCGCCATGGTGGAGACCTGGGTCCGAGCCGACATCGTTCAGGTGACCGACCTTGCCGACGTGGTCTCTCGTCACCAGGGCGTGCCCGTGAGGCTGGTGGCCGTGGAGGACCAACTCTCGTTCGAAGGTGGAGGGATGGCGGCTGCTGACTCGACTCGTAGAGCGGACGATCCCTTCGCCATCGAGATTGATGCCTATCGACGCCTCTCCGACCGAAGGCTCTTCGCCGAAGCTCTGGATGGCTTGCGCGATCTCCGGCGCAAGGCCGAGACGGCGCCGGGCGCCACAAGGTCTCGATTTCGGATCGCCAACAACACCGGCGTATGTCTCCTGGCCCTCGGTCAGTTCGCCGAGGCACGCTCCGAGTTCACCAGGGCCATCGAACTCGACGACACGGATGATCTCCCCTACGTGAACCTGGCCGCATCGCACCTCGCCGAGGGCGAGGCGCAGCTCACCCTTGAGGTCCTCACGCGGCCGATCGCGGATACTCGCGTGCGAGGGAAGGCCTGCGCCCTTCGCATCGAGGCACTTGCCCGACTCGGGCGCAGGTCCGAAATCCGAGACGTGGTTGATCGAGAGTCATGGGCAACCCTCGATCCCCAAGTTCAGGTTGCGCTGGCACGAACCTCTCATGACGCCGAGTGGTATGACTCCCGTGGTTTCACGGTCGCGCTCGATGACCCGTCGACCGCGGTCGAGGCGAACCTGTTGGCGGGCATGAGGGTGTTGGGACTCGACGGGGCCGAGCAAGGCTTCGCTCGAATTCGTCGCGATCTCGACCCATCCCAACTGCGACGAGCATCTTCTCACTTTGCGCGAGCATTGGAGTCATGCCCGGCCGACCAATGGGAGGTCCGGGCGGACCTGCATGCGTACTGCGGGCTTGTGCATACGCTGCTCGGAGACTCCGAAGCCGCCCTCGTCCAGTACACACGGGCCTATAGGGTGGGGACCAAGCCCAACATCAACGTTGTGGCCAATCATGCCGGTCTCCTGATGCAGGAGGGCTCTGAAGCCGAGGCAGCGCGCCTTATCGCGGATTCGGGTCTCCTTGACGAGTTTCCCCAACTTCGGCTTCAGCTGGGGGCGGCCCATCTCGGTGCCGGGGCTCACGCGGCGGCCATAGAGGCGTTGGGGGAGTTCTGGCCGCTCCTGTTGACCCGAGAGGACCAGGTCCGCGGGGCCGCGGTAGTACTCGACGCTGCGAGGAGGCTCGGTAGGTCGTCACTTGCTCACGAACTCGCGGAGCAGCTTGCAGAATCGTACTCCGACAGCTGGGAGGCATGGTTCCACCTGGGGCGGCACTTCTCTGCCGCAGATGATCGCGAGCAAGCCAGGAGTGCCTTCCTTCGGGCCATCGCCCTGAGCGTCGGTTCAGACGAGCAGCATGCGCGGGAAGAGTTCGCGTATCGGCTTGCTGGCTGGAGCGATGCTGAGGGCTGCGTAGCCATACTGAAGCCCCTCGACCCCGAAGAGCTCGACGATGGTGCGGCTCAGGCCCTCGTTGTGTCACTCTACAATCTCGGCGACTTTGCCCGCGCCCGCGAGGTTTCAGAGAAGCTGTTGCTGCGGGACAGCGTACCTGGTCCCGTGATCGAGGTAGGGGCCGCGATTGCGTCGAACGCGGGCGACCTCGACCGCGCAATCCTCCTTCAGCGTCGCCTCCTCAGAGAGCACCCCCCGCGTCTGAGGCACATCAATAGCCTTGGCACCCTGCTTCTGAGACGCGGAGAGAGCTCGGCTGCCACCGAGGCCCTTGCCATTGATCCTCTTGGCGTCGAAGACGCGGCGACCGCTCACGACCTGATGGTGTTCGCACACTTGCTCGGTGCCGTTGGCGACGCCCGAGCTCTGGAGATCGGGTATCGCGCCTGGGAACGTGGGCGCGATCAACCCCAGGTGCAGCTTGGGTACGTTGGCCTGTTCCTGCGCCGGGAGCAGGGAGAGCGGGACGAGCTCGAAAGAGACGTGGTGGAAGCCGGAACCACCGTCAAGCTCCTCCACTCTGGGAATGGAGCCACGCGTGTCGTATCGGTGCTTCGCGATGGCGACCTCGTACCTGACCCATCCAGCTGGGTGCCACCGACGGACCCACTCGCCACCCGGTTACTCGGCAAACGGGTGGGCGACGAGACTCCAGGTCCATCAACGCCCTTGGGGGACACTACGTACCGAGTCGAGCAGATCAGAGCGAACTACGTGCGAGCGTTCCAGGAGACAATCGCCGGCTTCAACGACCGGTTTCCGGAGGCAGATGGCCTATGGAAGTTCGAGGTCAAGAACGATGATCCGATGGATATCACTCGGGTTCTGCTGGCCGCGCTCGGCAACGCCAGCAGGATCCGAGAGGTTGTGGATCTGCACTGTGCTGGCCGCATGCCTGTGGCCGCCCTCGCAGAAGTGCTCAACAAGCCAGTGCCGGTAGTGTGGTCGGCACTCTGCCACGACGACAAAGCGAATCTCCGATTCTCGGACGGTGCCGACCGCGAAGAACCGACTGCGACCGCCGTGCTTGCGGGGCCGTCGCCGGTTTACTTCGACTACACGGCGCTAATGACGCTGTTCGCTCTCGGACGCGACCTGCGAGAGAAGGTGTGCGCCTTGCTGGGGGAGGTCCGCGTGGTGCAGGCCATGTTGGACGACCTGGGTGAAGCCGCGATGCGTGCCGGCCCCTACGGTACAGGCGAGGGCCTACATGTCGGGCTTGGTGACGACGGGCGCCTTCGAGTCAGCGAACTTGGTGACGAGCGGGGATTCCTGCTGCAGGTTGAAGCAGTCGTGCGGGCCGTCGCCACCCCTTGCAGCGCGTACGCCACCCTCGACGGTGAGCCCGGCAAGCGCGACGTGATCGAACAGGTGCTCGGCAGCGCCACAGCGGCCGCGCTCGCGGAGGCAGCGGCTGGCCGGTTCAGGCTCGTATGTGACGACGCGGCCCTGGCGGCACTCGCGCAAAACGAGTGGGGCGTGGGCGTCGTCTCGGTTCAGGGCCTCGCATTGGCCGCACACCGGAAAGGGCTTCTCTCGCTGGCCGACTACTCTGCCATCGTCGAACGTCTGGCGGTGGTCCGCTACCGGTTCGTCTCTCTGAGCGCGGATGTGGTCTGCGCCATCCTTGAGCGGCACGCTTGGCAGCCCACCAGTGAAGTCGAGGCCGTGTTCGCGTGTCTCCAGGGGCCTGGCTGCACGATGAGGAGCGCTGCCGTGGTCACCGCACACGTCCTGAAGGCGGTTGTACTCGAGCCTGCCGCGGCGTTGACCAAGAACGCGTTGATCGACCTGCTGCTCGGAATGCTGACGGTCGGGCACGACGTCCGGCAGCTTGCTGCCCTTGTCGACCAGCTTCTGCGACGCCTTCTCCAGGTTGCGCCCATTCACCTGGACGAACTTCAGCGGAGCCTCCGCTATTGGGTCGCTGCCCGGACTTGACCCCCAGCCCGCACCCTCGGCCTCCTAACCTGGGCCGCCTCCACCTCCACCCGACATTGCCCCCATGCCCCGTACGGCAGGCCCTACGGCGCCTGGTAGCGCCTCCCCCCCCTCTCAGCCCCCGACCCCCGGCGCCACCATCACTTCCAGGCCCAGCGCCCGGGCGCGCGCCCCGATCTCCTCCAGGCGCGCCAGCGGCAGGACGTCCACCCGCGGGTCCGCCGGCACGCGCGCGACCGAGTAGACCTGCACCTGCTCGATGCGCCCGCCGGCCTCCAGCAGGGCGGCGATGCGGCCGGCCCAGGCGTCCAGCTCGGCGTCGGTGGGGCCCTGGCCCTCCCAGCGCAGGAACATGCACTGCAGGACCAGGCGCCAGCGGCGGCTGGCCAGGGCCAGGTTGTCCAGCACGCGGCGCATGGGCAGCTTCGTGCCGTTGACCAGGTGGAAGTAGGGCTCGGTGCCGGCGTCGAGCTTGCCCCAGATGACCCCGCCCAGCGCGGTGAAGCGATCGAGCGCCTCGGCCACGGCGGGGCGCTGGAAGAGCGTGGCGTTGGTCAGCAGGTGCAGCCGCACCGCGTCCAGGCCGTGGGCGGCGCGCAGGCGCCCGACCAGGTCGACGGTCGCGCCGAAGGCGGCGCTGCTGGTGGGCTCGCCGTCGCCGGCCCAGGCGATGTCGTGCACGCGCCGCAGGTGCGGGGCGGCCGTGTCGAAGGGGGCCACCGACCACAGCGCGCCGCTGGCGACCAGGCCCAGCAGGTGGTCCAGCTCGCGCTCCAGGCGCGCCAGGTCGACCTGCCGGGGGCCGCCCGGCGTGGTGCGGTCGACCTGGCAGTAGGGGCAGTCGAAGTTGCAGACCTTGTCGGCGTTCAGGTTCAGGCCGATCGACAGCCCGCCCGCCCGGCGGCTGACGACGGCGTAGACGTGCACGTTGTCGTCGAGCTGCCGGCGGTGGTCTTGGAAGTCCAGGGTGCGCTTCTCCATGGGCCTGGTGTCTAACCCCGATCGCGTCGCGATGAGGCAGTCATCATGCGGATCTTCGCGCCGAATGGCGTTAGAGTCGGCGCGTCTGTCGGCCGCCCCCAGCGGGGCACCCCTCTCGTCGGAGACCCCATGCGCCACCTCTCGCTGCCCCTCGCCCTCGCCGGCGCGCTCCTGCTCGGCACCGGCTGCCACGCCAAGTTCAAGAAGAACGCGCCCACCCTGGGCCAGGTCGACGCCCAGGTCATCATCAACAGCGGCCCCAGCGTCTACCTGGGCCGGATGGACAGCGGCGACTCGCTGGTGGCCAACATCGTCGACCTGGCGGTCAACGTCTCGCAGGCGATCAACGAGGTCGAGGTCGCCGACCGCATCGTCAACGCGGTGGACGTCAGCCGCACCAACCAGGCGATGGAGGGCGGCTTCGCCAAGACCCTGGGCGACGGCCCGCCCTTCGCCTACGTGCTGGACGGCGCGCCGGCCACGGTCCAGATGGAGCTGGTGGACTGGGGCATGACCGCCCCCTTCATCGGCGCCCAGGCCCAGTTCGACTACACGATCCGCGTCCGCATCTACAAGGCCGACGGCGAGCGCGTCTACAGCGCCCGCACCCAGTGCAGCACCGGCGCCGGCACCCCGCCGGCCGTCTCCCGGGCGCTGGGCCTGGTCAGCAACATCAAGCAGCTCGACCAGATGAGCGACGAGGAGATCCAGGGCGCCTTCGACGCCGTGGGCGAGTGGTGCGGCCAGGAGATCGTCCGCAAGATGCGCAAGCACGCCGGCTGAACGATGGACGATCCCTCGGCGCCGATGGACTACTCCGAGCTGGCCAACGCCGTGCGCGGCGGCTTCGAGCGGGCGCTGGAGCTGACCTTCACCCGCGTCACCCCCGACGAGGTGGTGGCAGAGCTGCCGATCACCCCCGCGCTGCACCAGCCCTACGGCCTGGTCCACGGGGGCGTGTACGCCAGCCTGATCGAGACGGTCTGCTCCACGGGCGCGGGGGTGTGCGCCGCGCTGGAGGGGCGCTCCAGCGTGGGCCAGGACAACGCCACCCAGTTCCTGCGCGGCACCCGCCAGGGCACCCTGACGGCGCGCGCCGTGCCCGTGCACAGGGGCCGCCGCACCCACGTCTGGTCGGCCGAGGTGCGCGACGGCGAGGGGCGGCTGGTGGCCACGGGCACCGTCCGGCTGATGATCGTCGACCCCGACGAGGGGGTCGGCGGCGCGCCGGTCCGGCTGCCCGGCGCCTGATCAGAGTTCCACCTCGCCCTCGCGCGGGGCCTCCGCCAGCGCGGCCGCCACCCGGGCCGCCAGCTTGGGCCCGAAGCCGTCCACCTGGGCGATCTGCTCCTCGGTGGCCGCGCGCAGCGCCCTGGTGCTGCCGAAGTGGGTCAGCAGCGCCTTCCGCCGGGCCTCGCCCACGCCGGGCAGGGTGTCGAGCACGCTGGTGAGCTGCCGGCGGTTGCGCACCTTGCGGTGGTAGCCGACGGCCGTGGCGTGGGTCTCGTCGCGGATGGCCTGCAGCAGGTTGAGCGCCGCCCGGTTGTGGTGCAGGCGCAGCGGCTCCTTGGCGTCGGGCAGCACGATCTTGTCGGTGGCCTCGCGGTCGCCGCGGGCGTGCTCGGTGCGGGGCTTGGACAGTCCGATCAGCGGCACGTCGTGGATGCCCAGGTCGACCAGCACGGCCCGGGCGGCGCTGACCTGCCCCTTGCCACCGTCCACCACGAGCAGGTCCGGGCGGCCCCAGCCGCGGCGGTCCTCCTGGGTCTCGGCCTGGAGCGCCCGCCGGAAGCGGCGGTCCAGGATCTCCCGCATGGTGGCGAAGTCGTCGGCGCCCTGGACGGTCTTCACCCGGTAGCGGCGGTACTCGGCGGGCTCGGGCCGCCCGTCGATGAAGACCACCATCGCCGCGACCGGGTCGGTGCCCTGGATGTTGCTGTTGTCGAAGCACTCGATCCGCCGCGGCAGGCGCGGCAGGCGACAGACCTCCTGCAGATCCTCCAGGGCCCGCAGGTTGCGGTTCACCCCGCCGTCCCGCGACAGGGCCAGGCGGGCGTTGCCCAGGGCCAGCTCGACCAGCCGCCGCTTGTCGCCCTTCACCGGCACCGACAGCTTCACGGCGCCGCCGCGCCGCTCGCCCAGGAGCTCCTCCAGGGCCGGCAGGTCCGCGGGCGTCGTCGACAGCAGGATCTCCGGCGGGATCGTCTGCCCCTCCTGGTACCAGCGGTTGAGGAAGCTGGACAGCAGCTCTCCCTCGTCGGACTCGACCTCCTCGAAGGGCAGCGGGATCACCTCCTGCATCATGCCCTTGCGCACCGGCAGCAGGCCCATCACGCCCTGCTCGCCCTGGATGTGCACCGCCCACACGTCGCGGTCCCCCAGCTTCTGGTCCACGACCGCCTGCCGCTCGATGCTGGCCTGGACCGCGCGCATCAGGTCGCGGTCGCGGGCGGCCTGCTCGTAGCGCTCGGCCTCGGCGTGGGCCAGCATCCGCCGCTCCAGGCGCTGCAGCAGCTCGCGGCTGCGGCCGCCCAGGAAGAGCATGCTCTGTTCGACCTCCTCGGCGTAGGCCTCGGTCGTGCACAGATCCACGCAGGGCGCCAGGCAGCGGCCCATCTGGTGCAGCAGGCAGGGGCGCTTGCGCGTGCGGAGCTCGGCGTCGCTGCAGGTGCGAAGGGGGAAGCGCCGCTCCAGGAAGGACAGGGTCGCGCGGGCCCGGCTGGCCGAGTGGTAGGGGCCGAAGTACTTCGCGCCGTCCTCCTGGATCTCGCGGACGACCGTGTACTGTGGCCAGGGCTGCCGGGGGTCGATGCGCAGGTGCAGGAAGGCGCTGTCGTCGACCAGCTTGGCGTTGTACCGCGGCCGGTGCTTCTTGATGAGCGTGTTCTCCAGGATGAGCGCTTCCTTCTCGGAGCGCACCACCACGGCGTCCACGTCGGCGGCGGCCTGGACCAGGAAGCGCACCATGAAGCGCTCGTCGTGGCCGGCCAGGTACTGCCGCACGCGGGCGCGCACGTCCTTGGCCTTGCCCACGTAGAGCACGTGGCCCCGCTCGTCCTTGAACAGGTAGACCCCCGGTCCGCGGGGCAGGGTCGCGGCGCGGGCCTCCAGGCCGGCGAGCTGGTCGGTCGTCATGGCGGCCATGTAGCCCGGGCGGGACGGCCTGCGGGCCCGGGGGCTACTCGACCGAGAACAGGTACGGATCCGTCAGCGCCAGCGCCGCGCCCGTGAGCTGGCGGCAGGTGCGCCGGTCACCGTCCACCACGCACAGCTCGTGCGGCGCGGCGTCGGTCGGCACGGGCACCACGGCGGGCGCGGGGCCCAGGTCGGCGCCGTCCAGGAAGATGCGCCCGCCCGGCGGCCGCGTGATGACCGTCACGGTCGGGCCCTCGGGGCGGGCCTGCACCACCTGGGCGCCCGGAGCGCTGGCCGAGGCCTCGGCGGGCGCGGGCGCGGCCGCGGGCTCGCCGCCAGCCAGGACGCGCCAGCCCAGCAGCGCCAGCACCAGCACGGCCACCACGGCCAGCGCGATCCACAGGCCCGGGCCGCGGCCTTCGACCGCCTCCCCCTCGCCGCCCTCCGGGTCGATGCCCTGCTGCACCATCAGGTAGGCCTTGGTGGCGCGGGGGGCGAGCATGCGGCTCTGCTCGGCGAGGTCGGCGGTGGTTTCGTGGGGGCTGGCGAGGGCGGCGGGGCTGGCGGCCAGAAGGACAAGGCATGCGGTCAGTGCCGCGGCGAGGCTTGTGGTGAGGCGCATCGGAGGGCTCCGGGGCAGGCGCCGCTGGGGGCTGCCAGCGGCTGGAAAAAAAGCGGGGAGAC
>JAKLKF010000049.1 GCA_023150805.1 Myxococcota bacterium | reverse complement strand
CGCCCCCGCCGTCGCCGCCGGTCCCCCCGTCCGCGCCCCCGTCCCCGCTGGTCCCGCCGTCCCCGCCGGTCCCGGTGTCGGTGCCCAGGTCTCAGCCCCCGCCGCCGCCGTCGCCGTCGCCGTCGCCGTCGTCGTCCTCGTCGTCGGAGGGCTTGCCGCCGAGCAGGTCGCAGGCGGAGAGCAGGAGGGTCAGGGTCAGGGCCAGGGTCGGGCGCATGCTTCGCTCTCCGAGAGGGGGCAGACGAGAGGGGGCAGACGATAGTGCGCTACACTGCGATCGCCTGCATGCTCGGAGTCCCGATGTGGTGGATGGTCCTCCCCGCCTTCGGCGCCGACCTGCTCCTGTCGAGCAGTGACCCCAAGCCCACCGGCCTGTCCAGCTCCGACGCCGTCGCCTGGCTCGACTACAGCGAGTGCGCGGCCCAGGTGCTCGACCTGCCCGAGGACGCCGTGCCGCCGGTGCAGATCGAGGCGGTGCGCCTGGCCTTCGCCTCGACCGGCGGCGCCCTGGATCGCCGGATCGCCGCGGTGGCCGTCGGCCTGCAGCTCCTCGGCGAGGGGGAGGAGCCCGCCGGGCTGCCGGGCATCACGAGCTGGGACTGGACCGAGACCTGGTTCCAGGTGACCGTCTCCTCGCAGCACCTCGCCCAGGTGCCGATGACCAACCTGGTGCCCCCGACCTGGCCGCTGTCGATGGAGGGGGGGCGGCTGGCCGTGTGGATCTGCCCGGCCGACCCGGACCTGGTCGGCGAGTGGCCCGTCGACCGGGAGACGGGCCGGGTCAGCGGCCTGGTCGCGAGCCGGAGCCTGCCCGGCGACGGGAGCTACCTGTGGACCGAGGGCACCCTCCAGCCCCTGTCCGCGCTGGGGGTCGAGGGCGGCTGGTGGGTCCAGGCCGTCGCGACCGACGCCCGCGCCGTCGAGGAGGAGGCGCTGGCGTTGTCGGGCATCTCGCCCGCGCTGGCCCACCTGGGCGAGGTGGTCGAGCTGCAGCTCACCGGCTCGGCCTTCGACGAGGACCTGTCGGCCTGGATCGGCGGCCTGGCCATCGCCGGCCTGTCGCTGGTCGACGAGGTGACGCTGACCGGCCGCTCCCCCAGCGGCCTGCCCATCGGCCTGCACGACGTGACCCTGACGACGCCTTGGGGCGAGGAGGCGCTGCTGGCCGGCGCCTTCGAGGTGGTCGCGGCAGCGGTCGAGGACAGCGGCACGGCCGACGGAGGCGGCACCCTGGACACGGCGGCCGACGGCCGGGGGACCGCGGGAGACGGCGGCGCGGCTCCACCCGCGGCGGAGGAGGGCTGCGCCTGCGCCAGCGGTCGAGCCGGGCCCGGGGTGGGAGCCGCGGCCCTGCTGCTGGCCGCCCTGGCGGGCCGGCGGCGGCGTCACATCCCCGGCAGGCGGGGCACCTTGCCCTGGCGCGACAGCTTCCAGTAGCTGCCCCAGGCCTTCTTGATCCAGTGCCCGAACACGGGCATCGGGATCAGCCGCTCCCCGCCCTCGTCCCGCTGGACCCAGGCCGCGCCGTCGCCGGTGTCCATCACGCACAGGATGCCGACGTGCTCGACGTAGCTCTCGCGCTCGGCCCGGCCGGCCACGCGGGCGGCCACGTTGTGGGCGGCCACCCGGCCCATGACCTCGGCCACGTGCCCCTGCTTGGCGCGCCACTGCGGACCGTCCAGCGCGGCGGTGTCGCCCACGGCCCACACGTCCTGCGAGCCCTCGACCTGGCAGTGCTCGTCCACGCGCACGAAGCCGGCGTCCGACAGCGGCAGGTCGCTGCCCTGCAGCGCGGGGTGGCCCTGCAGCCCGGGCGTGAACAGGACCAGGTCGGCGTCCAGGCGGCTGCCGTCGGCGAAGGTCACGCCGCGCTCGTCGAAGCCGGCGATGGGCACGCCGACCCGCTTGTGGATGCGGTGGCGCTCGAACATCGCCTGCATCAGCTCCAGCGCCCCCTCGCCCATGCGCTGGCCGGGCTTCTCCATGGGCGCGAAGAAGGTCAGCTCGAAGCGATCGCGCAGGCCGCGCTTGCGCAGCATCGTGTTCAGGTTGAAGAGCAGCTCGAAGACCGGGCCGCCGCGCATGGCCGAGCCGTCCTTGGGGTTGCCGCCGAAGCCCAGGGCGATGTGCCCCTGCCCCCGGTCGACCAGCGCCTGCACGGCCGCGGTGATCTCGGCCAGCTCCTCGGTGCCGCCGCAGATGCCGCGGGTGTGCTCGACCCCCCGGGGCCGCAGCTTGGCGCCCCCCAGCGCGACCACCAGGTTCTCGTAGGGCAGCGCGCCCTCGTCGGTGTGCACCCGCTTCGCCGAGGCCTCGATGCGGTTGACCCGCGCCTTCTGGACCTTGAAGCCGTGCGCCTGCGCCAGGTGGGCCAGGGGCAGGGTCGCCTCGGCCAGCGGCAGCTCGCCGGTCGGCACCCAGATCGTGATCGGGTTGATGAGGATGAAGTCGCGGTCGGAGACCAGGGTCGTGTCCAGGCCCGCCTTGCGGAGCTGGATCGCCGCCTCCACGCCCGCGAAGCCGCCGCCGAGCACCAGGGCCGTGCCCCTGCCTTCTTCCATGAGACCTCCAGGGTCCACGCCGGTACCCTGGTCGCCCGAGGGGGGGATGGGTGCACGCTGCGACAACGACGGCGGCGGGCAGGAAGGTCGCAGGCGGGACCCCGGGGCGCCCGGTCAACGCCCCTCGTCCGCGGCGTGGACCTTGCGGGCGTGCTCCTGGTCCCAGCCGTGGTCCTGCAGCTCCTCCCGCTCGGCCAGGTCCGCCTGGAGCACCCGCTCCAGGTTGGCGATGCGCTCCCGCGCGCTGGCCACCATGCGGTCCTGGTCGCCGCGCATGCCGGCCAGGTCCACCATGGCGGCCTCGTCGTGCCGCCGGAAGAGCTGGGTGGCGCGGGTGGCGCGGTGGGCGTTCCAGCCCAGCAGCCGCAGCGCGTCGGCGCCCACGCGCAGCGAGGTGTCGAAGGTCTCGCGGTACACGCCCTCGACCCCCACCTCGACCAGGTCCTGGGCCTCGGTGCGGCCGCGGGCCCGGCCCAGGATGGCCAGTTGGGGGAAGTGCTTGCGGGCCAGGTGCACGATCTCCATGGCCTTGCCGTGGTCGTCCACCGCCACGACCAGCACCCGCGCCTTCGCGGCGCCGGCCGCCCGCAGCAGGTCCAGCCGCGAGGCGTCGCCGTAGTAGACCTTCTGGCCGAAGCGCCGCACCACGTCGACCTGGTCGCTGTCGACGTCGAGCACGGTGGTCGCGACCCCCGACGAGCGCAGCAGGCGGCCGGTGATCTGCCCGAAGCGGCCGAAGCCGGCGATGATGACGGGCGGCTCGTCGTCGGCGACGTCGTGCTCCCGGGTCGGCGGGCCGGCGACGGGCAGGCGCGGCAGGACCAGGCGCTCCAGCAGCAGGAAGAGCGGCGGCGTGGTGGCCATGCTGAAGGCGGTCACCGCGACCAGCAGCCCCGAGACCGAGGCGGGCAGCACGCCGGTCTGCTGCGCGAAGGAGAAGAGCACGAAGGCGAACTCGCCGACCTGGCTCAGCGCCACGGCGAAGACCAGGCCCTGGTCGCGGCTCATGCGGAAGCCGCGCCCCAGGCCGACCAGCACCAGGCCCTTGAGCAGGACGACCAGGGCGACCAGGCCCATCACCCGGGCGGGAGACTCGCGGAGCAGGCCGAAGTCGATGCTGGCCCCGACCGCGATGAAGAAGAGCCCCAGCAGCAGGCCCTTGAAGGGCTCGATGTCGCTCTCCAGCTCGTGGCGGTACTCGCTGTTGGCCAGCACCACCCCGGCCAGGAAGGCGCCGAGCGCCGGCGACAGGCCCACCAGGCTCATCAGCAGGGTCACGCCCACCACGATGAGCAAGGCCGCGGCGGTGAACATCTCGCGCAGGCCGGAGCGCGCGACCGCGCCCATCATCGGCCGCACCAGGAAGCGGCCGGCCAGCACCACGCCGGTCACGGCGCCGAGCACCGCCAGGCCGTGCAGCCAGCCGGGCAGCGCGTCCAGGGCGCCGCCGCCGTGCGCGTCGGCCCCGCCCGCGGTCGACAGCCCCGGCGTGGCCAGCAGGGGCAGCAACGCGAGGATCGGGATGACCGCGAGATCCTGGAAGAGCAGCACGGCGAAGCTGCGCTGCCCGGCGTCGGCCTTGAGCAGGCCCTTCTCGGCCAGGGTCTGCAGGGCGATGGCCGTCGACGACATCGACAGGATCAGGCCCACCGCCAGCGCCTGGCGCCAGGGCAGCCCGAGCGCCAGCGCCGGGAGCGCCACCACCAGGGCCGAGAGCAGGACCTGCAGGCCGCCCAGGCCGGCCACCTGCCCCCGCATCCGCCACAGCCGCGAGGGCTCCAGCTCCAGCCCGACCAGGAAGAGCATCATCACGACGCCGAACTCGGCGAAGTGCATGACGTCCTGCCCCTCGTCGCCGACCAGCCCCAGCGCGGCCGGCCCGACCAGCACGCCCGCCAGCAGGTAGCCCAGCACGCTGCCCAGGCCGAGCCGCTTCGCGACCGGGACGGCGACCACGGCCGCGCCCAGGTACACCGCCGCCTGCGGCAGCAGCCCGCCCATCAGGGCTCTCCGACCAGCGCGGCGATCATCGCGCGGTAGCGGCCGGCGGCCTCCTGCAGCCCCGCTTCGTCCAGCTTGTGCGTGCCGTGCACCACGAAGGGCGTCCGCCAGCGCATCCCGCAGAGCCGGGCGGTCGTCGAGAAGGGGGTCAGCAGCTCCTCCAGCGTGTGGTGGTGGTGCCCCTCGGGCTGGTAGGCGGCCTGCGCGCCGCCGGTGCTGATGGCGCTGGTCAGCGTCTTCCCTCGCAGCGCCGTGCCCCCCGCGCCGTAGGCCCAGCCCGCCTCCAGCACCAGGTCCAGCCACTGCTTGAGCAGGGCCGGCGCGCTGTACCAGTAGAAGGGGTGCTGGAAGACCACGTGGGCGTGCGCGTCCAGCAGGGCCTGCTCGTGGGCGACGCCGACGTCGAAGTCGGGCCAGGCGTCGTACAGGTCGTGCACGGTGACGCCGGGCAGGCCGACCAGGGCCTGGGCCAGGCGCCGGTTGACCCGCGACCGGTGCAGGGCCGGGTGGCACAGCAGCACGAGGACCCGCGCGCCCGGCGCGGGCGAGGTCGGCGGGCGCAGGAGGGGCCGGGGACCGGACATCAGGCCTGGGGGACCGGGGAAGGCAGCGACGCAGGCCCCTACCCCGCCCGGCCCTCGCGGCCAGCCGCGCCGCCCGGCCTGCTACGGTGCCGCGCATGAGCCCCTTCGTCCGCACCTGGATCCACGGCGCCGACGCCGACCCCTCGGCCCCCCCCGACCTGCTCTGCGAGGTGCCCCACGCCGCCTGGCGGAGGGCGCACTACGACGCCGCCCGCGCCGCGCTGGCCGGCGAGCTGCCCGCCGACCTGCACGCCTTCTTCCACGTCAACACCGACGTCGGCGCCGAGGCCCTGGCGCTGGCCGTCGCCCAGGCCCTGGTCGAGGCCGACCCCACCCGCTCCGCGGTGGTGCTGGCCTGCCGGGTGCCGCGCACCTTCATCGACTGCAACCGGGTCATCGACGCCGACCCGGCCGCGCTGACCGCGGCGGGGCTCACCGCCGGCCTGCCCGTCTACGTGCGCGACCCCCGGGACCAGGCCCTGCTGCTGGACCTGCACCGGCGCTACGTGCGCGAGGCCGAGCGGCTGCACGCCTGGGTCTGCGGCGCCGGCGGCGTGGCGCTCAGCCCCCACAGCTACGCGCCGCGCGACGTGCCCATCGAGCAGGTCACCGACCGCATCGTGGACGATCTCCGGCGCGTGTACGATCCGGCGGTCGTCGCGGACTGGCCCCTGCGGCCCCCGGTGGACCTGATCAGCGTGGACGGCGCTGGCCGGCGCGTGCTCTCGGATGCGCTGGTGCAGCCGGCGCTCGAAGGCTACCGCGCGCTGGGGCTGGACGCGGGCGAGGGACGGACCTACCCGCTGCACCCCGCGACCCAGGCCGCCCGCTTCGCCGCCCTGCACCCCGGCCGCACCCTGTGCCTGGAGCTGCGCCGCGACCTGCTGGTGCGCGACTGGCGCCCCTTCGAGGAGATGCGGGTCGACGACGCCGCGATCGAGCGGCTGGCCGGGCCCCTGGTCGCCGCGGTCCGGGCGGGCCTGGGCGCGACCGGGTGAGCGGGCGCGCCGGCCCGGGCGGCGCCGATCGCGCGGCGGCGGTCCTGTTCCTGGTGGCCGCCGCCTCGCACGCGCTGCGCGTGGGGCTGTGGCCCGAGCCCGGCCTGTGGGATCCGAGCTACTACCGCGGCGTCGCGCGGCACCTCCTCGCGGGCGAGGGGGCCGTCACGGGCGCCGTCTGGACCCTGCTCCAGCAGCCCCCGGCGCTGCCGATGCCGGCGGATCTGTACTGGATGCCGCTGCCCTCGCGGGTGCTCTTGCCCGGGCTGGCCCTGTGGCCCGCCCACGGCGACGCCCTGGTCTCGATCCTGCTGGCCGCCGCCTGGGCCCCCCTGGCCCGCGCGCTGGCGCTGGGCATGGGCGCCGCGCCGCGGGCCGCGCTGGGCGCCGGGCTGGCCGCGCTCGTGGGCGGCCTGTACGCCCGCCAGGCGTCGCTGCCCGACTGCTTCGGCCTGGTCGGGGCGCTCGGCGGCCTGGGCTTCCTGGCCGTCCAGCGGGGCCGCTGGGAGGGCGCCGCGCTGGTCGCCGCCCTGGTGGCGCTGAGCCGCTCCGACGGCGCCCTCTTCGGACTGGCCCTGGCGCTGGGCCTGCCCGGGCGGCGCGCGCTGCCCGTCGCGGCGGCGGGCGTCCTGGCCAGCCTGGCCTGGCTGGCCCGCGGCGCGGCGCTGGCC
Organism: Myxococcota bacterium; assembly: GCA_023150805.1. Taxonomy (GTDB): domain Bacteria; phylum Myxococcota_A; class UBA796; order UBA796; family UBA2385; genus UBA2385. The sequence continues at coordinate 44,430 of JAKLKF010000049.1, read as the reverse complement.
GGCGAGGAGGCGCTGGCGCTGCGGAGCGCGACCGCCCGGGCGCCCGGGATCGAGGCCCTGCTCCTGGGCCAGGTCCCGCCGCACCTCGGCCTGGCCGACCGGGCCGCCGCGCTGCTCGCCGCCATCCCCGCGGTGGGCGTGGCCTGGCTGGCGCCCGGCGCCGTGGTCGTGGCCCTCCTCGCGGCCTGGGGCCTGGGCCGCGGCGAGGGGGGCCCGCTCCGGCGCCCGCTGCTGGCCTGGTGGCTGCTGCTGCCCCCCCTGCTGGTCCTGCTGGCCCCCGGCGCGGCGCACCACGGCGCGATCTACCGCTCCGGCGCCGCCGCCTTCCCTGCCCTCTGCGCGCTGGCATCCGCCGGCCTGGCCGACCTGAACCGCCGCGCCGTCGCCGCCCGCGCCTACCACCCGGCCTTCCTGCCGGCCCTGCTCGGCGCCGCCTTCACCGCGGGCTCCCTCTTCCTGGCCCGCGCCAGCGACGAGCCCCCCTTGCCCGACGACCTCTGCGCTCCGCTCGCAGCGCTGCCCCCCGGCGCGCCGATCTTCGCCTGGCACCCGCTCGCCGTGGACGAGCGCTGCGGCCACCCCGCCGTCGTGCTGCTCGCCGGCACCTCCCCCGCGCAGGCCGCCGAGCTGGCCGCCCGCCACGGCCTGGGTCACGCCCTGCTCGCCCCGCCCGGGCACGAGCGCCCGGCCCTGGCCGGTCCCGCCGACATGCCCCGCCTGCTGCCGGGCTGGCGGGAGGCCGCGCCGGGGCTGTGGCGGGCGCCGGGGCCGCCCCCACGGTGACGAGGTCGCCCGCGACGTTGACGTGCGCCGAGGCTGGCAATAGCGAGCCCCGGGGATGCCGCGCCGGGCCCCCTCGTCGGCGCCGGTCGATCCCTCCGCAACGGTCCCACCCGGTCTGCTCCATGCCCACCTCGCTGCTCCGCCGCGCCGCCCCCCTCCTCGCCCTGCCGCTGCTGGCCATGCTGCCCCTGCTCGGCGGCTGCGGGGACACCGCCCCGACCGCGCCCCAGGGCGGCCCGGCGACCGAGCCGGTCGCGCAGACCGGTCCCATCCTGATCGGCGAGTACGGCTCGCTGACCGGCTCCGAGGCGACCTTCGGCCAGTCCACGCACAACGGCGTGACCCTGGCCATCGAGGAGATCAACGCCGCCGGGGGGGTCAAGGGCCGCCAGCTCGAGGTCAAGGTCTACGACGACCAGGGCAAGACGCAGGAGGCCGGGACCGCCGTGACGCGGCTCATCACCGACGACAAGGTCGTCGCCGTCATCGGCGAGGTGGCCTCGTCGCTGTCGATGGCCGGCGGCCGCGTCGCCCAGCAGTACGGCGTGCCGATGATCTCGCCCTCGTCGACCAACGCCCAGGTCACGCGCATCGGCGACATGATCTCGCGCGTGTGCTTCATCGACGGCTTCCAGGGCTACGTCGTCGCGAAGTTCGCGCTGGACGACCTGAAGGCCGACGACATCGCCATCCTCTACGACCAGGGCCAGGCCTACTCCAAGGGGCTGAAGGAGGACTTCGCCCGCGAGCTGGTGGCCATGGGCGGCCGGGTCGCCACCGAGCAGGCCTACACCGGCGGGGACCAGGACTTCAGCGCCCAGCTCACGGCGATCCGCGACACCAGCCCCGACGCGATCTTCGTGCCCGGCTACTACACCGACGTCGGCAACATCGCGATCCAGGCCCGCAAGCTCGGCATCACGGCCCCGCTGCTCGGCGGCGACGGCTGGGACAGCGCCCAGCTCGCCACCCTGGCCGGCGACGCCATCGAGGGCAGCTACTACAGCAACCACTACTCGCACGAGGACACGCGCCCGGCGGTGCAGACCTTCGTCTCCACCTACCAGGCGCGCTTCGGCGCGGTGCCCGACGGCCTGGCCGCGCTGGGCTACGACGCCACCAAGCTGCTGGCCGACGCCATGGGCCGCGCGCCCTCGCTGTCCGGCAAGGACCTGGCCGCCGCGATCAACAGCACGACCGACTTCCCGGGCGTGACCGGCACGATCACCATCGACCCCGAGCGCAACGCGCGCAAGGCGGCCGTCATCGTGCAGATGAAGGGCGGCCAGCCCCGCTACGTGACGACCATCCACCCCAAGGGCGCCGAGCCCGCCGCCCCGGCCGAGGGTGCCGCCCCCGCCGAGGGCGCGCCGGCCGAGGGTGCCGCCCCCGCGACCGAGGGTGCTGCCACCCCGTGACCCGGCTCCTGCAGACCCTGATGGACGGCGTGGCCGTCGGCAGCCTCTACGCGTTGATCGCGCTGGGCTACACGATGGTCTACGGCATCCTGAAGTTCATCAACTTCGCGCACGGCGACGTGTTCATGCTGGGCGCCTGGGTCAGCTTCACGCTGGCGGCCACCCTGGGCTTCGCCGGCGGGGCGCCCCCGTGGTTCGCCGCCCCGCTGGTGCTGCTGGGCTCGATGGCGCTGTGCGGCCTGCTGGGCTTCACCGTCGAGCGGCTGGCCTACCGGCCCCTGCGCAACGCGCCGCGGATCAACGTGCTCATCACCGCCATCGGCGTGTCGCTCTTCATCGAGAACACGGGCCAGCTCGAGCCCATCGGCTGGCTGGCCGAGCGGGGCCTGGCCTTCCCCTTCGGCACCCGCCCCCAGCGCATGCCGGCCCTGCTCCCCGACGCCACCCTCTTCGAGGTGGTCGGCGTCCAGGTCAAGCTGGTCGACGTGCTGGTCATCGGCATCGCCTTCGCCCTGATGGGCCTGCTGCAGTGGCTGGTCTTCGGCACCAAGCTCGGCCGTGCGATGCGCGCGGTGTCCCACGACCCCAAGACCGCCGCGCTGATGGGCATCGACGTCGACCGGGTGATCTCCTTCACCTTCGTCGTCGGCTCGGTCCTGGCCGCCGCCGCCGGCTTCCTGGCCGCCGAGAAGTACCCCAGCCTGAACCAGCCGGCGCACTCCACCTGGATCCTGCTGGGGCTGAAGGCCTTCGTCGCCGCCGTCGTCGGCGGCATCGGCAACGTCCGCGGGGCGATGGCCGGCGGCCTGCTCATCGGCATGGTCGAGCTGTTCGGCGCCGCCTACCTCTCGCCCCAGCTCCGCGACGTCTACGTCTTCTCCCTGCTGATCGTAGTCCTGCTGGTGAAGCCCGAGGGGCTCCTGGGCAAGGCCACGGTGGAGAAGGTCTAGCCCATGGCCTCCGCCTCCCTGCAGGAGCGCGCCCGGGCGCTCACCCCGCCGGCCCTGCCGACCCTGGTGCGCGCCTGGCTGCCCGTGCTGGTGCTGGGCGGGTTGACCCTGCTCTTGCACTTCGTGGTCGGGCCGGCGGTAGGCCCGTACTACAGCAAGCTGCTGATGGACATCGGCATCAACGTCATCCTGGCCGTGTCGCTGAACATCGTGAACGGCTTCACCGGCCAGTTCTCCATCGGCCACGCCGGCTTCATGGCCGTCGGCGGCTACACCGCGGGCATGGTCACCTACTACGGGGGCCTCTCCCTGTGGGGCAGCAGCCTGCCCCAGGGCGGCTTCCTGGGCCCCGGCGAGCTGCTCTTCGCCCTGTCCTGCCTGCTCGGCGGCCTGGCCGCAGCCGGCCTGGGCTACATCGTCGGCCTGCCCTCGCTGCGCCTGCGCGGCGACTACCTGGCCCTGGTGACGCTGGGCTTCGGCGAGATCGTGCGCGTCCTGGTCCAGCAGACCGACGACGTGCTGTTCAGCGCCGAAGAGCTGGCCGCCGTCCCGGTCTGGACCCTGCCCACCAAGGTGGGCGGCGCCCTGGGCTTCACGGGCCTGCCCTTCTACACCAGCCTGTTCTGGGTCTACCTCTTCGTCTCGCTGACCCTGCTGGTCGCCTTCCGGCTCAAGGCCAGCAGCCACGGCCGCGCCTACCTCTCCGTCCGCGAGGACGAGATCGCCGCCGAGGCCATGGGCATCCCCACCACCCGCATCAAGGTCCGCGCCTTCGTCCTGGCCGCCGCCTTCGCCGGCATCGCCGGCGCCCTGTTCGCGCACGAGGTCGGCACCACGCTCAACCCGCGCGAGCTGGGCTTCCAGAAGTCCTTCGAGGCCGTGATCATGGTCGTGCTCGGCGGCATGGGCTCGATCTCCGGCGCGGGCCTGGCCGCCGTGGTCATCACCCTGCTGCCCGAGGCCCTGCGCTCGGTCGCCGACTACCGCATGGTGGTCTACGCCCTGGCCCTGGTGGTGATGATGCTGGTGCGGCCGCAGGGCCTGCTGGGCCTGCACGAGCTGTGGGACCTGCCCCTGGTGCGCCGCCTGCTGCGCCGAGGCGGAGGCGCCCGGTGAGGACGCCCGCCCCGCTGCGCGCCCAGGACGTCAGCCTGTCCTTCGGCGGGCTCAAGGCCGTCAGCGGCTTCCAGCTCGACCTGCGCCCCGGCGCCCTGGACGCGCTGATCGGCCCCAACGGCGCCGGCAAGACCACCGTCTTCAACCTGCTGACGGGCGTGTACCGGCCCGACCAGGGCAGCATCCACCTGGGTGAGGCGCGCCTGGACGGCCTGGCTCCGCACCGCATCGCCCGCGCCGGCCTGGCCCGCACCTTCCAGAACATCCGCCTGTTCGCCGACCTGTCCGTGCTGGACAACGTGCGCATCGCCGCCCACGCGCGCCTGGCGACCACGACCCTCTCCGCCCTGCTGCGCACCCGCGCCCACCGGGCCCAGGAGGCCGCCCAGGAGGAGCGCTGCCGCGAGCTGCTGGACGTGATGGGCCTGCTCGACCGCGCCGACGAGGTGGCCCGCAACCTGCCGTATGGCGACCAGCGCCGCCTGGAGATCGCCCGCGCCCTGGCGCTCGACCCGCAGGTGCTGCTGCTGGACGAGCCCGCCGCCGGCATGAACCCCCAGGAGAAGGTCGAGCTGCGCGAGCTGATCCGCTCGATCCGCGACCGCTTCGAGCTGTCCGTCCTGCTCATCGAGCACGACATGGGCCTGGTCATGGGCCTGTGCGAGCGCATCACCGTGCTCGACCACGGTGTGACCATCGCCCAGGGCAGCCCGGCCCAGGTCCAGCAGGACCCCAAGGTCATCGAGGCCTACCTGGGCGCCAGCGGCGACGACGCCCACGCGGACGAGGAGGACTGAGCGTGCCCCTGCTCCAGATCCGCGACCTGTCCGTCCACTACGGCGCGATCCAGGCCCTGCACGGCGTGTCCGTCGACGTACACGAGGGAGAGATCGTCACCCTCATCGGCGCCAACGGGGCCGGCAAGTCCACCACCCTGCGGGCGATCTCCGGCCTGGTCAAGCCCTCGGGTGGACAGATCCTCTTCGACGGCCGCCCGCTGCACGGCCTGCCCCCACACGAGATCGTGCGCCTCGGCATCGCCCAGGCCCCCGAGGGCCGCGGGATCTTCAGCAACCTCACCGTCGACGAGAACCTGGAGATCGGCGCCTACATCCGGAAGGACAAGGACGGCATCGCCCGCGACCGGACCCGGGCGCTCGAGCTGTTCCCGCGGCTGGCCGAGCGCCTGCAGCAGCGCGCCGGCACCCTGTCCGGCGGCGAGCAGCAGATGCTGGCCATCGCCCGCGCCTTGCTGGCCCGGCCGCGCCTGATGCTGCTGGACGAGCCCAGCCTGGGCCTGGCCCCCCGCATCGTCCAGACCATCTTCGCCATCATCCGCGAGATCAACGCCACCGGCACCACGATCCTGCTGGTCGAGCAGAACGCCCACATGGCCCTGCGCGCCGCGAACCGGGGCTACGTGATCGAGGTCGGGCGCGTGGTGCTGTCCGACGACGCGAAGGCCCTGGCGGACAGCGACGAGGTGCGACGGGCCTACCTGGGCGGGCACTGAGACAGACGGCGGCCCCAGCACGGAACGTCCGTGAACACGGGCAGGCCCCGTGAAAAAGTGGCCTGGTTTCCATACCATGCCGGATGGCACGGCCGTTGCCTCACGGGGGTGGGTCACCCCCCCTCCCCGAGGTCACCGTGTCGACTGTCCTGCTCTTCCCCCTGCTCCTGTCCTGGGCCGCACAGGCCGAGGACGCCCCCCTCAAGCTCGGGCTGTCCTTCCAGCCGCGGCTCTCCGCCACCCTGGACGGATCCCCTGACCAGAGCGACCAGGCGGCCGTCACCGACGCCGGCCTGCGCGTCCGCCGCATGCTGGTCACCGCGAACGGCACCGTCGCCCAGCGGATCGACTACCGCTTCCGCGCCAACCTGGCCAACGCCTTCTCCTTCACCGACGGGGACGGCAAGGCCCAGCAGGGCAGCAAGCCCGTGCTCGACGACGCGCAGGTGGTCTTCCGCGTCGTGGACGCCTTCCAGATCTCGGCCGGCCAGTGGAAGGTCCCGTTCACGGTCTCCCAGGCCATGGGAGACACGAGCCTGCTGCTGCCCGATCGCCCCATCGTCCTCGACGGCTTCAAGGCCGGCGACCTCGAGGTGGACGGCTTCACCTGGTCGCGCGACGCCGGCGTCGCGGTCCTGGGACAGGTGTCGGGCAAGCGCCTGGAGTACGCGATCGGCGCCTTCAACGGAGACGGACAGAACACCTGGCCGCCGACCGACGAGGCGCCGCTGGTCGCCGGTCGGCCGGGCGCCCGGCCTGCGCTGGTCGCGCCTGGACCCCTCGACGGCGACCGAGGACGACGCCATCAGCCAGGTCGAGGGCGTGGTCAACTGGTACCTGCCCGACCCCGCCAAGGAGGGCGCCCACCTCGGCCACAAGGGCCAGCTCCAGCTGCACTGGGCCACGACCCTGCAGGAGGGGCTGGACCACCCGGTGGGGCACCAGGTCCAGCTCGCGGCCGCCGTGGGGATCTGATCGCCCGCCCGTGAAGCCGTCCTGGTTTTTCCGTGTCCCTTGCCCCGGCCGGCGCGTCGATGACGGCGCCCGGCCGATCTCCGTCCCCCCGAGACCTGGCACGGGCGATGCAACCGCCCAGGCCGCCCCCCGAGGTGACCGTGTTCCTCCCCCTCCTGCTCGTCCTCGCCTGCGGCGACGCCCCCGAGCCCGCCACCGGCGACGCCCCCGAGGCCGCCGCGCGCAGCCGGACGCTGACCCTGGCCGCCTACACCACGCCCCGCGAGGCCTACGGCACGTCCATCCTGCCGGCCTTCGCGGCCCACTGGAAGGAGCAGACGGGAGAGACCGTCCGCTTCGAGGAGTCCTACCAGGGCTCGGGCGCCCAGGCCCGCGCCGTCAAGGAGGGCTTCAAGGCCGACGTCGTCGCCCTCTCGCTCGACCCGGACGTCAAGGTCCTCGAGGACGCCGGTCTCATCACCCACGACTGGCGGAGCGGCCACGGCGCCGGGATGGTCACCCGCTCGCTGGCCGTGATCGCCGTGCGGCCGGGCAACCCCAAGGACATCCGCGACTGGACGGACCTGGCCCGCCCCGACGTCGAGGTGCTGACGCCCAACGTGCGCACCAGCGGGGGTGCGATGTGGAACGTGCTCGCCATCTGGGGCGCGGGGATGCGAGGCCACGCCGGCGTGGCGGCCGGGGACGAGGCCGGGGCCACCGGGCTGCTGCGAGGGGTGCTCTCCCGCGTCTCGGTCATGGACAAGGGCGCGCGGGAGTCGATCGTCAACTTCGAGAAGGGGGTCGGCGACACCGCGATCACCTACGAGAACGAGGTCCTGGTCGCCAGGGCCCTGGGTCGGGAGATGGACTACGTCGTGCCTCCGTCGACCATCCTCATCGAGAACCCCGTCGCCGTCGTCGACGTCTACGCGAAGCAGAACGGCAACGAGGACCTGGCCCAGGCCTTCGTCGCCTTCCTGCACACGCCGGCTGCGCAGAAGGCCTACGCCGAGCACGGGCTGCGGCCCGTCGACGAGAGCCTGACCCCGGCGGGTCTGCCCACGCCGCAGGATCTGTTCACCATCGGCGACCTTGGCGGCTGGGACGCCGTCAGGGCCAAGGTCTTCGACAAGGGCGGCGTGTATGACCAGGCCGTCCCGAACCCGGGGTGACGGGATGAAGGGCTCCCTGCTGCTGCGCGCCGGGGTCAGCGCGTGGGTGACGGCCTTCGTCGCCCTGCCCCTGCTCGTCCTGGTCGTCCGCGGCCTGGAGGGCGGTCCGGCCGCCTTCTGGGAGGCCGTCTCGGGGCCCGCGGTGCGCGACGCCGTGGGGCTCTCGCTCTGGACGGCCGGGCTGGCCACGGCGGTGAACGCGGTGGTCGGCACCTGCATCGCCTGGGTGCTGGTGCGGTGGGACGTCCCGGGGCGGCGGGTCATCGCCGCCCTGGTCGACCTGCCGCTGGCCATCCCCACCCTGGTCGCGGGCATGCTCATCCTCGCGCTGCTCGGACCCCAGGCCCCCCTGGGCCGCCTGCTCGACCAGGCCGGCCTCCAGGTCGCCTTCGCCCGGCCGGGCATCGTGCTCGCCCTGCTCTTCGTCACCCTGCCCTTCGTGGTCCGCGCGGTCGAGCCCGTGCTCGAGGAGCTGGACCCGGCCGAGGAGGAGGCGGCGACCACCCTGGGCGCGCGCCCCGTCCAGACCTTCCTGCGGGTGCTGCTGCCGCCGGTGCTGCCGGCGGTCGCCGCCGGCGCCGTGCAGACCTTCGCGCGCTCGGTGGCCGAGTTCGGCTCGCTGGCCGCCGTGTCCGGCAACATCCCCTTCAAGACCCTGGTCGCGCCCGTCTACGTGCTGGGCGAGGTCGAGGCCGGCAACACGGCCGGCGCGGCCTCGGTCAGCCTGGTGCTGCTCGCCCTGGCCCTGACCCTGCAGCCCCTGGCCCACGTGCTGGCCCGGCGCGCGGGAGGTGGCCGTGGCTGAACGGATCCTGCGGAAGCCCGCGGGCGCCTCGCGCCTCGTCTTCGCCCTCGTCTGCGGCTGGCTCACCCTGCTGCTGGTCGTGCCCCTGCTCGCCCTGGTCGGCGCGGTGGTCCAGGATCGCAGCGAGGTGCTGCGGACCCTGCTCTCGGCCGAGGCGCGCAACGCGCTCCTGCTCACGCTGGGGGTGGCCCTGGCCTGCATCGCCTGCAACGGCGTCTTCGGCGTCGCCGGCGCGCTGGTGCTGGTGCGACAGCGCTTCTGGCTGCGCCGGGTGCTGGACGCCCTGATCGACATGCCGCTGGCGCTGTCGCCGGTCATGACCGGCCTGGCCTTCCTGCTGGTCTTCGGCCGCAGCGGCGTGCTGCGCCCGGTGCTCGACGGCCTCGGCGTCGAGATCGCCTTCGCCTGGCCCTCGGTCCTGCTGGCGACCCTCTTCGTGACCCTGCCCTTCACCCTGCGCGAGGTGGCGCTCGTCCTGGAGGAGGTCGGGGACAGCGAGGAGCAGGCCGCCGCCACGCTGGGCGCCAGCCCCTGGCAGACCTTCTGGCGGATCACCCTGCCCAACCTGCGCGGAGGGCTGATCATCGGCACGACGCTGACGACCGCCCGGGCGCTCGGCGAGTTCGGCGCCGTGCTGGTGGTCGGCGGCTCGATCGCCAACCGCACCCAGACCGCCACCACCTTCATCCACGCCGCGATCGAGGAACGCCAGGAGCCCGCCGCCTTCGGCATGGCCCTGATCCTCGCCGCCGCGGCCATCCTGCTCCTGCTCTTCATGCAGGGGCTCGATCCCACCCAGAAGCGGAGCCCGGCCCATGGGGATTGAGGTACGCAACCTGGTCAAGCGCTTCGGGGCGCTCACCGTGGTCGACGCCATGAGCTTCGAGGTGCAGCCCGGCGAGCTGGTGGCGCTGCTGGGGCCCTCGGGCGGCGGCAAGTCCACGGTGCTGCGCATCATCGCCGGCCTGGAGACCGCGGACGCCGGGCAGGTCTGGCTGGACGGCGCGCGGGTCGACCACCTGCACGCCCGGCAGCGGCAGGTGGGCTTCGTCTTCCAGCACTACGCCCTCTTCCGCCACATGACGGTGGCGCAGAACATCGCCTTCGGCCTGGACGTCCGCGGCGTGCCCAGGGCCGAGCAGCAGCGGACGGTCGAGCGACTGCTCCAGGTGATGGGCCTGCGGGGCCTGGGCGACCGCATGCCGTCGCAGATCTCGGGCGGCCAGCGCCAGCGCGTCGCCCTGGCCCGGGCGCTGGCCCCCACGCCCAAGCTCCTGCTGCTGGACGAGCCCTTCGGCGCCGTCGACGCCAAGGTCCGCGAGGAGCTGCGCCAGTGGCTGCGCCGGATGCACGACGCGGTCGGCGCCACCACCATCTTCGTCACCCACGACCAGGAGGAGGCCTTCGCCATCGCCGACCGGGTGATGATCATCCAGTCCGGCCGCCTGGAGCAGCACGGCACGCCCCTGGAGATCCTCGACCACCCCGCGACCGAGTTCGTCGCGCGCTTCGTGGGCGACGTCAACGTGCTGACCGGCCGCGTCCACGGCGACCACGCCCGGGTCGGCCCGCTGCTGGCGCCCGTGTCCGGCCTGCCCGACGGCCAGGAGGTCCACGTCGTGCTGCGGGCCTACGACCTGAAGTTCTGGCGGGAGGACCCCGGCGTGGCCACCGTGCGGCGGGTGATGACCATCGGCGATCGCGTCCGTGTCGAGGCCCTGCTGGACCGCGCCGGGCCCGACGGGCAGCCGGCGCCCATCTTCGCCCAGTTCCCTCGCCGCTCCTCCCTGCTGCACGGGGTCGAGGTCGGCTGCCGGATCTCGATAGAGGTCACGCGCGCCCGGGCCTGGCCCGGCGTTCCCCCGGAGCCCGCCTCGTGACCCGCGCGCTGCAGCACGCCGAGATCCTCGCCCAGGTCTGGCGAGAGGTCTGCCGGCACCTCGACATCGAGGAGTCCGCCGGCGGGCTGCTGCGCATCCTGCAGGAGCGGCTGCCCATCGACTGGCTGCTGGTGCGGCGCTGGGACCTGGAGCGGGCGCGGCTGGAGACGGTCGCGACCGCCGGCGAGGCCGACTGGCTGCTGTCCCTGCCGGCGCGGACCAGCGTGCCCTCGCCCCGGCAGGAGGAGCTGCTGGCCTGGGCGGCCCGCGGCAGCGTCCAGGGCTGGACCAGCCGGGAGGCGACCGGCCTGGGCCGCCTGGTGCTGCCCGAGGGCGTGCCCGGCGCCGTGCTGGCCGGCCCCCTGGTCGACGGCGAGAACCTGGTCGGCGTCCTGGCCCTGGGGGGCAGCCTGGAGGCCTGGCGCCCCCTGGTGCAGGCCCTGCTCGAGCCCTTCACCTCGGCGCTGGAGAACGACCTGCGCCTGCACGAGCTGGCCCGCCTGCGAGAGGCCGCCGAGCAGGACCGCGCCGCGCTGCTGACCCGCCTGGCCCGCCAGGACGTCTCCGAGGCCATCGTCGGCGCCGGCACCGGCCTGTACCAGGTGATGCAGCGCGTCGACCAGGTCGCCCCCACCGACGCGCCCGTGCTCATCCTGGGCGAGACCGGCGCGGGCAAGGAGGTGGTCGCCCGGGCCATCCACAGCCGCTCCCGCCGGGCGCGCGGACCCTTCCTGCGGGTCAACTGCGGCGCCATCCCCACCGAGCTGGTCGACAGCGAGCTGTTCGGCCACGAGAAGGGCAGCTTCACGGGCGCCATCGCCCAGCGCAAGGGCTGGTTCGAGCGCGCCGACGGCGGCACCCTGTTCCTGGACGAGGTCGCCGAGCTGCCGCCCGCCGCCCAGGTCCGCCTGCTGCGCGTCCTGCAGGACGGCAGCGTCCAGCGCGTCGGCGGCCAGGACACCCACAAGGTCGACGTGCGCATCGTGGCCGCCACCCACCGGGACATGGCGGCCATGGTGCGCCAGGGCAGCTTCCGCCAGGACCTGTGGTACCGGATCAGCGTCTTCCCGATGAACCTGCCGGCCCTGCGCCAGCGCCGCGCCGACATCCCCGCCCTGGCCGCCCACTTCGCCGACCGCGCCGGCCAGCGCCTGTTCGGCCGATCGCTCACGGTGCGGGCCGAAGACGTCGAGCGCCTGGTGTCGTATGACTGGCCGGGCAACGTGCGCGAGCTGGCCGCCGTCATCGAGCGCGCCGCCATCCTGGGCAATGGCCACAGCCTGGAGGTGGGGCCCGCCCTGGGTGGCGCCGTCGGCGGACCCGCCCCGGCCACCCCGCCGACCGGCGACGAGCGCGAGGGCATCGAGGCGGCCCTGGCCCGCTGCCACGGCCGCATCGAGGGCCCCTTCGGCGCCGCCCGCGCCCTGGGGGTCAACCCCCACACCCTGCGCAGTCGGATGCGGCGCCTGGGCATCGAGTGGAGCCACTACCGGCAGGGGCTGGCCTGAAGGGCGAGGCGGGCCGGCGGCACATGTCCGTGGCCGGTTGACGACGCTCTCCAGAGGGTGTATCAGAAACGCATACAGGAGCACCCATGCGCCACAGCGTCGCCATCAGCCTCCCCCCCGAGCTGGCGGAGCGCCTGGACGCCTTCGCCGAAGAAGAGGGCACATCCCGCAGTGAGATCGTCCGCGACGCGCTGCGACGCTACCTCGCCCTTCGGCAGTTCGAGCAGGTTCGTGCGCAGGTGATCCCCTTCGCCGAGGCCGCGGGCGCCTTCACCGACGAGGATGTCTTCCGGACCGTGTCCTGAAGGTGGTGTCGTGAAGGTGGTGTCGTGAAGGTGGTGCTCGACACCAACGTCATCGTCGCCGCCGTGGCGACCCGGGGCGCCTGTGCCGAACTGTTCGCTCGCGTCTTGGGCGCACACGAGTACGCGGTCGACGCGAACCTGCTCGCCGAGGTGGATCGCGTGCTTCGGGAGAAGTTCCGCCTCCCGTTCGACCGCGCGCGTGAGGTCCGCGCGCTGCTGGTGAGCACCGCCACGGTCATCGACCCGACGCCGCTGGATGTGGCCGTCTGCCGGGACCCCGACGATGATCGGATCCTCGCCCTCGCAGCCGCCTTTCCAGCGCAGGTCCTGGTCACCGGCGATGAAGACCTGCTGGTCCTCCACCCGTGGCGGGAGATCAACATCGTCCGTCCCCGGGACTTCTGGGCCTTGGACCGGGCCGCCGCCCGCTGAGGCGGCAGCCAGGTCGATCGCACCGCGAGATGTGGGCTCAGGAGCCGGGGTACTGCGCCGGGGTCTGGGGGCGGTCGTTCTGATCCGGGTCGCAGTCCAGGGTGACGTAGGCGCAGCCGTAGTAGTAGTCGCAGTGGATGGGGTCGCCGGTCACACCCAGCGGCCACCCGCCCCCGCCGCCGGCCAGCCAGGCGGCGAAGTCCTTGGCCGAGTTCAGGTAGGACGGAACCGGCTGGGGGACGGTCACGTCGACCATCTTGGTGTCCGAGCCCGGCTCATGCACCGGCGTGCCCGCGACGACGAACTGGTGGACACCGCGCACCTTGTCCCACACCTGCTGCGTCACATCGGCGGACCGGGAGTAGGCGTAGCCGACCAGGATCGGATCTGCTTCCGGACCACGGTAGATCTTGGTCACCTTGGGCGCCAACGACGCAGCCTCTGCGCACAGAGGCTCGATCCAGTCGTTGTTCCCCGGCGTGGGCGACAGCGGCTTGTTCTTCCGTCGCTGCACCGTCCCGTAGACATAGCCGATGTCACCGCTCAGGTCGACCCGGCCGCACTCGTCGAGCAGGTTCTTCAGGCCGGTGTCGAAGAAGGTCTCCGGCGAGTCCTGCGCCGGGTTCATCACGTGGTGGTAGCTGCCCAGGTAGGTGCCACCGCACGGGAAGGTCTCCCACGAGATCGAAGGACCGCCCGCACGGCCCCCGACCTCGTCGATCTTGGGATTCGGCTTGGACAGGATCCTCGCGCGGAGTTTCGCTCGGTCGGTCCGCCGCCCCCTGCCCGAACGAAGCCAGGCCCCCTTCTTGTGGATGAACTTCTTCCCGATCTCCTCCTCCTCGTCCTCGGTCCTGGACTTCGCGGCGTCGGCGTCAGACGGCGGGGGGCCCCCCCTGAAGGAATCGAACAGCATGCTGCCGAGGACGGACAGCGCCTCGGGCTGCTGCTGGTCCGGGAAGTTGCCGTAGGTCTGGCCGTCCGTGTCACCGAAGAAGAACCACTGCTCCGTCCACGGCGTGTCGTCGTCGCCGGGGCCGCCCCCCGTGCCGACCATGAACCCCACGATCAGCTCCCCCGACAGGATCAGCGCCTTCACCCGCTCGTTGCTCGGCAACGGTGCCATGTTCCACCTCCGCGCGGCCGGTCCCAGGATCAGCCTGGCGCCTCCTCGGACCACCCGAGCCGGCGCCGGACCTCGGCCACGCTGAAGATGCCATGGCGCGAGTGCCAGGAGTTGTGATCCAGCTCCTGCGCCGCGCGCTCGATCTCCTCGCGAAGGGGCCGGGCCACGGGCTGTTCCACCAGGAGGGCGGCGGCGTCGAGCGCGATTCCGGGCACGCCGCAGCCCAGGGCGGCGGCGAGGACCTGCTCGCGGGGGCGCTCCAGCCGCGCGCCCAGCGACAAGGCGATGGCCTCGGCGTAGGTGGCGGTCGCGGGGTCCCGGGCCCGGGTGGCGGCCAGGTGCGCCTGCCGGGCCAGGTCGATCCCGGGCTCGGCCAGGTCCAGCCGCGCGGCCAGCCCGGCCTCGTTGACGGCGACGATGCCCAGCAGCCAGTCGTCCTCCAGGGCCCGCACGGCCTCGACCCAGCCCAGGTCAGGGGCCCGCGCCACCCCCCCCCGCAGCCGGCACAGCCGCAGGTACAGGCGCGCCCGGGTCTCGGCGACGACCAGCCGCTCCGCCTCGGCCAGGGGCAGGGCCTGCTGGCCGGCCAGGCGCGCGGCGCCCTCCAGGTCCCCGGCCTCCAGGCGGGCGCTGGCGGCGTAGAGCAGGTCTTCGAGCCGCCGGGCGAGGGCGGGCCAGGCGGCCGCCGCGCGCTCGTGGTGCAGGGCGGCATCGAGGAAGCGGCGCTGCCGGTAGGCCAGGCGCCCCTGCCAGCCCTCGGCCCAGGTGCCAGGGAAGGCCGGGGCCAGCTCGGCCACGACGCGGGCCTCGTCCGTGGGCGAGCCCAGGCGCGCGCCCCGCACGCACAGGTCGGCGGCCAGGGCCTGCAGGTCGCGGTCGGGAAGGCGCAGCGTCCGCAGCGCGGCGCAGGCGGCGGCGTCACCGGCCCGCACCCCCTGGGCGGCGCGCACGAGGGCGCGCAGCGGACCGTCCGGGAGCGCGGCGAGGGCTCGCTCCAGCGCGGCGGCGGTGCGCTCGTGGACCGCCAGGCGCACCAGCCAGGGCAGGCGGGGATCGTCGCCGCCCCGCGCCGGCACCTGCTCCAGGCTCTGGTGCAGCCGCGCCAGCCCCGCGCCGACGCGGCCGCGCGCCCACAGGGCCTCGGCCGCCCGCGCCGCCGCCTCGGGCACCTGCGCGGCCGCGCCCGCCAGCAGCAGGTGCCGGAGCCGCCGCACCGGGTCGTCCTCGATGGCCGCCGCCAGCGCACTGTGGACCTCGGCGCGCCGCTGTGCCCCCCAGCGCTCGGCCGCGTGCCCGCGGGCCAGCGGGTGCACGCCGCGGGCCTCGTCCAGGGTGAGGGCGCCAGCGTCCCGCAGCGCCTCCAGCTCCAGGTCGAGCTGCCAGGCCGGGCGCCCCAGCGCGCGCTGCAGCTCGTCGGCGCGCAGGCCGTGCCCGCCGCAGCCGATCACGGCCAGCAGCTCGTCCAGGTCCGGATCCAGCTCGATCCGGGCGCGCGGCGCGTCGGCCTCGCCGGCCAGGAGCCGCTCCAGGTCGGCCCGCGCCAGCCGCAACCGCTCCCCCTCCCACCGCGCCAGGCCCGCCCGCAGCCACGCCCGCACCTCGGCCTCGACCCGCCCGGCCAGGCCGCCCGTGCGCGCCCGCAGCAGGCGCGCCCCGTCCGACGGCAGGTGCAGCAGCTCCTCGGGCCCGGCGAAGAGCGGCCGCAGCGCCTCTGCCGAGAGCGGGCCCAGGGTCACGCGCGGCAGTCCGCTGCCGCCGTCCGCCGCCCCGCGCCCCCACAGCACGGCGCCCACGACCTCGGCCAGCACCTGCCGGGTCCAGCGGTCCAGCCGCTCGGCGTCGTCGGCGATCAGCACCTCGCCCGCGACGCGCTCCGCCAGCGCCCGCCGCACCTGGCCACGCACGTCGCCGCCGTCGGGCACCGCCACCACCTCGGCCAGGCTCTCGAAGGGGGCGCGTCCCGGGGCCAGCCAGCGGCAGGCCCGCCCCTCGCCCAGCAGCCGCGCCTCGACCTCGCGCAGCAGGCGCGTGCGCCCCGAGCCGGGCGGCCCCACCACCTCGGCCTGCCGGCCGGCCACCACCGCCGCCACCAGCGTCGCGATGCCCTCGGCGTCGCCCAGCCAGGGCAGCCCCGGCCCGTGGCGCCCGGTGAGCATGGCGAGCGCCGCGCCCGCCGAGGGGGGGCGCCGATCCGGCTCGCGCTGCAGCAGGGCGTCCACCAGGTCGGTGCAGGCCCGCGGCAGCTCGGGGCAGCAGCGCGCCAGCGAGGGGGCCGGCTCCAGGCGGCGCGCCGCGATCAGCGCCTCCAGCCGGTCGACGGGGTGCGGTGGCTCGCCAGCGAGCGCCTCGAACACCATCACGCCGACCGCGTACAGGTCGCTGCGCAGGTCGGCGCGCTGTCCCGCCAGCAGCTCCGGCGCCAGGTAGCGCGGCGTGCCGACGATGGCGCCCTGGACGGTGACGGTCGACAGCAGCCCCTCGCCCCGCGCCAGGCCGAAGTCGACCAGGACCGGGCAGCCCGCCGCGTCGACCAGCACGTTGCCCGGCTTCAGGTCCCGGTGCAGCATGCCCGCCGCGTGAACGGCCTCCAGCGTCTCCAGCAGGGCCAGCACCACCGGCCGGAGCTGGGCCCAGCGGGAGGCCGGTCCTCCGGGCTCCAGCGGACCGGGGAAGGCCTGGCCGTAGACCCGCTCCATCACCAGCCAGGTCTGCTGCTCCTCCTCGACCACGTCCAGCAGGCGCACCACGCCGGGGAGGTCCAGGTGGCGCAGCGCCCCTATCTCCCGCTGCACGCGAGGATCCTCGGGCCGGTGCAGGCGCTTGAGCGCCACGGCGCGGCCCTGCCGCAGGTCCGTGCCCGCGAAGACGTCCCCGCCGCCGCCGGTGCCCAGCCGCTCGCCACGCCGGTAGCGGCCCCCCAGCACCGGGGCCTCGGGCAGGCTCCAGGTGTCGGGCGCCGCGGGGTCGTCGCCGTCGTCGCGCGGGGGCATCAGGGTCGGGTCCGGGGCTAGAGCGCCTTCGCCGCGGCTTCCGCCGCCGCGCGCTCCCCCAGGAGCACCACCGCCGAGCAGGTGGCCTGCAGCGGCGCGGGCATGGTCGCCATCGCCTTGGACACGCAGTCCGCCACGCCGCTGGCGGGCCCGGCCACCGACAGGCCGCCGGTCGCGGCGCCGTCCCAGCTCCAGGACACCTTCGCGGCGGCGCCGCCGCTCTTCTGGCAGGCCTGGGCCGCCTTCACGCCCACGCCCAGCGCGGGGCCGATGATCACCGCCCCCAGCAGCGGCGCCTTCGGCAGCGTGCAGGAGACGGCATGCACCCGCTGCCCGTCGACCTCCAGCCAGTCGATGGTCAGGGTGCTCCCCGCCGAGGAGGACTGCATGGACACCTGGCCCAGGCTCAGGTTGTCGGCCGAGATCGACGTCCCGGCGAGCGCGGGGCCGGAGAGGGCGAGCGAGAGGGCGAGGAGTCGGTGCACGGGGACCTCCGGGGGAGTGCAGTGTACGACGGGGCGGGGAAGGAGGAGCTCTCCCGACTCGCCGGGCACGATAGGCTGAGCCCGTGAACGAGCGCTCCACCCTCCTCTCGGACACCGACGACGACGCCGCGCGCGTCCAGGTCGAGCGGTGGCGAGCGCTGTCGGTCGCCGAACGCATGGCCATCGTCGGCCAGCTCAACGCCCGGTCGCGCGCGATGGCCGAGGTCCGGATGCGCGCGTGGTACCCCGACGACGGGCCCCGGGAGCGGACGCTGCGCCTCGCGGCGCTGCGCTTGCCCCGCGAGCTGATGATCGCCGCCTTCGACTGGGACCCCGATGAGCGCGGACGCTGACGCGCTGCTCCTGGTCGTGTCGCGGGTCGGCGCCGCCCTCGACCGCCTGGGCGTGCCCTGGATGGTGGGTGGTTCGCTGGCCACCTCTGCCTACGGCGAGCCGAGGTCCACCCACGACGTGGACATCGTCGCCGACCTGGTGCTCCCGCAGGTCGACCCCTTCGTGGACAGCCTGGACGAGGACTTCTACGTCGACCGCGACACGGTCCGCACCGCGGTCCGCCGGCGCGGCTCCTTCAACATGGTGCACCTGCACACCGCCGAGAAGATCGACGTGTTTCCCGTGCGCGCGGACGCGGTGGCGAGGGCCGCCCTGGGCCGCCGCGTGCGCTGGCCGGTCACCCCGTCGCTGGTGCTGCCCCTGGCCAGTCCCGGCGACATGCTGGTGGAGAAGCTGCGGTGGTACCGATTGGGTGGCGAGGTGTCCGAGCGGCAGTGGCGCGATGTGCTCGGCGTCCTGCGCGTCTGGGGGCCGCGCCTGGATGTGGAGCAGATGCGCGCTGACGCCGCCGAGCTGGGTGTCGGCGACCTGCTGGAGCGCGCGATCCGCTCGGCCCGCTGAGCACCCGCAGGCGCCCTCACACCACCAGGTTGACCAGCTTGCCGGGCACGTAGACCTCCTTCTTGACCGGCTTGCCCTCCAGGTGGCGCACGACGGTCGGGTCGGCCTTGGCCACGGCCAGCACCTCGGCCGCCGTGGCGTCGCGCGGCACCTGCAGCTCGGCCCGCTTCTTGCCCATGATCTGGACGACGATGGTCATCGCCTCGTCCACCAGGGCGGCGGGGTCGAAGGCCGGCCAGGGCTCGTAGGCCAGGGTGCGCTGGTGGCCCATGCGGTGCCACAGCTCCTCGGCGATGTGGGGCGCGTAGGGGCTGAGGATCAGCAGGAAGGCCTCGGCGTCCTCGCGGGAGGGCAGCTCGCCCTTGCAGGCGTTGACCACCTCCATCATCTTGGCGACCGGGGTGTTGAGCTTGAGCTGCTCGATGCCGTCGGTGGTCTCCTTGATGGCCGTGTGCAGGGCCTTGCGGACCTCCTTGCTGGTGGTGCCGAAGGGCTTGAGCGCGCCCGTGTCCTGGTCGACGAACAGTCTCCAGACACGGCCCAGGAAGCGGTTCACCCCCTCGCAGCCGCTGGTCTGCCAGGGCTTGACCTGCTCCAGCGGGCCCATGAACATCTCGTAGATGCGCAGGGTGTCCGCGCCGTAGCGCTTGACGATGTCGAGGGGATCGACGCTGTTGTTCAGCGACTTGCCCATCTTGCCGAGCTTCTCCTCGACGGGCGTGTCGCTTCCCTGCACGTACCACTCGGTCTGGACCTCCTGCTGGGTCCAGGCGCTGAGCATGGTCGCCACCTGGCCCGGCCGCTTCTCCACCGTGTCGGGGTGGTGGTAGCGGCCGCCGGACTCGCGGTAGGCGAAGGCCAGGATCATCCCCTGGTTGTAGAGCTTCTGGAAGGGCTCCTTGTCCGGCACCAGGCCGCAGTCGTACAGCACCTTGTGCCAGAAGCGGGCGTAGAGCAGGTGCAGCACCGCGTGCTCGACGCCGCCGATGTACAGATCCACGCCCTTCCAGTAGGCGACGCGCTGCTCGCTGAAGGGCTCCAGCGTGTTGTGCGGGTCCATGTAGCGCAGGTAGTACCAGCAGGAGCCGGCCCACTGCGGCATGGTGTTCGTCTCGCGCACGGCCGGCTGCCCCTGCCAGGTCGTGTGCAGCCAGCCCTCGGCCCGGGCCAGCGGCGGCTGGCCGTCCGCGGTCGGCTTGTAGGCGTCGACGTGGGGCAGGGCGATGGGCAGGTCGGCGTAGTCGACCGGGTGGATGGCGCCGTCCTGGGTGTGGACGATGGGGAAGGGCTCACCCCAGTAGCGCTGGCGGCTGAACAGCCAGTCCCGCAGCTTGTAGTTGACCTGCTTCCTGCCCAGGCCCCGCTCCTCCAGCCAGGCGATGATCGCCGGCTTGAACTGCGCGACAGACAGGCCGTCGAAGGCCCCACTGTTCACGGCGACGCCCTCGCCGGGCCAGGCGGCCTGCTGGAAGTCGTGGTCCTGGCCGGGCACCTGGTAGACCGGCCGGATCGGCAGGCCGAAGGTGCGGGCGAAGGCGTGGTCGCGCTCGTCGTGGGCGGGCACGGCCATGATGGCGCCCGTGCCGTAGGTGATGAGCACGTAGTCGCTCACCCAGACGGGGATCTTCTCGCCGTTGACGGGGTTGATCGCATATGCCCCCGTGAACACACCCGTCTTCTCCTTCTCGGCGGCGACCTGGCGCTCCATGTCCGACTTGTTCTTCGCCTCGGCCACGTAGGCCTGGACCGCCGCGCGCTGGGCGTCGGTGGTGACGCTGTCGACCAGGGGGTGCTCGGGCGCCAGCACGCACCAGGTCGCGCCGAAGAGGGTGTCGGGCCGGGTCGTGTAGACGACGAAGCTGCCGCCACCGTCCACCTGGAAGGTGACCTCGGCGCCCTCGGAGCGGCCGATCCACTGCCGCTGCATCTCCAGCACACCCTCGGGCCAGTCCAGGCCGTCCAGGTCGTCGAGCAGGCGCTCGGCGTAGGCGGTGATCTTCAGCATCCACTGCTTCATCATCCGCCGCTCGACCGGGTCGCCCGTGTCGACGTAGCGACCGTCCACGACCTCCTCGTTGGCCAGCACGGTGCCCTGGGCCGGGCACCAGTTGACGGGCACCTCGGCCAGGTAGGCCAGGCCCTGCTCGTAGAGCTTCAGGAAGATCCACTGCGTCCAGCCGTAGTAGTCCGGCTCGCAGGTGCTGATCTCCCGCTCCCAGTTGAAGCTGAAGCCCAGCCGCTGCATCTGCTCGCGGAAGTAGGCGATGCGCTCCCGCGTGATCTCGGCGGGGTGGCGGTTCTCGCGCTGGGCGGCGCGCTCGGCCGGCAGCCCGAAGCTGTCGAAGCCGATGGGGTTGAGCACGCTGAAGCCCTTCATGCGCTTGTAGCGGGCCACGATGTCGACGGCCGTGTACGACTCGGGGTGACCGACGTGCAGGCCCGACCCCGAGGGGTAGGGGAACATGCAGAGCACGTAGTACTTGGGCTTCTCGGGGTCCTCGTCGGCGAAGAAGGTGCCGTGGGTCTCCCAGTGCTGCTGCCAGCGGGGCTCGAGCTCGGCGGGGTCGTAGCGGGTCATGGCGGGGCCCTCGTGCGCGGCGGGCGCGCGGGAAGAGGGCGGGGCCTAACCGGGGAGGTCGGGGAAGGCCGCGCGCAGGGCCTCGGTCCAGGCGGCGGGGGGAAGGGGGGACTGGCCCTCAACCGGCGCATAGAGCGCATAGAGGGCGACAGCCTCCGGGTCCGCGCTCCTCGCGAGCGCACGGCGCTCCGTCGAGCCCGCCGTCCATGCCTGCCATGCGAGCGCCCGCACGGCGACATCGGGGCTGCGGGCCCAACGCTCGATGAGCGCGACCTGCTCCTCGACCCCCAGGGAGAGGCCTCTCAGGAGGTCCGCAGGCAGGTCACCAAACCACCAGGATGACCGACCGGAAGCGAAGAGCCAGGCGGGAGCGAGCCGGGCCCAGTCCACCGACGAGAGGGCCGGTTGCAGCGCCCGCAGCGCACCTGCGACCGCTTCATCCTCCACCCTGAGCAGGCGAAATGCCGCGAAGAGCGCCTCCACCCGCTGCCCCGCAGCCAGCTTCTGCACGAAGGCCACCCGCAGGGCGTGCCCCGCCAGGCGCTGCCGCAGCGCGCCCGGCATCGACCGCGCCTCTTCCAGGCACAAGGCCAGGATGCGGGGGATCTTGGCGTCGTAGCGCCCGCGGCGCCGCGCCTTGTCGTCCAGCGCGTGCAGGAGCGGCAGGGCCACGTCGTCGCGGGGCTCCAGGTCGCAGGACAAGGCCAGGGTGAAGGCCAGGACCTGGGCGCGGCGGGGCTCGTAGGGGTCGGCGGCGAGCGCCTCGCGCAGGGCCGGGGCCTGCAGGGCGGCGCGGGCGGCCAGGAACTCGGCGATGGAGGCGTGGTGGAAGCGCCACAGCCCGTCGGCCGCGCAGAGCAGGGCCGAGTCCTCGCGCAGGCGGTCCAGCCGCTGGCGCGCCGCCTCACGGGCGCGATCCACGTCGGGCTCGCGCTGCTCCAGGCCCGCCAGGAAGTCCAGCAGCTCGGCCTCGGTCAGGCCGCCCACGCCGCGCTCCACCAGCCGCCAGGCCAGCGGCGCCACCACCCGCAGCACGTCGGCCCGGTTCAACCGGCGGCCGGCCTGGCCCGAGCGCACGCGCTGCCAGGAGACGATGAGCATCTCCACCAGGTCGTTGTACAGCTCGACCCGCTGCGAGGGCAGGCCGCGGCCCATGTCGGCCACGACGGCCAGGAAGCTCAGCAGCAGGGGGTTGCCGCCGAAGCGGCGGAAGTCCTCGCTGCCGACCACCTGCCGCCACAGCCGCTGGGCGTCCTCGGGCAGCGGCTGGTCGGGGGACAGGCCGCGGCGGGCGCGCAGCAGGGCCTGCACGAGGGTGCGGCCCTGGCCCGCGTCGAGCCTGCGCAGCTCCACGACCCGCACGCGCCGCCGCTGCTCCGCCAGCAGGTCGTCGACGACGTGGTCGCGACCGGCCAGCACGACAACCAGACCCCTGTGGGCCTGCCGCAGCGCCAGGGCCTGGTCCACCAGGTAGCGCCGATCCACGACCGTCGGGACCTCGTCCAACCCGTCCAGCAGCAGCACCATCCGAGGCAGGTGGGGGCCCAGCTCCAGGCCCGGCTTCTCCAGCAGCGCGCCCGCCTGGCCTTCGACGAGGTCGAGCAGCGGGATCTGTCGCTCCCGCGCCTGGGCGGCCCACAGGCTCAGGGGAACGAAGAGCACGGCGCGGTCCGGGCCTTGCCCCGTGGCGGCCAGCCGTCGCAGCCAGGTGCTCTTGCCCGCGCCCGGCTCGCCCGCCAGCAGCCGGGCCTCGCCGCCGACCAGGTCCGCCTCGCCCTGGCGGGTCCACACGGAACGCCGCTGGTAGAGCGCCTCCAGGGGCAGGTCGACCACGTCGCCGGTGTGCGGCACCAGCCCCGAGAGATCGATCCGCTGGAAGCGCTCCGCTTGAGCCGCCCGGAGCGCGTCCCGGAGCGCATCGAAGGGCAGATCCACCCTGGGCTGCACCTCGGCCACCAGGTCGAAGACCGCCGTCAGATCCGGGGCGAGCTTGCGGAGCAGCCGGGCGTCCTCGCCCGTCGCACACACCAGCACCACCGCCGGGACCCGCCGCAGGAGCTGGTCCCTGCCCGTGTTCAGCGCGAAGAGTCGCTCCCGGACCGCGGGCTCATCGCGTACCACCAGCACCTCGGCGCGGGGACCGAGCGCCTCTCGAAGGTGGGAAGCGACAACTTCGGCCGTGTCCGCCCCACCCGCGAAGGCCCCGAGCTGCACCTGGGCCAGCACCGCCCGGTCCTGCTCCCCTGCGAGGGCAAGGAGCCGTGTGGTGACGTTGGCGAGGTCGCCCTTCACCCGTCGTCGTGGGCGCGGCGGCGCGCGCGTGCTTCGAGGAAGGGCACCAGCAGCTCGTTCGGGCGGTACCAGACGCTGTCGTTCTGGTAGCAGACGACCGCGTTCTGGTAGATGAGGTCCGCCTGCCGTTCGACAGGGGGCTCCTGGCCCTCGAGCACGCCAGCCAGGATGTCCCACCGCTCGGAGTCCATGGTGACCTCGAGCTGGTGGCGCCGGTCGCGCAGCGCCTGGTCCAGGTCGGCCTGGGTGGCTCGCTCCCGGTCCGCCCGGTAGGCCTCCCGCCCGGTCTCCCGGACCAGGTGCAGGAACTCGCGCACGATGCCCGACGACCAGCGCGCGGCCTGCGCCACCAGGTCGGGCGGCAGCAGCTCGGGCCGCAGACCCAGGTCCTCCCACCGCCGGCGGAACAGCTCCACCAGCACGTCGGTGCCCTGGGCCTTCGGCTTCCCCCCGTGATCGACCACCGGGAGGTTGTACATCGGCTCGCAGACGAAGCGCCCGGGGGCGATCCAGGCGGCCGAACGGCCGTCGGTCTGGAGCTGGATCGGGCCGGTGATGACCAGGGCCGCGGGCAGCCCATACAGCAGCTCGGCGTCGGACAACGCCTGGAAGACGGCATCGGCGCTCGGCAGCTTGTCCAGACCGTCCAGCAGCAAGGCGGCGTCGCGGGAGGCCGCGGCCTTCAAGGCCAGCAGCTCGGCCCGGACGGCGTCGACGACGGCGTCCAGCGCGGAACGAGGTGGACTTGCTTCGTGCGCTGCGCGCGCGGCGCGACCGAAGGCGTCGGACCAGGACAGCCCGACCTTCGCCGCGGATGCAGCGACCAGGCCCGCGGGCCCGAACCAGGGTCCGACCACCCGGACCGCCTGGAGGAGCGGCGCCAGGAGGTCGTTCGCCACGCCGATCCTGGCCAGCGCCTGGGGCAGCGGATCATCCTGGGGCGGCGCGCCACTCCAGTCCTCGCGCGCGGCCCGGATCGCGGCCGCCACGACCGGCAGCCAGGCCGCGGTGGACGCACCTTCCGGCAGGCCTTCGCCGATGTCCACCAGGATGGGCACCCTCTCGGACCCCTCCTTGGACAGCGCGTGCATCAGCTCGCGCAGCTCGGTCGACTTTCCGCTGCCGCGGGCTCCGACCAGGGCGATGCGGGTGCGCGCAGGCTCGCCCTCTACGAGCGCGTCGTGGATCCGTCGCGCCGGGGGCCGCGCACGGCCAACATAGAGCCGCGCACACTCGTCAGGGGTCAGGTCCCGGTACGGGTCGAACGCGTTCGAGAAGCGTCGTCGCCACTCGCGGTCCAGCGCCATCTTCCACCTCGGTCCACCGGTGCCGGTCTGCCTAATCCCACCCCGTCCTCCTGGACACCTCCCCGGTGCTACGCTCTCCCCGCCACCCGGTCCCCCTCCGCGGCCCCGGACGACCGATGCGCGGCCCGCTCCTCTCCCTCCTCCTGGCGCTGCTGGCTCCCCCGGCGCACGCGGGGCTGCTCCGCCCGCCCACCGTGCGCGACACGCTGGACCAGCAGCGGATCCTGGGCCTGCCGTCCGGCACGCTGGTCCGGCCCGAGCGCCTGGCGCGCAGCCTGGAGCGCCAGCCCTGGGTGACGCGGGTGGTCGCCGACGGCGACGGGCTGCGCGTGCACCTGGCCAGCGGGGCCTTCGCCTCGGTGACGGTCGAGCTGGGCGAGGAGGTGGGCGGCGGCCGCCGCCCGGTGACCGCGCTGGACGCCGAGGTGGCGGGCGCGCCGACCTGGCGGGCGCTGCTGGCCGAGGCGCGGCCGGGCCCGGCGGCGGGGCTGCGCGCGGGGGCGCACGGCGAGGAGGTCGCCTGGCCGGTGGCCGACGGCGTGCGGGTCTGGACGACGCGGGACGCCCAGGGGCTGCTGCGCCCGGTGGAGCTGGACGGCGGGCGCGGCGCGTTCGACCTCTCGGTGGTCGACCTGGAGGTGGCCTTCTCCGCGGCGCTCGGCCGCGGGGACCTGGCGGCCGCCCGCGCGCTGGTCGAGCGCGCGACCGCCTTCGGGCCGGGGCCGGTGCTCGACATGGGCGAGCGCTGGCGCGACCGACGGGCGGAGCTGTGCGCCGCGCCGCTGGTGTCCCTGTCCGCCCAGGCCACACGCGAGGCCGGGGTGGCGCGCCGCCGGGCCACGCGGGCGGCGGTCGAGCACGCGCTGGCCGCCTGCCGCGACGAGCGGGGACGGCTGCTCGCGGTGGCGACGCCGCCGCTGGCCCACCTGGTGGAAGGGGTGGGCAGCCTGCCGGGGGTGGAGGGGCTGGCGGGGTGGGAGCTGCTGGACCGAGGGGAGGCCGCCGCGGTCGAAGACCTCGACGACCTGGCCCGCGCGCTGCGGGTGCACCGCGGCCCGGGCCTGGCGCCCTTCGTGGACGGCCGCTGGCGATCCGCGCCCTGGCCCGCGCGGATCGCGCTGCTCTCGGGCCTGGAGCAGAGCGTGCAGACCGCCACCGCCCAGGAGCGGCCGGACCTGGAGCGCCAGCGGGCGTGGGCCCGGGGTGAGCTGCGGACCCAGCTCCAGGCCGAGCAGGCCCGGGCCTGGGGCGACCAGCGGCTGGCCACCGCGGCGGTCCTGGGTGCGGCGCTGGCGGCGCTGGAGGGGCGCTCCGTCCCGACCGCCGGCGGCCTGCTGGACGACACGCCGCTGCCCACCTCGCTGCGCGGCGCCCTGCTCACCCTGGCCGGGCGCCAGGACGCGGCGGACCTGCTGGCCCGCGCCCTGGCCAACCACCGCCTGCCGTGGGTCGGGCTGACGATGCCGCCCGCGCCGGCCCTGCTGCTGGCACCCGAGGCCCATCCGGCCAGCCTGGAGCAGGGGCCGATCACCTCGACGGTCGAGGGGCCCCTCACCGGACGCGAGACCCTGCACCACGCCTGGCGCGCCCCCCAGGTGGTCGCCTCGCCCGCCCACGAGGCCGCCGTCGCCGCCGCGGCCCGTCTCGACGAGGCCCGCGCCTGGCTCGACGTCGCCCGGGAGCCCCTGGTGCCCGTGGCGCCCGTGCTGCTGGCGCCGGGCGTCGAGGTGGAGCCGGTGGACCTGGTCGCCTGGCGCGCCGAGCGGCTCGCGGCCCTGGAGGCGCGGCGGGCGGCCCTGGAGGCCCTGCCCCCCACCACCACCCGCCGGGTCACGACGACGGTCGCCTTCCAGGCCGAGGTCCAGCGCTGGACGGGCACCGTTCACCGGCGCCTGCGCCTGGTGCTGCCCGATGGCCCGCTGGAGCACCAGCCCCAGGTCGACGTCGGCGCCTGGCGCTACGTCCGCCACGGCGGCAACCCGCGGGTCGACCTGCCGGCCCAGGACCAGCTCACCGGCCGCGCCGCGGTCGAGGAGCGGGCGACCGCCACCCTGCTGGCCGCCGAGGCCGACGACGTCGCCGCCTTGCTGGTCGAGGGCATCGGCCGCCTGGCATGGAGCCAGGCGCAGGCCACCGGGGGCAGCCCCGCCGACCGGGCCCGCGAGGCCGCCGCGCTGCACTGGTTGCTCACCGGGCGGGAGGCGCCGGACCTCCAGGGCATCGGCGCGCTGGACGGCCTGTCTCCGAAGCGCGCCGCCGGCGTCCCCGGACGGGCGCTGCTGGTCCAGGTCTCACCCGACGGCGAGCGGGCCGTCGTGCTGCGCTCTCCCTTCCTCTTCGAGGTGGTCGCCGTCCCCGACGGCCGGCGCCTGCTGGGGCCCTTCGAGGTCCAGGGACGGGTCAGCGTGGCCGACGGCGCCTCGCCCGACGTGGCCTTCAGCCCCGACGGCGCCCGGGTGCGCGTGGCCGACGTCGCCGTCGAGCTGGGCACCGGCAGGATCCTGTCCGACGAGGCGCGCCTGGCCGGCCCCTGGCTGGCCGCGTGGACCCGCGCCGAGGTCGTGGACGCCGCGCAGGTCGAGGGGCGGGCCCACCTTCGCCTGCGCCGGCCCCTGGACCCCTCCCCGCCCCGGCTGGCGCCGCTGCCCGCCATGGGCGACGGCCCGTGGACGCTCGACCACGGCCTGCCCTCTCCCGACGGGGACGAGGTGGCCGCCCAGCTCCGCCAGCCCGACGGGCGGACCGCCGTGGTGCTCGTCGACCTGCCCGACGGCAACGTGCTCGCGCGGTGGACCGAGGGCTCCCCCACGCTGGGTGCCCTGCCCGACGGCATCGCCGTCGCCGACGCGCTGGGGGTCCGGGCCGCCCGCTGGCTGCCGCGCGGCGTGGCCGAGGAGCCGGCCTGGCTGCGGCCCGCCCCCGGAGGTCCCGGGGCCCTGCTGGCGCACCCCGACGGCGTGGTCGAGGTCCTCGACGCCCACGCCGTGCGCTACCCCCACGAGGCCGGGGAGCCCCGGGTCTTCCCGGTCCCCGCCCACCTGGACCCGGTCCTGCTCGACGACGGGCGGGTCCTGCTCACCCGCGACGCCGAGCGGCTGTACCTGACGCCGGTGCCCTGACGGCAGGCCGGCGCTCAGCCCAGCGCCAGCTCGTGCTCGGTGGACCAGCCGCTGTCCAGGTCGGCGAAGCGCACCCGCACACGTCCGGCGTCGGCGTCCCACGCGTAGCGCTCCTCGATCAGCGGCCGGGCCCCCGACAGCCGCGCCACCGGCACGGCGTCCACGGGGGCCCCCCGCAGGCGGGGGTCGAAGGGCACCCGCAGCTCGCCGCGGGGGGTCAGGTCGCCGACGGGGTTCCCCAGGGCGTCCACCTCGGCGCAGGCGGCGAAGCGGAACCAGCCGACGTTGTGGGCCGGCCGGTAGCGGCGCACGACCTCGCCGTCCCGCAGCGGAGCGGTGGGATCGAAGATCAGGTCGAAGCTCACGCCGCGCCCCTCGGACCGCTCGCGGAAGACGCCGAAGGGGGTGGCCAGCGGGGGGGCGCCCAGGCCCTCGTCGTCCAGCGCCGCGGCCAGGCCGATCGCCGTGGCAGCCGAGGGGTAGGGCGAGCGGTGCACACGGCGGCCGAAGGCCTCGCGCAGGTGGCGCGCGACCGCCGGCAGGCTGCTGGCGCCGCCGACGACGTAGACCCCCGCGACCCCGGCGCCGTCCAGCCCCCCCCCGCCCAGCAGCGCGTCCACCAGGGCCAGGCTGCGCTCGACCAGGGGGCGCACGGCCTGGTCGAAGTCGGCCACCGCCACGCGGGCGACGGCCTCCGCGTCCAGGCCCAGGGCCGCCCTGCCCTCCTCCGAGAGCTGGGCCCCCACCTCCACCGTCACGGCGCGGGTCGCGGGGGAGATCGCCTCCTTGGCCTGCCGCGCGTGCTCCAGCAGGCGGACCCGGTCGGCGGCGGGCAGCGCGCCCAGGGCGGCCTCGGGCCGGAGCAGGGCCCGCAGCGCCAGGTCGAGCAGCGCCCGGTCCAGGTCCTCGCCGCCCAGGTCCTCCAGGCCGGCGTGGGCCTGCACCCGCGGGTCGCCGGCCTGGGGCAGCGCGCCGACGTGCACGACGGTCGCGTCGAAGGTGCCGCCGCCCAGGTCGTAGACCAGCACGCGCTCGCGCTTGCTGTTGAGCGTGCGGGCGTGGCGGCGGCCGTACTCGACGCCAGCCGCGGTGGGCTCGTTGCGCACGCCCAGCACCTCGAAGCCGGCCGCGCGGAAGGCGTCCATCGTCAGGAAGCGCTGGGTGCTGGAGGCGGCGGCCGGCACGGCGGCCAGGACCTGCAGCCGCGCGTCGGGGGCCGCGCCGGGCAGGTTGCTGCGGGTGAGCAGGTCCTCGCGCAGGGCCGCCAGGAAGCGCGTGAGCAGCACGCCCACCGTGGGGTGGTCGCCCAGGGGCACGACCCGGTCGGCGGTCGCCTCGGGGCCGCTGAGCAGGCGCTTGAAGCTGCGCAGGCCCTGCCAGCCGGGCTCGTGCAGGCGGCGGGCGGCCTGGGGCCCGAAGACCCAGGTGGCGCCGTCGGTGGCGGCCAGCGTCGGCCAGGCGTCGACCACGTCGCCGTCGCCGGTGTCGAAGCCGATGACCGGGGTGTTACCGTGGTCGAGGGCGGCGACGATGGTGCGGGTGGTGCCGAAGTCGACGCCGAGGCGGATGATCCGAGGGTGCTGCACGAGGCCTCCGAGGTGCCCGGCCGCTAATGCCGGCGAGGGGCCCGCGTCCAGGCCGGTCGCCGGACCCTGACCGGCCCGCCACCGTCCGGTCACCGGCCCGCGCGGCCCCGCCACGGGCCGAGAGGGTAGGAGGGGCCGTGCCCGTCGACCGCGAGCGCTGGAGCCCGCCGACCCCGCCCCCGCGGCAGGAGCCCCGCCGCGTGCCCGGCGCCCTGGGCGGCTCGCTCTTGTGGGACCAGCCCGAGCACGCCCCCGACCGCGCCCGCCTGCTGGCCTTCGTCGGCGGCGAGGCGCCGCTGGCCCTGGAGATCGGCTTCGACCACGGCGTCACCCTGCTGGCCCACGCCCGCGCCTTCCCGGACTGGCGCTGGCTGGGCTGCGAGCTGCGCAAGCGCCGCGTCCAGGCGGTGGCGCCGCACGCCCCCGACAACTGCCTGCCCCTGCGCGCCGACGCCCGCACCCTGCTGGCCGCCCTGCTGCCGCCCGGCCGCCTGGCGCGGGTCGACATCCTGTTCCCCACCCCCACCGAGGACCCGCGCCGCCTGCTGCTCAGCCCGGCGCTGGTCCTGGACCTCGGCCGGGCGATGGCCCAGGGCGGCGTGGTGCACCTGGAGACCGACGTGCCCGCCATGGCCGCGCTGGTCGCCGACCTCTTCCGCGGCTGGGCCCCGGCGCCGGCCCCGCCGACCGTGCCCGACCTGTCCCGCCGCCAGCGGGTGGCGCGGCGCGACGGCCTGCCCACCTGGTCGCTGAGCTACGCCCGGCCCTGATCAGCGGGCCATGGCCGCGGCCCGCGAGGCGACCCGCCGCTTGTCGGCGTGCTCCTCGTAGAACAGCACCAGCGCCCGGTAGACCGTCTCCCGGTCCGAGACGTGGTGGGAGCGCATGTGGCGCCGCAGGGCGTAGTGGTGGCTGTCGTCCATCTTGTCCAGGTGGGCCCAGTCCATGCCCCAGCCCTCGAAGAAGCGCTCCTGGATCGGGCCGGCGGAGAGCACGACCACGTCGTCGTGGCGAGGGTCCTCCTCGATGCGGGCCATCAGCGCCGCGACCTGCTCGGTGGGGCCCTCGAGCACCTGGGCGAAGTGCCCGGCGTCGTAGAGCAGCATGCCGGAGATGCCCCGCGCCTCGTTGCGCAGCCGCGCGCCCGCGAGCAGGTCGGACAGCTCGCCCTCGGTCATGGGCCGCGTGGCGCGGGAGAGGTACATCACGCGGTACAGGTCGGGCTTCTCGGCCATGGTTCGACTCCGCAGGAGGGGGCCAGTCTACCAGAGGGTCCCGGCCGGGTCAGGGGCGCTCAGAAGGCGTCGGGGCCGACGTCGAACTGGTAGTCCTCGTCGATCTGCAGCGGGTAGACCAGGCCGCTGGGCCGGTAGCCCTCCCACTGCGCGGTCGCGTCGTCCAGGTCCAGGTCCTCGCCGTGGTCCGCCCACCAGTCCAGGATCTCCTGGTTGTCCGCGGCCGCCAGGGCCAGCACGTCCAGGTTGTTCCGGCCCTCGTCGGAGAGCAGGTCGGCCCAGCCCGGGCCGACCAGGTTCTCGAAGATCCGGCGGCGGGCGTCCAAGGCGACCGCGTCGTCGAGCACGGCGACGTCGAGCTCGCCTTCGTACTTGTAGCCGCGGTTGTTCCAGTTGCAGGAGCCCACCGACAGGTAGCGGTCGTCGACCAGGCGCAGCTTGCTGTGGGTGTCGACGGCCTGCACCACCACCTCGACCGTGTCCCACAGGGTCCCTTCGTCCAGGTAGAGGTCGGCGCTCTGGAGCTGCAGCAGCAGGTAGCGGTCGGGGTAGCGCTGGCGCAGGGTGGCGTCGGCCAGCCAGGTGTACTTCGCCCCCCCGTCCCAGGCCGAGACGTCCTTGGTGACGACGATCAGCACCAGCTCGGGGCGCGCGTCCATCGCCTGGATCACGTGCTCGATCATCAGCGGCGCCCGGAAGTACTGGTCCTCGACGTAGATGTAGTCCTCGGCCGCCAGCACGGCCTTGGCGTGGCTCTCCTGGATCGACATCTCCGACCAGGGGGGCGGCATCGTGGCGACCACCTGCGCCGGCACCCCGTCCGCGGGAGAGGACGGCGCCGGGTCCAGCGCGAAGCGGGTGGCGTTCTCGCTGTACAGGTCGTCGCCGTCGATGGCGGCCTCCCAGCGCTGCCACAGGATCTCCTCGACGTCGCGCGCCGCCGGTCCCTCCACCCGGATCCCGTAGTCCTTGCGCGGGCCGAAGTCGGGCTCGGCCTCGCCGCGGGCGACGGCCTGCCGCTCGTCGGCGGTGGCGTCGAACTCCATGCGCCGGGCGTCGTAGACCTCGTGCTGGTTGCCGTCCCAGTCGGCCCCCTTGACGTTCATGCCGCTCACCCAGGCCACCTGCCCGTCCAGGACCACCGACTTCTGGTGGTAGCTGGCGACCTGGACGGAGAGCGCCACCGGCACGGGCGCCGGATCGTCCGTGCGCACGTCGCGGTCGGCGTAGCGCGGGTTGTCCAGCACCCGTGCCCCGAAGTCGAAGTCGGCGGGCTGGCCCTGGTACTCGTCGAAGACCGGCACCTCGACGGGGTTTCCCTGCAGCATCACCTCCAGGTCGTCCCCGGCCCGGTCGGCGGCCTCGCGCAGCGCCTCGTCGGTGTTGAGGTACTCCAGCCAGTCCAGGTTCTCGTCCCAGAAGCGGTTGACCAGGATGCGCCGCTGCACGCCCTCCAGCGCCTCGAGCTGGCCCATCGACGTGTTGCGCCAGCGCGCGTCCTCCGAGAGATCGAAGTCGCCGCTCGAACGCACCAGCTCGAAGTCGCTCTCCCACCACCAGGTCGTCCAGGTGACGCGGCGGGTGGTCTGCTGCAGGTCGTCGTACACGCCCGCCCACTGCTCCTCGCCGTCCATCGCCAGGGTGACGCGGTTGTCGGTGGGTGCCCGGCCCGTCGCGGCGAACCAGGTGTGATCCTGGCCCAGGTACAGGGTCGAGACCGGGCAGGCCGCACCGTCCACCGTGCGGGTCTGGAAGCTGGTCGTCACCCGGCCCGACGAGGGCTCGCCCAGCCGGAAGCCCCCCGCTCCGTCATAGGACACGACCACGCTCAGCTCCTGGTGGTCCGCGGTCTCCAGGCGGACCCGCAGGTCGACGGGCACGTCTCCGTAGCGGATCATCACCACGCCCGGACCCGCCTCCGGATCCTCCACCCAGGTCGGGTCCCGGTCCAGGGTCAGGGCCGCCGCGCCCAGGTCCCGGCCCCAGATGTCCAGCGGCACCAGCTCCAGGTTGGCCAGCTCGCCGCAGGCGGCGGTGCCGCCAGGTCCCAGCGGCTGGTCCTCGGTCCAGTCGGCGTCGGTCGGCGCGCGGGCGCAGTCCCCGCAGGCCAGGACCAGCCACAGCCAGGCGCTCACCGCCAGCTCCCGACCAGGATCTGCAGGGTGTAGGCCGTATCGCAGGCCGCGCCGTCGTTGCTGCGCACCACGGCCTCGTACCAGCCGCTGTCGTCGAAGCCGGTGCTGCCCCCGTAGTTCACCAGCTCCTCGCCGCCGTCGGCCTCCTCGTCGGCGCTGTCGACCAGGCCCACGTAGTCGCCGTCGGCGTCCTCCACCTGCCACAGCTCCAGGGCGTAGTCCGCCCCCTCGGGCACGTCGTAGAGCCACAGCTCGACGTCGAACCAGCTCCAGTCGCCGTCCTCGACGTAGAACAGGTACCGGTCCTGGTCGGTCTCGGGCCACAGCCAGGCCAGCAGCAGGGCGCTCTCCTCCTCGGCCAGCTCGCCCAGGTTCACGCCGTCGTCGTCGTTGGGCTCGTAGTCGTCGCGGTCGAAGTCCTCGTCCACGCGGTCGTCGCAGTCGTTGTCCTTGCCGTCACAGCTCGTCTCGTCGCCGCCGGGGTGCACCGCGCCGTCGCCGTCGTCGCAGTCCCCCTCCTCCACCGTGTAGCCGTCGCCGTCGCCGTCCTGCACCGTCCCGGTCGACCAGCCCCCGCCGCCGTCGCCGCTGCCGCCGTCGGTGGTCACCCAGCCGCCGCCGCCGCCGTCGCTGCCGCCGGGCCCGGGCGGCGCACCCGTGTCGTCGGTGTAGGGCGCCGAGCAGGCGAGCAGCAGGGAGAGGAGGGGGACGGACACGGCGAGACCGGGCGAGGGGGCGGTGTGGCGGCGAGCGGACGGGCGAGGGGCGCGCCGGCGACCATCTTACCGGCGGATCGGCGCCGTGACCCGTCCGACCGCGTCCTCGGACAGGCTGCCCAGGTACAGGCTGCCCCCCTCCTCCTGCACGGTGGTCACGGGCGCGAAGCTACCGTCGGGGTCGTCGAGGAAGTGCAGCACCTTGCCCAGGTGGTTGAAGGCCACCGCCATCCCGTGTCGGCGGGTGCGGGTGAGGCCGTCCCCGGGGATCCGCGCCGCCACCTTCCGCAGCCAGGGCGTGGACATCGCGCGGTCCTTGAGCGCCGAGCGCGGCCCGACCAGGGCCACCCAGAACACGCCCCCGCCCGCCGAGGTCAGGTTGTCGGGGTAGCCCGGCAGGTTCTCCAGCACGATCTCCGTCTGTCCACGCTTCTCCGGCGTGAGCCAGACCTTGTGCACCCGCAGCCGCAGCGTCTCGACCACCAGCAGGTAGCGGCCCTCGGGCCCCACCGCGACGCCGTTGGCGAAGTGCAGGCCCTGCACCAGGGGGGTGGTCTGTCCCGAGGTCGGATCCACCGCGTACAGGGAGCCGTGGGGCCCACCCTCCAGCAGGGCCTGCTTCAGCTCGTCGATGCCGTGCGTCGCGTCGGCGTCCGTGAGGTACACGGTCCCGTCGGGGCCCACGTCGACGTCGTCGGGGAAGCCGAAGGGCTGCCCGTCGTGGCCGGTGGCGACGGTGGTCACCTGGCCCCCGCGCGACAGCCGCAGCAGGCCCTTGCGCGCGTCGGCCACCCAGAAGCCGCCCTGCCGGTCGGGCTCCAGGCCCAGGGGGCGGCCGCCGGTGTCGGCCAGGACGGCCTGCTCGCCGTTGCGCAGGCGCAGGATGCGCCCGTCCCGGACGCCGGTCGTGATGGTGCCGTCGGGGTCGACGTGCACGTCCTCGGGGCCCTGGGCCCCCTGCAGCGGCAGCCGCGACAGGCGGCCGAGCTTGCCGTTCTCGACGAAGGGCGGCACGCCGCGCGGGGCGGGCAGCGGCGTCCACGCGACCGGGTGGATCGACACGGGCGCCAGCGCGAGCCAGGCCCCGGCGGCCAGCAGGAGGAGGGACAGCGCCAGCAGGACCCGCTTCACTCGCCCACCCCCAGCCGCAGGCCGCGGCGCGCGGGATCCTGGCTGACCGGGCGGTGCAGCACGATGTCCAGCCCGGCCTGCCGCCCGCTGGCCCAGGCGTCGTCGGCCACCACGGAGCCGGCGGACACGGTGCGCAGCCGCGGGTGCCGGCGACCGACGAAGTCCTGCAGCCCCGGGTCTCCCACCCAGACCAGCCCCTCCTGCTGCTCGCAGGCGCGGGCCTGGGCCCGCAGCTTCTCGTCGAAGCCCATCATCACCCCGACCAGGAAGCGCCCCTTCGCCCGCGCCCCCCCGACCGGGTCCGCCGCCCACAGCCGCTCGCCGGCCCGCAGCAGGAAGGCGTGCACGTGCTCGGCCAGGGCCACGTTCTCGGGCGTGCCCGACAGCTCCAGCACCTTGCCCTGCGCCGCGGTGGTGGCGTCGACGGCCCAGACCCAGATCGACTCGACGAAGAAGTGGCTGGCCAGCAGGCCGGCCAGCACCCGTTCGTGGGCGGGGACGCGGGCGCGCACCTGCCCGATCTGCCGGAAGACGTAGGCCGGCGCCGGGCCCTGGGCCGCCCAGGCGATGTTGTGCTTGCGCATCAGCGCGTGGGCCCGGGCCATGGCCGCCTCGGCCTCGTGGCGGTTGTCGCTCTCCGCCAGGGCCAGCAGGCGCTGGACCTTGGCCAGCACCCGCTCCCGCTCGGGGTCCAGGGAGACGCCGACCGGCAGGCCCCGGGCCCGGGGGTCGATGCCCAGCCGCGCGCAGATGCGCTGGAAGGCCGGCCCGTGCGCGCTCTCGTCCACGACCTGGAGCACCTCGTGCACGTACTGGTGGGCCATCTCGTGCTTGAGGACCTCGACCACCACCGTCCAGGGCTGCTGCCGCAGGAGCGACCGCGACAGGCCGATGGTGCGCTCGGTCCGCCGCCACTGGCCGGCCAGCGCCTCGCCCTCGACCAGGGTGAAGGCCGGCGGGCGCATCCCGCCGCGGAAGAGCAGGAGGTTGTGGTGGTTCCAGGCGCGGGCCAGCTCGCGCAGCAGCGCGGCGTCCAGGTCGGCGGGGTGCATCCCCCCGCGCCTATCCGGGCGGAAGCGCCGCCGGCTGGGGCTTCTTCTCGAAGAGCACCGTCGCCAGGGGGGCCAGCAGCGGCAGGCCGCAGCAGCCCAGCAGGGCGATGAGGATGCCCGGCCACATCGCGAAGATGCCGATGAACAGGGCCATTCCGCCGATGGGCTCGGGCGAGGGGCGGGCCGAGGCGATCACCTGGCAGAGGTGGTGCAGGCGTGGGACGAAGGCGCGGCCCCAGATGGGCTTCGCGGTGTGCCAGGACCCGTCGGGCTCGGCGACGACGACCAGGGCCACGCCACCCCACATGTGTCCCACCACCCGGCGGGCCAGCGCCCGCGCCGCGTCGTCGGGCGCGTCGACCAGCAGCACGTCCATGATGGTCCGCCCCTGCTGGAAGCCGCGCGGGATGACGCTGGGGTCCAGCGTGTGCGCGTGGAACTGGAGCTTGCCGAGCTCGGCGCGCACCTCGGACTCCTCGACCACGGCCACCCGTCGCACGCGGATCACGTAGGTCATGCGAAGGCCCGACTCCCACATCATCTGGCAGCGAACCGCCGTGAAGCTGTCGGGCTCGTGCTCCACGCAGGTGAAGCCCATCGCCTCGAGCGCGGCACGGCGCTCCCGCAGGGCGTCGGGAGGGAAGCCCATCAGTACACCTCTCGGGGGGGGACGGTCAGGCCGGCCAGGCCGACCATGTACAGACCCAGCGCGACGACGGCCGGGTCATCGGGGGAGAAGCGGTCGACCACGTGCACGCGCCCCTCGTCCAGGCCCTCGATGACCCAGCGGGCGCCCTCGGGGCCGAGCTGGTCGTGGGGGTCCCGGGTGGGTGCCGTCCAGAAGCCGGCCGCCTGGAGGTGGTCGAGCAGGCCGGTCCAGTCCTGCGCGTCGAGCACCACGCGGCGCCGTGCGCGCAGGCGCGAGGGGCCCGCCGCGGACGGGCGCTCCAGCACGCGCAGGTCGGCGACGGCCTGGTCGCCCACCCGGCTCACCCGCACCGAGAGGGGGGCGTGCCAGTGCCGCAGCCACAGGAAGCGGTAGGTCTGCCCGGGGCGGCGGGCCAGCTCCAGGAAGCTCGGCTCCAGCAAGCTGGACAGGGTGGCGGCGTACCACTCCTGGCGGGCGCGCCCCACGGCCGGCTCCCCGTGGAGCGTGGCGGGGTCGAAGTACTCCGGCCGGGTCCAGGCCACCTCGGTCGCCGGGCGCGGCCGCGCGCAGCCCACGCCCGCGGCGAGCGCCAGCAGGACGGGCAGGGACAGCGGCACGGCGCTCCAGCACCAGCGGGGGCGTCGAGCCTACAGCAGGTCGAAGAGCAGCGCCTCGACCCGGTCGTGCGCCGACAGGCGCAGCCCGGCGGCGTCGACGATGGCCAGCCCGTCGCCCGCGCGCAGCAGGACGCCCTCGACCTCCAGCTCGCCGTGCACCATCTGCACCCAGGCCCGGCGGCGCCGCAGCGCCGGCTCGACCCGCGCCCCCGGGGCCAGCAGCGCGCGGTAGAGGTCCACGTCCTGGCCGATGGTCAGGCTGCCGTCGCGACCGTCGGGCGAGGCGACCAGGGTCAGGCCGTCCTGCGGGCTGCCGTCCGGCGCCAGGAAGGCCCGCTGCTCGTAGCGGGGCGCCGTGCCGGCGCGCGCGGGCAGGATCCAGATCTGCAGGAAGTGCACCGGCTCGCGGTCCGAGGCGTTCATCTCGGAGTGGGCGATGCCCTTGCCCGCGCTCATGAGCTGCACCTCGCCCGGGCGGATCACCGAGCCCGTGCCCAGCGTGTCCCGGTGCGCCAGGGCGCCGGAGACGACGTAGCTGACGATCTCCATGTCGCGGTGGGGGTGGGTGCCGAAGCCCTCGCCGGGGATCACCCGGTCCTCGTTGATGACCCGCAGGTGGCCGAAGCCCATGTAGCGAGGGTCGTGGTAGCTGGCGAAGCTGAAGCTGTGGTGGCTGTCCAGCCAGCCGTGGTCGGCGTGCCCGCGCTGGTCGGCGCGGCGGATCTCCATCTGCATGACCGGCTCCGGGGGGGAGGGGGATGGACGGTAGATAGCGCCGGGCCCCACCTCGGGGAGGGCGCGCCCGGGCAACCCCCTGGTGCGGCCCTGCGCCCCGCCCCGGGGGCCGCGCGGGCGCCCCTGGCTGTGCGAGGATGCGCCCATGCTGCCCCTCGCGCTGCTCCTGCTGTCCACCTGCCCGCCCGCCCCCGCCGCCGTCGACGGCCCGGATCCCGCCGCGGACGCCGCCTGCCCGGCCGACGGCGCCTCCCCCGCGGGCGACTGGCCGCACGCCTCCGCCCCCCCGCCCGCCGCGGCCGTGGCCGAGCTGGAGCGCTACCTGTTCCCCGCCGACCTGGACTGGGCGGACAAGGACAAGCGCGGCGTGCGCACCGACGGCGTCGTGATCGTGCACAGAGGGCAGGTCGTCTACGAGCGCTACGCCCACGGCTACGACGCGACCCGCCCCCACCTGGCCTGGTCGGTCAGCAAGACCTTCACCAGCTCGCTGGTCGGCATCGCCGTGCAGCAGGGGCGGCTCTCGCTCTCGGCCAGCGTCTGCGACCTGCTCGCCGACGTGCCGCAGCACGCCTGCGTCATCACGGTCGGCGACCTGCTCTCCTTCAGCAGCGGCCTGGACTGGAAGGAGACCTACGAGCACGACCCGCCGACCTCCTCCTCGGTCCTGGCCATGCTCTACGGGGAGGGCCACGCCGACATGGCCCGCTTCGTCCTGGGCCACCCGCTGCGCGACCGGCCGGGCCAGAGCTTCCAGTACAGCTCGGGCGACAGCAACGTGCTCGCCGCCGTCGCCGGCGCCGCCCTCGCGCCGGTCCACGGCGACCGCTTCCCCTGGGCCGTGCTCTTCCAGCCGCTGGGGATGCAGGGCGTGACCTTCGAGCGCGACGGTGCCGGCACCTACGTCGGCAGCTCCTACCTCCACGCCACCCCGCGGGACCTGGCGCGGCTGGGCCAGCTCTGGCTGGACGACGGCTGCTGGGGTGGCCAGCGCCTGCTGCCGCCGGGCTGGGTCGCCTGGAGCACCCAGGTGACGGCGGGGATGCGGGGCAAGCCGCTGGAGTGGTCGCCCGGCGAGCCCGTCCAGGGCCGCCAGGTCTGGCTCAACCAGCCGGTCCCCGAGCAGGGCGCGCCCGACCTGCCCTGGCCGGCGGCGCCACCCGACACCTACGCCGCGATGGGCCACTGGAAGCAGTCGATCACCGTCATCCCCAGCCGCGACCTGGTCCTCGTCCGCACCGGCGACGACCGGGACGGCACCTGGTCGCACAACGCCTTCCTCGACCGCGCGCTCGACCTGGTGGAGGGCCTGTGATCCTGCTGCTCGCCCTGCTCTCCTGCGCCGGCAAGGACGTGCGCACCTACGACACCGACCTGCTGCACCTGGGCACCGGCTACAACGCCCGCATGGCCTGCTCCTGCGTGTTCGTCCTGGGCCGCGACGAGGAGAGCTGCCAGGACCTGCTGAAGGTCAGCCCCGACCTGGCCCGCTTCCAGGTGGACCGGGAGGCCGGCACGGTGACCAGCAAGGCCCTGGGCGGCTGGCGGCGCACGGCCCGGTTCGTGGACGCCCAGGTGGGCTGCGTGCTGGAGGAGTAGGGGCCGGGGGGGAGGGGCCACCTGTGTACACTCCCCCCACGCCCCGGAGGTCCCCATGTTGCCGCTGCTGCTCCTCGTCCTGGCCTGCAAGCCCGATCCTGCGCCCGCGGACAGCGGCGGCGACGGCGGCACCGGCAGCGACGGCGGCACGACCGAGGTCCCGATGATCGACCTCGCGCTGGCCGACTGGTGCGGCGACTACGAGCCCGGCACCGGCGTCGAGCAGGGCAGCGACCTGTGGAAGGTGACGCTCACCGACCCGGCCGCGGTCTGCAACGACGGCTCGCCGGGGGTGATGTACATCCGCCCCGCCGCCGACCCGAAGTTCGCCGACCAGTGGGTCTTCTACCTGCAAGGGGGCAGCACCTGCCAGGACCTGGAGAGCTGCGCCGTCCGGTGGTGCGGCACCGAGAAGTACACCAAGGCCAAGATGAGCAGCACCTGGACGGCGGAGAGCGCGGGCCAGGGCCCCCTGTTCACCCGGGAGGAGGGCAACCCCACCGGGGCCGCCAACCAGGTGCTGCTCTACTACTGCTCCAGCGACGCCTGGGGCGGCACCCGGGCCGACGTGGTGCTGCAGGACGAGGAGAGCTACCCCGGCGAGGCCTACCGCCTGCACTTCCGGGGGCACGAGATCGTGCGCGCCGCCGTCGAGCGGCTGATGGCCGGGCCGGTCACCGCGGACAGCAACCCCGAGGTGACCGTCCCCGCGTTGACTACGGCGGCGCGCGTGTTGTGGGCCGGCTCCTCGGCGGGCGGGCGGGGCGCGGAGCTGCACCTGGACTGGGTGGCCGACCAGCTCTCGCCCCACGGCACCGAGGTCATCGGTTGGTTCGACGCCCACGTTCCGATCCTGTACGACGACATGGGCGCCCAGGGGGCGGAGCTGATGGCCTACGACCGCGACGTGCGCTGGGTCGACGTCTACGACGGGCGCTACGGCCTGTTCCTGGACAGCTCCTGCGAGGCCATGCACGCCGAGGAGGACCGCTGGCTGTGCGGCAACAGCGAGCACCTCGTCCTGCACCACGTCACCACCCCCTTCTTCGCGCGGCAGGACCTGCGCGACCGCGTCGTCGGGGAGCGCTACCTGGCCCTGGGCGCCACCGAGGCCGAGATGGCCACGGCCTGGGCGCTCACCCTGGACCGGGTGGCCCAGGCCCGCTCGACCGGCGAGGAGGGGCACCGGATGACCCGCGACCCGGGCATGTACGGTCCCAACTGCGCCCAGCACGTCGGCATGAACGAGGAGGAGTGGTACGCCGAGGCGACGGTGGAGGCCGAGGACGGCACCCTCTACACCCACCGCGGCGCCTTCCTGACCTGGTACCTGGGCGCGCCGCTGGAGGTGATCGACACCCAGCCCAGCAGCCGGTCGGTCTGCCCGGCGACCACGGACTCCGGCGGCTGAAGGCGCCCCGCCCCGCTCACCCGCCCACGGCCGGCTGCAGCAGCCGCCCGGCGGCCTGGCGGGCGCTCCACTCCAGCTCGCCGGCGGTGTGGATGCCGTGGGCGCGGAAGGCGCGCTTGACGCGCTCGGTGACGTCGGTGCCGAAGGCGGTCTCGTAGCGACCGTCGAAGACGTAGGCCTTGACCGTCACCCGCACCGCGAAGCGCTCGCCGCCGCCGGCGACGGGGCCCTCGCGCAGCACGATGCGGATGGGCTTGGCCAGGTAGACGTAGCGGCTGCTGGCCGTGCCCTCGTAGACCAGCTCCTGGGCCCTCTCGAAGTCCTCGTTGCAGCCGATCCAGAAGTCGAAGACGCACATCTGGTCGAGCGCGCCGGCGTTGGCGCAGCTCACGGCCTCGGACAGGAAGCGGTTGTTGGGCACGCTGACCAGGTTGTCGTCGAGCGTGGCGATGCGCACGGTGCGCAGGCCGATCTCGACGACCTCGCCGTACTCGCCGGCGAAGGTCACGCGGTCACCCACCTGGAAGGGCCGGTCGAAGAGCAGGATGACGCCGGCCATCAGCGAGGCCAGCAGGTCCTTGAAGGCGAAGCCGACCGCGACGGCGACCGAGCCGCCGACCGCCAGCAGGGTCTCGCGCGTGAAGTTGACGACGGCGCCGGCCACCGAGACGCTGGCGACCAGCACGATCCCGAAGCGCCCGACGGCGGCGAGCTGCTTGAGCAGCAGGCGACGCTCGGTGAGCCGCTCGCCCAGGGCGTCCAGGGTGCGGGTGCCCACCCGGATGGCGGCCCAGGCCAGGACCACGACCAGCAGGGCGTAGGGCAGGCCCGCCGGCCGGATCAGGTCGACGATGCTGGGTCCGAGCTCCGGGTCCATCGTTCACCTCAGGTGCAGGAAGTGGCGCTGGCGCAGGGTGCGCACCACGGCCGGCCACCACGGCGCGGGCACCCGCCAGCCGGCGACGGCGTCGACGGGCTCCTCTCGCAGCACGCCCAGGCCCTCCAGCCGACGGCAGGCCTCGTGCACCTGCCCCAGCGGCGCGTTGAGCACCTCGGACAGTGCGGCGCCGTCGAGCTCGCCGTGCATGACGACCGCGGTGAGCACGAACAGGTCCAGGTCCGCCAGCGCCTCCAGCTCGGCCCCGCCGGGGGCCTGGAAGAAGCGCACCTCGACCTGGGAGGGCCCCGCTCCCCCCACCAGCGCCTGCCGCAGGTGGCCCCAGGCCACCTCGGGGTTGCCGCCGCTGGCGTCCGCGAGCAGGCGGAACCAGGCCTGGGCGGCCCGCTCCTCGGCCCGACGCGCGTCCAGGCCCACCGGGGCGCCGCCGACCAGCCCGGCGAAGGACAGCGCCAGCCCCGCCGCCTGGGCGCGCTCGGTGGCCCAGTCCTGCAGGCGCGCCGCCGGCACCGGGTCCAGCAGCAGGCGCAGCCGGAAGGCGTCGAGGTTGATCGAGGTGCCGACCCCCGCCAGGTAGTCCCAGGTCGGGCGGTGCACCGCGCAGACCCACAGGTGCTCCTCGCAGGTGGCCAGCATCACGCGCAGCACCGCCCGCGCGGCCCCGAAGCCCCCGACGGCCCGCAGCACCAGGCGGTGCAGGTCGTCGACCAGGAAGACCTTGGGCGGCTCGGCGGCCAGGGCCTGCTCCAGCGCGGCGAGGTCGGCCTCGCCGCGGACCGCCCCCGGGGGCAGGGCCTGTGTGGCCTCGGCCAGCCAGGCGAGCGCGGCGCCGGGCTCGGACAGCCGGCGGTCGAGCTGCAGCCGCACCACCGGCAGCCCCGGAAGCTCCTGGCGGGCCAGGGCGCCGGCCTGCTCCAGCAGCGCGCTCTTGCCGCTGCCCGGGTCCCCGACCACCGCGACCATGCCCCGCCGGCGCTCGCGGCCCCAAGCCACCAGGGCCCCGCGCAGCTCCTCGACCCGGGCGGGCCGGGGCACGGTCTGCCAGGCCCCGTCGAAGCGCGCGAGCACCTCGTCGTCCGCGGGCCGCACCTCCGCGGCCACCTCCTCGGTCCCCCGCAGGCGCGCGCGGGCCAGCGCGGTGGCCAGCCACCCCAGCCCCGGCCAGGCCTCGGCCAGGCGGCCGACCAGCTCGACCGTCGCCCGCCCGCCCAGCAGGAACAGGCCCCCCAGCGCCCGCAGCCCCCGCCCGGGCAGGCCGCCGCCGTCGGCGAGCAGCGACCGGGTCCACCGGTCCTTGCCGCCCAGCGACGCGACCGCGGCGCGGATGGTCGGCTCCCAGGTGAGCAGCAGCCACAGCAGGACCCCGGCCCACCAGGCGCGCCCCACCAGCCCGACCACCTCGCCGAAGCGGTCGGCGTCGAAGATCCCCAGCGCCAGGAAGCGCAGCAGGGCCAGGGCCAGCGCGGTGCCGACCACCAGCCGCAGCGAGCGCCGGGCCCGCCGCAGCGTGTCGCCGGCGACCAGCCACAGCGACGGGGAGGCCTGCTCGGGCGCGGAGAACAGCAGCGCGAGCAGCGCGGGCGCCCCCCGGGCGACGCCGCGGGCGAAGGCCAGCAGGAAGAGCAGGGCCAGGGGCGGCAGGCGCTCCCGGCTCATGTGGAAGAGGGCCCAGGCCAGCCCGATGTCGGCGGCGGAGAAGAGGACCGGGGCCAGCGGGACGGCCAGCGCGCGCAGGTCGCCGTCCAGGTTCCAGCCCAGGCCGGCCAGCCGGCGCGGCGCGGTCGGCGCCCGCTCCCGCCGGCGCGCGATCGCCGACAACAGCAGCAGGGCCCACGCCTCGGCGCCCCGCCGCAGGCCGAGCCAGGCCAGGGCCAGCAGCACCAGCTCGACGCTGCGGGCCAGGAAGGCCAGCACCACCCGCAGATCGGTCACCTGGCCGGGCAGGGCGCGCGCCGCCGCGGCGGTGCGGCGCAGCTCCGAGGCGACCACCGCCGGGGCCTCCAGGGACTCGCGGCGCAGCTCCGGCATGAAGCCACGCAGCACCTCGTCCCGAGCGCGAGGGGAGGCCTCGACCCGCGCGAAGCGGCGGTCGGCCTTGGCCAGCGCCAGCAGGCGCAGGGCCTCGTCCAGCTCGACCAGGGCGTGCTGCGCGCGGACCTGGCGGGCCGCGTCGAGGTCCGCGGCCAGGTCCATCCGATCGCCCTCCACCGACGCCCGGACCGCTTCCGGCAGCGCGTCGACGGCGGGCAGGACGACGCCGTCCCGGGCGGCCTGCGCCCGCAGCGTGCGGCGGTCCGCGACCACCCCGCGCAGGGTGTCCACCAGGCCACGCAGCTCCTGGAACGCGGCGTCCACCCGGGCCTGCCGGCCCGCAGCGAGAGACGGCAGGCCGATGGCATCGTGGGCCTCGGCCGCCGCGGTCCGGACCCGGAGCTCCAGCGCCGCCAGCTCGGCCTGGGCGGCGCGGTGCCGCGCGTCCTCGGTGGCCAGCAGGTCGGCGACCCGGGCCTGCGCCGCGGCCAGCTCGGTGCGGAAGGCCGCCTCGGCCTCGGAGGTCGACGCCTCGGCGCGGGCCAGGCTCTCGTCGGCCTTGCGCCGGGCCTGGTCGACGCCGGCCGCCAGGTCCGAGGGCTCGGCCCGGACCTGGGCCCGCCGGGCCTCCAGCTCGACCCGCGCCTGCTCCAGGGCGCGGCGCAGCCCCTCCTCGTCGCCGGGCAGGATGCGGGGGGCAGCGGGAGCGACGGGGTCCGCGAGCGCCGCCAGCTCGGCGTCCACCGCCTCCAGCTCGGCGCGCAGGCCGGGCAGCACCTCGGCCGCCCGCTGCGCGGCCAGCGTGGCCAGCGCCGCCCGCACCGGGTCCTGCTGGGGCGGCGCCAGCAGCGGCGCCACCGCGGCCAGCCGCTCCGCCCAGGCCTCGGCGCGCAGGCGGGCCGCCGGGTCGGCAGACCAGGCCGGGGCGAGGGCCAGCTCCTGGGCCACCCGGTCGGCCAGGGCCGGGTCCGCCGGGATGGTGGC
>JAKLKF010000048.1 GCA_023150805.1 Myxococcota bacterium | reverse complement strand
GCCGCCGTCTCCGGTGCCGCCGCCGTCGCCGGTGCCGCCGTCTCCGGTGCCGCCGTCTCCGGTGCCGCCGCCGTCCGTGGCGCCGCCGTCCGTGGCGCCGCCCGTGTCGTCTCCGTCCTTGTCGCCGCAGGCCAGGCCGAGGAGCAGGCTGAGGATCAGGGTGTGCATCGCGTCTCCATGGGTTGTCCGCCCGCCTGTCGGCGGTCGTCGTTCCGGCCCTGTGGGTCCATCATGCCCCGCACCTCGCCCGGCCGCTACCGCACCCCGGCCGCGCCGCAGTAGGTTGGGGCGACCACTGGAGCCCTCCATGCGGACCCTCTCGACCTCGATGCTCGTGCTGCTGCTGGCCTGCGACGACAAGGGGGGCGGCGACGACACGGCCGGGCCCACCGGCGACGGCGGGGTGGACGGCGGCACCGCGGATGGGGGCGTCGACGGAGGAGGAGGCGACGGGGGGACCATCCCGGCGGACGACTGCGACGATC
Organism: Myxococcota bacterium; assembly: GCA_023150805.1. Taxonomy (GTDB): domain Bacteria; phylum Myxococcota_A; class UBA796; order UBA796; family UBA2385; genus UBA2385. The sequence goes on along the minus strand of JAKLKF010000048.1, from coordinate 51,343 downwards.
GCCCGGACGAGCTGTTCTGCGACGACGACGGGCGCGCCGTGCAGTGCGACGAGGTGGGAGACGTGGCCTCCGTCGAGGAGTGCGGGGACCTGGCGCTCTGCCAGGAGGACCTGGGCTGCGTCTCCTGCGCGGTCGACCTGGCGGCGGGGCTGGGCCCGGCGGCCACCGCGCCGGCGCGCGTGCGGCTGGACCCCGACGACGTGGGAGCGGACTTCGGCTGGCGGCGCTACTCGATGCGGCCCGTCTCCGTCTCCGTCGACCCGGGCCTGGTCGGCGGGACGGTGACGCTGGAGCTGGAGGGCGAGGGGTTGGCGCTGTGGTCGGCGGACGGCGAGCCCCTCGCGGGTCCCCTGGCGCTGGACCTCGCCGAGCTGCCGGTCACCGTGCTGGTGCAGGGGCTCCAGGAGGGGGCGGCGGGCGCGGTGACGGCCGCCGTGGACGGCTGCGGGGCGGAGGCGGCCCGCGTGGAGCTGGAGGTGGGCGCCTGGTCGGGCCTGGCGGGCCGGGCCCTGGGGGGCTTCCCCTGGCTGGAGCGGGTGGCCGCCTTCACCTTCGACGAGCAGCCCCAGGTGGGCCTGGACCCCGCCGAGCACGGGGACCGCGCGGGCCTGTCGGCCACCGCCTGGGTCGTCTCCCGCCGCTCCGCCGAGGAGTGGGCCCTGGACCCCACCCTGGTGGACGCCGGGGACGGGCCCGAGGTGGTCACCATCGGCGGCCTGGACCTGGCGACCGACACCTGGACGGTCTGGGCCAGCGACCTGGCGGGCGAGGCCGGCGCCATCGCGACGGCCTACGACGTGGTGCTGGACCTGGATGGCGACGGCGCGCTCTCCCCCGGCGACCTCTTCCAGGGCGCCACCGAGGCGGACCCGGCCTTCTGGGCCCTGTCGCAGCTGACCCGACCGGGTCCGTACAAGGTCACCACCGCGCAGTACAGCGGGGGGGCCTGGCTGGGGCAGCGCACCTACTACCCCACCGACATCGCCGAGCTGGTCGCCGCCGAGGGGCCGCGGCCCCTGGTGATGATGTCGCACGGCAACGGCCACGACTACACCTGGTACGACTACCTGGGCGAGCACCTGGCCAGCTGGGGCTACGTCTTCATGGCCCACCAGAACAACACCGGGCCGGGCATCGACACCTGCTCCTCGACCACCCTGACCAACACCGACTACTTCCTGGGGAACCTGGACAGCATCGCCGACGGCGCCCTGGAGGGCATGATCGACGGGGGGCGGATCGCCTGGCTGGGGCACAGCCGCGGGGGCGAGGGGGTGGCCCGGGCCTATGACAAGCTGGTGGACGGGGTCTACACCCCGACCTCCTTCAGCCTGGACGACATCGTCCTCATCAGCTCGATCGCGCCCACCGTCTTCCTGGGCGTCGACGACAGCAACCCCCACGATCGGTGGTACCACCAGATCGACGCGGCGGGGGACGGCGACGTCACCGGGGGGCCCGACAGCGGCGTCGTCCAGTACCTGCGGATCGCCGAGGCCGCCGAGGGCGCGCGGGCGGTCCACTACGTCCAGGGCGCAGCGCACAACGACTTCAACTGCTGTGGCTTCGACGACGGCACCGGGCCGGACCTGATCGGGCGCCGCCCGGCGCAGGAGCTGGCGAAGGCCACCTACCTGGGCCTGCTGGAGTGGGTGGTCCAGGGCAACCCGGCCACCGCCGACCTGGTGCGCCGCAGCTACGAGAGCTTCCACGACGCCGGCATCGACGGGGACATCGTGGTCGCCAGCCAGTTCCGCTCGGACCCGGGCGGGGTGGTCCTGGTGCTCGACGACTTCCAGTCCGAGACCGACACGGCGGTGAGCAGCGCCGGCACGGCGGTGACCGCCACCGTCGAGGACCTGGTCGAGGGCCGGCTGGACGACGACAACACCTCCTTCGCCTGGGCGGCCTCCGATCCGATGAACGGCATGACCCTGGCGGAGGATCGCGACGACCTGTCGCAAGGCGCGGTCTTCGGCTGGAGCGGGGAGGCGGCCTGGCGGGTGGAGCTGCCGGCGGGCAGCGAGGACCTGCGGGGCTGGACCTGGCTCTCGCTGCGGGCCGCCCAGGGCACCCGGCACCCGTTCACGGTGGAGACGGCCGGGCCGCTGACCTTCTCCGTCGTGCTGATCGACGCGCTGGGCGCCGAGAGCGTCATCCGCCTCGACGACGTCGGCCTGTCGCTCACCCAGCCCTACCAGCGCACCGGCTACGGCGCGGGCGCGGGCTGGGCCAACGAGTGGAACACCATCCGGCTGCGCCTGGCGGACTTCGCCTCGGCCGGCCGGGGGATCGACCTCTCCCAGGTGGTCGCCGTCGAGCTGCGCTTCGGCGGGAAGTGGGGCTCGACCCAGGGCCGCATCGGCCTCGACGACCTCGTGCTCACGCAGGAGTGACCGTGCTCTCTTCGCTCGCTCTCGCCCTCGCCCTCTCCACGGCCGGCCCGGCCCGGGCCGCGGCGCCGATCGGCTCCGTCGCGCTGGCCTGGCCCTTCTCGGTCGACCAGCCCTTCCCCCACGCGTGGCGGGCCGACCAGCCCGCGGTGCGCGAGGGCCTGGTCCTGGTGGTCGGCGTCGATCCGCAGGTGGCCCGGCCGCGGCAGGGGCCGCACCCGGTGCTCTACGTCGGGGACATGCCGGCCGAGCGCCTTTCGTGGAGCGCCACGGCGCCCTGGCTGGTCGTGCTGGTGCCCGGCCCGGTCGATCTCGCGCGCACCCCGGTGTTCTGGGGGGACGAGACGCTGCCCGAGCAGGTGGATCCGGAGCACGGGCAGGCCCAGCTCGAGGCGGCCCGGCAGGCGGGCATCGCGCCGCTGGCGCCGCAGGCCACGGCGCTGCCGCTGCGGGTGGCCGACCAGCAGGCGCTGCTGCAGGCGGTGGCGCCCCTGGTGCAGCAGTGGGCGCCCCTGCCGCGGCCCTGAGCGGGGGTCAGTCCGCCTGCGCCAGGCTGCGGAGCTGCGCCACCTGCAGGCGCCGCGCCTCGGTGGAGGGGTCCAGGTCCTGGAGGAGGGAGAGGGCGCCCTCGGCGTCGCCGGCTTGCAGGCGCAGCCGGGCGTGCTGGATGCGGGCGACCTCGTGCATGGTCGCGGGGTCGGCCAGCGCCGCGGCGGCGCGCTCGGCCTGCTCGGTCCGCTCGGCGTTCACCGCGCAGGTGTGCCAGAGGCGACGGACGGTCAGCCGATCCTGGGGCGTGGGCCCGGGGCTGCCTTGCCCCATCAGCGCCGCGGCGCGGCCGGCGAGATCGGTGCAGGCGACGTGGTCCTGGCGGCCGGAGGCGGCCACCGCCAGGTGGTAGCTCGCGCGCCAGTCGGCGGCGGCCCCCAGGCGCGCGGCGAGCGCGGCGGGCGCGCCCTGGGGATCCCAGGCGCTCAGCTCGCTGCCCAGCAGCACCAGCTCGGGCTCGTCGGGCCAGGTGGAGAGCGCGCGCTCCAGCGCCTGCCAGGCGCCGGCCGGGTCCTGGCGGGCCCACCGCAGCCGCACCTCGCCGGCGGACAGCTCCATGCCCTCGCCCAGGGCCTGCCGGGCCTGGACCAGGGTGGCCTGGGCCTCGTCCAGGCGCTCGGCCTTGACCAGCAGGCTGACCAGCAGCCCCGCGCCCTGGCGCACGCTGCGCTGCAGGGCTTCCTCGTCCGAGGCGGTCAGCACGCCGCTGAGCTCGCCGGTGCGGTGCACCTGGACCCAGGCCCGGGCGCCCAGCACCTGGCGCAGGTCCTCCAGGGCCGGGTCGAGCTGGCCGACCCGGGCGCGGCACAGGGCGCGCAGGATCCGGGCGTCGACGCGGTGGGGCTCGTCGGCGAGGGCGGCGTCCAGCAGCGGCAGGGCCTGGGCGTCCTGTCCCTGCTGGTGCAGGCGCAGGGCTCGCGCCACCTGCTCCACGGTGTCCACGCCCGCCTTGGCGGCGACCGCGGCGGTGGCGGAGAGCTGGCCCTGCCCGGCGGCCAGGCGGGCGTCGACGGTGCTGGCCAGGCCCGGGTGCGGCGCTTGCCGACAGTAGGCCAGCGAGGCGCCGGCCGGGGTGGCGCCCTGCTCGACGCCGATGAGCAGGTCGAGGCAGGCGCGCTCGGGGCCGGGCAGCGTGGCGGCGGCCAGCGCCTGCCGCGCCGCCTCGGCCTGCCCCAGGCGCAGCAGGACCTGGGTCAGGGCGACGTGGGCGTCGACGCTGGTGGGGTCGAGGTCCACCGCCGCTCGCGCGTGGGAGAGGGCGGCCGGGAAGTCCTGGGCGGCGAAGGTGGCGCCGGCCAGGGCGGTGGCCAGCTCGGGGCGGTCGGGGAAGCGCGCCGAGGCCTCGCGCAGCAGGGGCAGGGCCTGGTCCAGGCGCTGCTGGCGCAGCAGGGAGAGGCCCAGGCCGTGGGCGCAGCGGCCGCAGTCCGGCGCCTGCTCCAGGGCCTGGCGGAACCGGGCCTCGGCCTGGTCGGGCTGCCCCTGGCCCAGGGCGACCACGCCCTGGTTGAAGGCGGCGGCCACGCGCTCGGGAGGCTCCCAGGAGGCGCGGGCGGCGGGCGAGAGCAGGGCGAGCAGGGGCAGCAGGGTCACGCGGAGAGGTCCTGGGCGACGACGATCTTGCCGATGACCTGCCGCTCCTCCAGCAGGGCGTGGGCCTGGGCGAGCCGCGTCATGGGCAGCACCCGGTCCAGGACCGGGCGGATGGCGCCGTCGGCGACGGCCCTCCAGGCGGTGCGCAGCTCTGCCATGCCGCCCATGGTGCTCCCCAGGATCGCCACCTGCTTGAAGAACAGGGCCCGCAGGTCCAGGGAGACCAGGTTCCCGGTGGTGGCGCCGCAGGTGACGTAGGTGCCGCCCCAGCGCAGGCTTCGCTGGCTGGCCTGGAAGGTCTCGGCGCCCACGTGGTCGACGACGACGTCCACGCCTTGCTTGCCGGTCCAGTCGCGGGCGGCCTGCGCCGCCTCCTCGTAGGGGACGGCCAGGTCGGCGCCCAGGGCGAGGCAGGCCTCCCGCTTCTGGGGGCTGCCGGCGGTGGCCAGCACGCGCGCGCCCAGCAGGCGCGCCACCTGGATGGCCATGGCGCCGGTGCCGCTGGCGCCGGCCTGGACCAGGACCCGCTGGCCGGGCCGGACCCGGGCGCGGGTGTGGACCATGTGCCAGGCGGTGAGCAGCGAGAGGGGCAGGCTGGCCGCGGCGGCCGGGTCCAGGCCCCGCGGCAGGGGCAGCAGGTGGGCGCGGGGGACGACGACGACCTCGGCCATGCCGCCGTCGCCGCGCTCGCCGCGGATCACGTAGTCCCGGCACAGGGCGTGGTCGCCCGACAGGCAGGCGTCGCAGTGCCCGCAGCCGAAGCCCGGCTGGAGGGCGACCGGGGCGTCCAGCTCCACGCAGTGGCCGACCACGTCGCTGCCGGGGACGAGGGGCAGCGGGAAGCGGTGCCCCGGCACGCCGCGCCGCACCCACAGGTCGAGGTGGTTCAGCCCGACGTGGCTGACCCGCACCGTGACCTGGTCGGGCCCCGCGACGGGCGTGGGCAGCTCGACGGTCTCCAGGACCTCGGGGCCGCCGTGGCGGTGGAGGCGGATCGCGCGCATGAGGCACCTCGGGGTGGTCGCGCTCTATCGGGTCGCGGAGCGCCTGGGGCAGGGGCGCCGGGGGCAGGGGCGCGGGTGGGGCAGTAGGATGGCGCGCGATGGACAGAGGTTCCCGCTCGCTGCTGCACCGCCTGCTCAGCCGCCTGATGGCGCCGGGGCGCGGCGAGGTGCGGGCGATGCAGGACGCGCTGCACCTCGAGGGCGTGCTGCGCTTCGTCGGCCTGTTCGTGGGCACCGTGGTCCTGCCGGCCCTGATGCTCGGCTGGATCGGCATCCGCTCGATCCGGACCGAGCAGCTCGACGTGCAGGGCGAGGCCCGGCGCGCGAGCGAGGCGGCGGCGCGCACCTTCACCGAGGCGCTGGACCGCGAGCTGTCGACCTTCGAGCTGGGCGTCGTCAACCGCCTGGAGTCCGGCCGCAGCACGCTTGACTCGCCCAAGGAGCTGCACCCCGACCTGGTCGTCGGGCTGCGCTTCGACCGCGACCTGCGGCTGGAGGCCCCCTTCGCGGTCGAGGACGGCGCCCGGCGGACGCGCGGCGGCCCGCTGGACATGCTCGCCTGGCGCTCGGTCGACACCTTCGCCCGGTCGGGAGGGGAGCCCTCCGAGGCCGCCGCCCGCTTCGCCGAGGCCGCCGGTCACCTGGCCCTGCCCGAGGAGCGCGCCCGCGCCTCCTTCGACCGCGCCCGGATGCTGGCCCGGGCCGGCCGCGGGGCGCAGGCCGAGGCCCTGCTGGCCGAGCTGGCCGCCGAAGACGGCCAGCGGCGAGACCCCTGGGGCTTCCGCCTGGGCGACCTGGTGGCCCTGGAGCGGGCCGAGCTGGTGCTGGCGCGGGACAGCGCCCAGGGGGCCCAGGCGCTGCTGCGGCTGGTCGAGGGGCTGCTCGCCGACCGCTGGACCGTCGGCTTCGGCGGCGAGGGCGCGGTCGCGCGGCGGGCGCTCTCCCTGGCCGAGCCCCACCTCGAGCCCGACCAGGTCAGCGCCGCCCGCGGCCGCATCGCGCGGCGGTCGGCGATGCTGTACTGGGCCGAGCTGCTGCTGCCCGAGCTGGACCCCGCGACCGCGTGGGCCGACGCCGAGGGGGTGCGCCCCGGCGTCGTGCGCTGGCGCACCGGGGCGCGGGCGCTGTGGGCGACCACCCGCTGGGAGGACAGCCTCTACGCCTTCGCCTTCGACCTGGACTCGCTGACCAGCCGGCTGAAGGCCGACGCCCGCGCGGTGGTGGCCGCCGACGCGCCGATCACCGCCTTCCTGGTCGCGCCCAGCGAGGGGGAGCCCGCCGACGTCGTCGAGCGCCGCACGCTGGCGCCCTACCTGCCGGGCTGGTCGGTCGCGCTGGCCCTGCGCGACGCCGATGCCCTGCGCGCCGACCAGCGCTGGCGCCGGGCGCTGCGCTTCGGGGTGGTCGCCCTGTCCGTCGGCATGATCGCGCTGGGCTTCATGACCTCGGTGCGGCTCATCGGCCGGGAGCTGGACGTCGCGCGCATGAAGGCCGACTTCGCCGCCAGCGTGAGCCACGAGCTGCGCTCGCCCATCACCCAGATCCGGCTGAAGGGGGAGAGCCTGCTGCTCGGCCTGGCCGACACCGACGAGGAGCGCGAGCAGGCCTACCACTCCATCGTGCGGGAGAGCGAGCGGCTGTCCCGGCTGGTCGACAACGTGCTGGACTTCGCCGCCATCGAGCGCGGTGCCAAGCGCTACGCCCTGCGGCCCGGCGACCTGGGCGAGAGCGTGCGCCGCGCCCTGGTCAGCATGGAGAGCAGCCTGGAGTTCAAGGACATGACGCTGGAGGTGGTCCTGCCCGACGACCTGCCGGCGGTGCACCACGACGCCGACGCGGTCGGGCAGTGCGTGATCAACCTGGTGGGCAACGCCGCCAAGTACTCGGCCGACGGAGAGACCATCCGCCTGGTCGCCCGCGCCGCCGAGGGCGAGCTGCACGGGCGGCACCAGCCCGTCATCGAGGTCGCCGTCATCGACAACGGCATCGGCATCGCCCCGCACGACCTGCGGCAGATCTTCGAGCCCTTCTACCGGTCCCGCGACTCCCTGGCGCGCCGCCGCAAGGGTACCGGCATCGGCCTGACCATCACGAAATACATCATGGAGGCGCACGGCGGTGACATCCTGGTCACCTCCAAGCCCGGCAAGGGCAGCACCTTCACCCTCCGCTTCCCGCTGACACCGCCCCCCGACGACGAGGGGGGCTCCCGCACCTCGCCCCGGACCCGTCCCCCGCGGTCCCACCTCGGAGCCTGAGCCATGCCCCGCATCCTGTTCGTCGAGGACGAGATCGAGGTCCTCAAGACCCTCATGAAGTTCTTCGAGCGCCAGGGCTTCATCGTCCACGGCGCCCGCACCGGCGCCGAGGCCATCGACATCGCCGACCGCAACCCGCTGGACATCGCCGTGCTCGACGTGATGCTGCAGGAGGGGCCGGCGGGCGTGGAGGGCATGGACGGCTTCGAGATCTGCCGCAGCCTGCGGGAGAACGGCTTCGACCGTCCGGTGATCTTCCTGACGGCCCGGGCGACCGAGCAGGACAAGCTGATGGGCTTCGAGCTGGGGGCGGACGACTACCTCACCAAGCCCTTCAGCCTGCTGGAGCTCAAGGCCCGGGTCGAGGCCAACCTGCGGCGGGCCGGGGGCGCCAAGAGCCTGTACCGCTTCGGCGACGTCGAGGTCGACCTGGACGGCTACGAGATCCGCCACCCCGGCGGCGAGAGCGAGCGCCTGTCCAACCGCGAGCGCGACCTGCTGCGGTACTTCATCGAGCACCCGGGCAAGATCATCCCCCGCGACGAGCTGCTCAAGCGGGTGTGGGAGTACAAGAGCGGCGTGGCGACCCGCACGGTGGACACCCACGTGCTGACGGTGCGCAAGAAGCTGCGCGACGACGCCGGCAGCCCCCGCTTCATCCAGACCCTGCACGGCGTGGGCTACCAGTTCATCGCCCGCGAGGGGGACGGGTGAGCCGGGCGCTGCGGGGCGCGGCGCTGGCCGTCCTGCTGGCCGGGGGGACCCGCAGCGGGCAGGCCGCCGGCCCCGAGGTCTGGGCGGCGCTGCAGGACGCGCGGCTGGCCGAGGCCGCCGATCGCGACGCCAGCGCCGCCATTGCGATCTACGAGACGGTGCTGCACCACCTGCCCGCCGAGGACCCGCTGCGCGGGGAGCTGCTCCTGCACCTGGCGCGGGCCCGCTTCGACGAGGGGGACCTGGCCGGCGCGCGGGCGGCCCTGGTCGAGGCCGGCAGCGACCCGCTGGTCGGGGCGCGGGCGCGGTCGTGGCGGGTGCAGGTGGACGCCTGGGAGCGTCGGGTGCAGCGCCTGCCGCTGGAGGAGTCCTTCCAGCACGGCAGCGGCCCCCTGGTGCTGGGCTGGAGCGCCGCCGCGGACGCCGCGCTGCAGGGGGGCACGGAGGGCCTGACCTGGACCACCGTCGTCCGGGAGGGCCGCGACGACTACGTCCTGGCGGTGGTCGACGAGGCGGCGGGGCCCGTCCGGTCGCTGGGGCTGCGGCTGCAGGCGCTGGACCTGGCCTGTCACCTGCGCCTGATCGTCGAGGACGACGCCGGGCGCCGCTACACCGCGCCGATCGTGCCCCTGGGGCCCGGGCAGGCGCTGGAGCTCGACGTCCCGATCGCCGACCTGCTGCCGGTCCAGGCGGGGGGGCCCCAGGTGCTGGACCCCGGCCGGGTGCGGGTGGTGATGCTCCAGGACGTGACGGCCTTCCACTCGGCCGAGCGGGGGCGGGCCCGCATCCAGATCCAGGCGCTGGCGCTGCGCTGACGCGGGGGCGCTGCGCTGACGCGGGGGGCGCGGCTCAGGGCCCGGGGTTCACCGGGTCTCCGGCCGAGCCACCGACCAGGACCTGCCAGCGATCGACCACCGGGGTCAGCTCCTGCCACATGCTGACGACCCGGCTGTCCTTGGGATCGTAGATGTTCGTCAGCTCCAGGGGGTCGGCGGCCATGTCGTACAGCTCCTTCTCCCCGGTCCACTTGTAGATGAGCTTCATGTCGCCCACGCTCACCGACAGCTTGGGGCCTTCGCGGCTGTAGGACTCGCCGAAGATGGGGCGCAGCGGGTCGGCCATGCCCACCGGCAGCCCGGACCAGTCATAGGGAGATCCCAGGCCCAGGGCGCTGAGGATCGTGGGCGCGATGTCGATGTGGTTGGTCGGCTCGGTCCAGGCCTGGGGCACGATGTTGTCGGCCCAGAAGATGGCGAAGCCGTCGTTCTCTTCCTTGTAGAGCCCCCAGACGTGGGTCTGCTTGTCGTGCTCCCAGAACTGCTCCCCGTGGTCGTTCCACAGGACGACCAGCGTGTCCTCGAGCAACCCGCGGACCTCCAGGTCGGCCCACACCTCGCGCAGCTCGTCGTCCACCCAGCGCACGTCCCCCTTGTAGCGGATCCACAGGTGGGCCTTGAGCAGCTCCTGCTCCTCCGCCGTCATCTCCGGCCAGTCCGGCAGCAGGTCGTAGTGCTGCTCGCGGTCGGCCAGGTTCCAGGGCACGTCTTCGAGGCCCTCGAGGTCGGCCAGGTACTCGCTGGGCGGGCTGTAGGCCGCGTGCGGCTCGATGAAGTGCAGGTGCAGGAACCAGGGCTTGTCGCTGGCGCCGATCCGCTGCTCCAGGGCGGCGATGCCGGCCTCGCTGATGGTGGTGGCCCGGTTGACGTCGGGCTGCTCGATGTAGGCGTAGCCCCCGTCCAGCCCGGCATCGAGCAGCCAGCCGTTGCTGGTGATGAGCATGGTGTCGAAGCCGTGGGTCGCCAGCATGCTGGCCAGCGTCGATCGCGGGGGGCCCGCCTCCTGTTCGGCCAGGCGCGGGATGAGGCCCCACTGGAAGCTGTACATGCCGTTGAGGGCGCAGGCCATGCCCCCCTTGGTCCAGTTGCTGCACGTCGTGTGCTGGTCCAGCGACATCCCGTTCGCGGCCAGTTCGTCCATGAACGGCGTGACCCCCGCCTCGCCGCCGAAGCGGGCCAGCAGGTCCCGGCGGTAGGTGTCGACCGAGATCACGAGCAGGTTCTTCGGGCGGTCGCCGTAGAACGCGGGCAGGTCACCGATGACCGGCGTCGTGGAGGTGTCGGTGGGCGCGCCGTCGTCGCACGACAGCAGCAGGGGGAGGAGCAGGTGCATTCGGGATCGCCTTGGACCGTGCCAGGGGCACTCTAGCCGGGGTTGGCCCTCACCCGCGACGAGGGGGGAGGGTGACGGCGGGGAAGAGGGGGAGGCGGTGGAAGTCGGGCGCGGGCCCGGGGACCGGCGTCCAGGCCAGGTACCGGCGGCCCGCTCCCCGGCCGTGGATCGCGTAGGCGTTGGCGAGGTGGGGGCCCGGCGGCAGCAGGGCACGGGGCAGGCGCGCCCGGGCCTGCCAGCGGCCGGCTGCGCAGGTGACGCGCAGGTCCAGCGGCAGCTCCCGCGCGACGACGTTCCGCACGCCGTGGAGCTGCAGGACGAGGTGGTGGCCGTGGGGCCCCAGCTCCACCTCCAGGTAGCGCTGGCCGGGGCCGACCACGAAGAGCTCGACGACCTCGTGCTCCCACAGGGCCCAGGTCGGGCCGGGCGGCGCCGGCGGCGGCGGGTCGCCGTGGAAGGGGGCGTCCACCTCGACCCCCAGCGCGTCACCGTCGTCGTGCAGGGCCAGCGTGGCCACCTCGCCCGGGTCGGCGGCCTGGCCGTCCCAGGTGCGGTCGACGCGCAGGAGCAGCGGCGGCGCGGCCAGTGGCATGGGCCGCGGTTAACCCGGGCGCGATGGCCTCCTCCCCCGCAATCCTCGTGCAGAAGTACGGCGGCTCCTCGGTCGCCGACGTGCCCCACATCCACGCGGTCGCCGACCGCGTCGTGCGCACGGTGCGCGAAGGACACCAGGTCGTGGTGGTCGTCTCGGCGATGGGCAACACCACCAACGAGCTGCTGGCGCTGGCCCGCCAGGTCAGCCCCCGCCCGGGCCGGCGCGAGCTGGACCTGCTGGTCAGCGTGGGCGAGCGGGTCAGCATGACCCTGCTGGCCATGGCCATCGAGGACCGGGGGGTGCCGGCGGCCAGCTTCACCGGCAGCCAGTCGGGCATCATCACCGACGACCAGCACGTCAGCGCCCGGGTCGAGGAGGTGCGGCCGCACCGGATCCGCCGGGCCCTGGACGAGGGGCGGGTCGCCATCGTCGCGGGCTTCCAGGGGGTCAGCCGCGGGGGCGAGGTGACCACCCTGGGCCGCGGGGGCTCGGACACGACCGCGGTCGTCCTGGCCGCGGCGCTGGGCGCGGCCTGGTGCGAGCTGTGCTCGGACGTCGACGGCGTCTTCACCGCCGACCCGCGGGTGGTGCCCGGGGCCCGGCGCCTGGACAGCCTGTCGCTGGACGCTGCCGCCGCCCTGGCCCAGGCCGGCAGCAAGGTCATCGCCGCCGACGCGGTGGAGCTGGCGCGCAGCTGGGGCGTGCAGCTCGTCTCCAGCGACACGCGCCTGCCCTCGGGCAGCGGCACGCGCCTGCCGCCGGGTCCCACGCCCGCCGAGGTCGTGGGCGTGGCTGCGGACACGCAGCTCGCCCTGCTGCCGGCGGCGGCGCCGGCGGGCCTGGTGGGGCTCGACGGCGCGGTGCGCGCCTGGGTCCCCGGCGTGGGCGCGCTGGTCGACGTGCGCAACCTGCACCACGACCTGGGCGGCGAGCCGGTGGCCACCGTCAGCGCCGTCGGGCGACGCCTGGTGACGACGCCCGCCTGGACGGCGCGGGCGCTGGCGGCCCTGGACGGCCTGCCCGTGCGCGCCTGGTGGGCCACCGGCGAGGGGTTCTCGGCCCTGGTCGGGCGTGCGGAGGCCGACCCGGCACAGCGCCGCCTGCACGCCGCCCTGGTCGAGCCGGGCCCGGCTCCTGCCAACATCGGGTGACGGCGGCGCGGCCCGGCTTGCGGGCAGGGCGCGGTGCTCGTAGACTGGGCTGCTTCCTGGCGGTCTCCTCTTCGCGCGCCCCGCGGTGCATCCCATGCTCAAGCACTTCCTCAACCCGCCCAACTGGTTCACCTCGGCCAGCATGTTCTGCGGGCTGTACAGCATCCTGCTGGCGACGGGCGTCGACGACGGCCAGCCCAACTTCTACCGGGCCGCGTGGATGCTGGTCTTCGCGGGCGTCTTCGACATGCTCGACGGGCGGGTCGCGCGGCTGACCGGCACCGGCAGCGCCTTCGGCATCCAGCTCGACAGCCTGGCCGACATCGTCAGCTTCGGCATCGCGCCGGCCATCCTGGTCTATGCCTGGGGCCTGGCCGACCTGGGGCCGCTGGGCCTGGCCGCCGCCTTCTTCTTCTTCCTCTGCGGCGCCTTCCGGCTGGCCCGCTTCAACATGAGCGCCGACGGCACCAAGTCCTCGCACTCCGAGGGCCTGACCATCACCATGGCCGGCGGCACCGTCGCCAGCCTGGTCATGGCCCACGCCGCCAACGACCTGGGCCCGGTCGAGCACGCCGGGTCCGTGCTGGCCATCACCGTCGGCCTGTCCTTCCTCATGGTCAGCCGCCTGCGCTTCTTCGGCTGGTCCGCACTGCGGCTGCGCCCCATGCACATGATCGGCGTGGCCTTCGGCATCGCCATCGTGCTGGTCGTCTCCCTGCAGTTCCGGTGGGCCAGCGCCTTCCTGGCCATCGCCAGCATCTACCTGGCCGCGGCGCTGGGCGAGAACGTGCTCGGCCTGCTGCGCCGCGACGGGCGGGTCGACGACCACGACCCGCTGGGGCTCGACCTGCACGAGGTGCTGGACGAGGATCAGCAGGACGAGCTGGCCCCGGTGGACGGTCGGCGCAAGCGGTAGTGGACGCGCCCGCCTGGCTGGACCGCTTCGCGGCCGCCGCCGATCCGGGACGCTGGGCGATCCCCTTCCTGCACCACCACGACGGCGGGCGCCACGCGCGGCACGTGGTCGTCGGCGTGGCGGTGCACGGAGACGAGGTCGGTCCGCTGCCGGCCGCGGTGGCGCTGGTGGAGGCGCTGCGCTCCGGCGCGTTGACCTTCGGGGGGCGCCTGAGCCTGTTCGTCGGCAACCCCGAGGCCGTGCGGGCCGGGGTGCGCGCGCTGGACAGCGACCTGAACCGCGTCTTCCTGGCCACGCCGCCCGACGATCGCGAGGGTCGCCGCGCGCGGGTGCTGGCGCCCGTGCTCGACACCGCCGACCTGTTCGTGGACCTGCACCAGACCGGCCAGCCCACGCCGGAGCCCTTCTACACCCTGCCCTGGCGGCCCGTCGACGAGCGCTGGGCCGGGGCGCTGGCTGGCGCCCGGCTGTGGCTGGCCCGCCCCTGGGGCCAGGACTTCAGCCCCGGCACCTGCTGCGCCGATGAGTACGTGCGCGCCCGCGGCCGGCCCGGGCTGACCCTGGAGCTGTCCCGCAAGGGCCTGGACCCGGCCACCGAGGCGCGGGCCGGCCAGGTCCTGCGCCGCCTGCTGCGGCTGGTCGACCAGGACGCCGCCGGCGCGCCGCTGGAGCCCGGCCCGCCCCTGACCTTCCTGCAGACCGTGCACCGCGAGCCCCTGGGCGACCCGCTGCGCCGCCTGCGCCCCGGCCTGCACAACCTCCAGCCCGTCGCCGCCGGCGAGATCCTCTCTCCGCCCGACGGGCCCGAGATCACCTGCCCGGTCGACGGCCTGCTCGTCTTCCCGACCTACCCTCGCCGTGACGCCGCCGGCCGCGCGCTGCCGCCCCTGCCCGGCGAGCTGTTCCGCGTCGTCGCGCCCCTGGACCGCCACCCCTCCGCGCTGTGGCCGGCGCCCCCGGTCCTGGACTGACGCCCCGGTGGCGTCGCCCGCCGCTCAGCCCCCCATCAGCCCCGCGGCGCCGAAGGCCACGCCCACCGTGCCCATGCCGACCAGCGCCGCCCACACGGGCCAGGCCCGGTCCAGCTCCAGGAAGACCCAGCCGATCAGGGCCACCTTCAGGCAGGCGTTGCCGGCCAGGGCCCAGGGCGAGGCGTGGTGCTCGAAGAGGTAGCCGGTGGCCAGGGTGAGCAGGACCAGCGCGGCGGTGGCGACGGCGGCCAGGGGGACACGGGGGCTCATGGCTGCATCAGGTAGAGGATGGGGAAGAGCAGCACCCAGATCACGTCGACCAGGTGCCAGTAGGCCGCGCCCGCCTGGACCGTGAGCGCCTCGGCCTGCCCCTGCCAGGCGCGCCAGGCCAGCCAGGGCAGGACGGCTACCCCGCCCAGCACGTGCAGCAGGTGCAGCCCCGTCAGGAACAGGTAGCCGAACCAGAAGGTGCTGGTGGACAGGGTGACGTCGGCCAGGGCCGGGTCGGCGTACTCCAGCACCTTGTTGACCGCGAAGGCCAGCCCCGCGGCCGCGGCGGCCAGCAGCCAGGCGGCGCTGGCGCGGCGCCTGCTCTCCTCGAAGGCCAGCACGCCCTGGTAGGCCAGGCCGCTGCCCAGCAGCAGGAGCACGGTGCCGCGCAGGCCCGAGGCCGGGTGCAGCAGCGCCTGCCCCTGGCGGTAGGCGTCGGGCTCCGACCGCCAGCCCCAGGCGTGGCCGAGCAGGAACATGCCGAAGGTGACCAGCTCCACGGTCATGAAGACCCAGACGGCCGTGCCCCCGGTCAGGGGCCGCCAGCGGGGCGGGGAGAGCGTATCAGCGGACTGCATGGTCCGTTGATATCCCATCCGGCTCCGATGGCAACCCCTACAACCCCATCCCGACCGTCAGCCCCGAGAAGAGCACCAGCGGGCTGGTCGTGCCCACGGCCTCCGGCGCCCCGGGGATCCAGGCCGCGCCCACGTTGGCGTCCACCACCACGAAGGTCCGCTCGTGCACCCACCAGCGGCCCTGGGCCGACAGGCTGCCTTCTCCGCCCGCCGCCTCCACGGCCCCCTCCTCGGCCTGCCCGAAGCGCAGCCCGCCCTCGTCCAGCGTGCGCTGCACCTCGGCCACGCCCGCCCCGACCACCAGCACCCCCTGCAGCGCCTGCCGGTCCAGGCGCAGGGTCTCCACCCGCGCCCGCAGGTGCATGATCCCGGGCGCCGTCGACTGGTTCAGCGTGCCTGCGCCGCTGCCGCAGGCCTCCAGGCCCAGGCGCGACAGCGGGCGCAGCTCGGCGCAGATGGTGGGTCGGGGCACCGGGTCCTCGCTGCCGCCCACGTCGGCGCCCAGGCGCAGCTCGAAGAGGGGGTGGCCCGCCAGGGGCCGGGGCACGACGCCGACCGTGGCGGTGTCCTGGGCCAGGGCGACGCCCGCGAGGAGGAGGGTGATCATGGTCGGATCCCTGGTGGCGGCCGGCAACCGCGTGGAGGGGCCGAGGTTACCGCGATGTCACGTCGTCTGGTGCCCCGGAGCCAGACCGCAGATCCTGCGCTACACTGCCCGCGGTCCCCTTCTCACGTGGAGAACGTGCATGCTGCACCTGCCCCTTCTGTTCAGCTCCATCCTCCTGGTGCTCGCCTGCGGCGACAAGGACACCGACACTGGCGACGGGGGCACCGGCGACGGGGGTGCGGGCGACGGGGGCACGGGCGACGGGGGCACCGGCGACGGAGGCACCGGCGACGGGGGCACGGGCGACGGGGGCACGGGCGACGGGGGCACCGGCGACGGCGGGGGCACGGGCGACGGCGGGGGCACGGGCGACGGTGGGGGCACGGGGGACGGGGGTGCCGAGCTGGCCTGGGGAGATCTGCTGATCGTCGACGTCAGCCCTGCGACGCTGCCCGAGGCGGCGGGCGGCGCCTTCTCCCTGCGCACCCGCGCGCGGGTCGACCTGTCGCCCACCGCGGCCAGCCTCTCCACCGCCAGCTTCGGCGACCTGCCCCTGACCCTGTCCTCCCACGAGGGCGACCAGCTCACCTTCGACGGCAGCCTGCCCGCGGGCAGCGGTGTCGTCGGCCTGGAGGTGGCCACCCTGGTCGTCGACGGCTTCGAGGTCGCCTCGGTGCCCCTGCGCCTGTACCGCAGCCCCGAGGAGTACCAGGGCGAGCTGGACCCCGTCAGCAGCGCCCCCCGCTTCGCCGGCCTGGACTTCGACCCGCGCTCGGTGGCCCTGGTCCCCTCGGAGTCGGCCGCGACCGGCTTCGACCTCTCCGCCCTGCGCTGGAGCACCGAAGAGGGTGTGCTCCAGCTCGACCGCGTCGACGACCGCGACGGGCTGGTCTCCAGCCTGTCCATCGACAGCGAGGTGCTGGCCGCCGACCCGCGCGCCGCCGGCCGCGGCCACGTCACGGTGCTCAAGGCCCGCGGCGAGGACGGCGAGCTGGTCGTGCTGACCGGCGAGGACGCCGTCGAGGCCTTCTTCATCTCCCAGGCCGACACCGGCCCCGTCGCCACCGCGCTGGAGCACGAGCTGACGGGCGACCTGCTGCCCCAGCTCGTCCTGGACGTCGCCCCGGTCGAGCTGGGCGACGAGGCGCTGCCGGGCGTGGCCATCCTGGGCCTGGTGCAGAACGCGCGCGGCAACTGGAACGGCCTGAGCTGGGACGGCCAGGAGGCCAGCACCTGGGACGCCGAGACGATGGGCGTCGATCCCCAGGACGTGGCCGAGGGCCTGGCCTGGGCAGGCATCCTGCACGAGGGGGCGATCCGCACCGCGGTCGAGGTCGGGCAGCTCTACACCTGGTCCTTCGATCCCCGCGGCGAGCCCGGGACCTGCGAGGGGACCGTCACGGTGCGGGAGCAGGGCAGCGGCATCGCCACCGGCCGCCGCTCGGTGATCGACAACCCCGACCCCAGCGGGGCGCGCGGGCGCTGCGCCACCTTCGACGAGGTGCACGCCGCCGCCGTGCGCGCCGTCGATCTCGGCGAGGACGGTGCCTTGGACCTGGTCCTGCGCGTGTGGGGCTCCGACAGCAGCGGCCAGGCCACCGAGGTCGCCTGGTGGCTGCCGGACGTCACCGACTCCCGCTCGCGAGCGACCGCCGTCCAGCTGGCGGGCGCCGTCTCGGCCCCCGGCTACCGCCCCGCCCCCCTGGGCGACTGGCAGGCCGAGCCCGAGGGGCCCATCGACAGCAGCTTCGCCGACCCCGGGGTGCTCCTGCACAGCGGCGCCGGGCAGGCCTACCTCTCGCTCTCCGGCCTGCAGGTCCTCTCGACGGACCCCGAGGGCGCGCCCGACGTGATCTCCCACGCGCTCAGCTCCTGGAAGGTCGACGAGCTGCTGGCGGCCGGCGAGGAGAGCGTGCTGGGGGCCACCGAGCTGGCCGCCAGCGGTGGCGGCGTGATCGGACAGTCCAAGGCCGCCAGCCACCGCGGCCACGTGACGGTGCTCAAGGCGTCGGACAGCGGCGGACACGGGGTCTGTCACCGGGGCCGCTGCTTCTGCGACCCGGGCTTCGCGGGCTCCCTGCTGGAGCTGGGCAGCGGCGACGGCACCGACGGCGCCGACGAGGCCGAGCTGGCGCCGGGGGACCTGATCTGGTTCGGCAGCGCCGTGCCCGGAGGCGCGCCGGTGGCTGGCCGCCCGTGGTGGCAGGACATGACCAGCGAGGCCCCGATGGTGGAGAGCAGCGTGGGCACCGGCGACGACCGCTTCGTCGCCGCCCGGCTGGGTGACGGCAGCAGCGTGCTCATCCACGGGGGAAGCCTGGAGATCCGCGACGACAGCACCTGCACCTTCGGGGGCAGCACCATCACCGTGCAGCTCTTCTCGCAGGGCTCGGGCTGGGTGATGGCCACCATGGCCGACGAGGCGGTGGCGAGCGACACCGGCTTCGCCATCCTGCTGGGAGGCCTGGACGACGACCCCTGCCAGTCCGGCGGCAAGTACTTCCGTCCGCCCGCCGACACCGTCGTGGGCGGCAGCACGGCACCCGTCGCCCTGGGCGAGCCCGGCGAGGACGGCGGCCTGCTGCTGTTCTGGCGCGACGGCCTGGGCCAGGCCTGGCTGGGCCGCGTCGACCTGCTCGAGGCGTCCGGCCTGGACGGCGGGGAGCTGCCCTTCCTGGTCTCGCCGCTGCCCATCGGCGACGCCGATCCGTCCATCTTCTCCGAGCTGGGCCTGTCCGACGATCGCCCCCTGGCGGTCGGCAGCCGCCGGCTCGCCGCAGGGGAGAGCCTGCTCAGCGGGGACGACCTGGCCCTGCGCTTCTCCCACTGGGACGAGCCGATGGAGGTGCCCTTCGCCGGCTACGAGCGCCGGGAGGGCACGGACGCCTGGATGACCGTGCCCTGGGCCTCCTCGCCCTGTGGCTTCGCCACCGTCGTCCTGCCCGACGACCTGCTGGGCGAGGGCTGGGAGGCCGAGGCCCTGGTCCTGGAGCCGGAGGAGGCCGACTGCGCGGACCTGGCCGTGCCCCTGGCTGCCGGCGACTTCCTGCCCGACAGCAGCCAGGCCATGCTGATGGGCCACGGCTCGGGCGGCGTGCGGATCGACATCCTCCCGGACGGTCGGATCTACTACCAGGGGGAGATCCAGAGCAACCCGCTGTTCGGAGACGCGGACGGCGTCGAGCTCAACCCGCTCTTCGGCCTGCAGGCGACCTCTGGCGACGCCGACGGCGACGGCCTGGACGACCTGGTGCTCGCCGCCTGGGGCGAGGGCGGCGCCCTGCTGCTGGGCAGCGACGGTGGGGGCGGCCTGCACCTGCTGGTCGAGGAGCACCTGCTCGACGGCATCACCGGCTTCGCCTCGCCCGGACCCGGTCGCCCGGCGCCGGTCGACGCGGCCACCCGGTACCCCCTGCGGGGCATCGAGAAGGTCGACCTGCGGCGCGGGATGCGGTGAGAGGGGGCGCCCCTTCGCCCGCGCCCGTCGCGGTGGCCGCTACTGCCGCGTCTCCAGCGCGTCGATCTCCTCCAGCAGCCGGGCCTGCCACTCGTCGTACATCGGCTCGAGCTGCGGGTCCTCGGGGTGCTGCCGGAAGGCGTGCTTGATGACGATCAGCGCCTCGACCCAGCGCTCGCGCCGGGCATAGGCGCGGGCCAGCTCCTTGAGGCCCTCGACCCCCTGCACGGCGTCGAGCGGGGGCCGCCGCTCCTCCTTGGGGCCCAGCAGGGCCTGGAAGTTCTCCTCGGCCGTCTCCTCGTGCAGGTGCAGCGGGGCCGAGTACTCGATGCGCATGTTGTCGTCGGTGTTGGCGGGCACCTCGCCGGCGAAGGACAGCACGTGGTCCCGGTCGGCCTGGTAGCGGGTGAGCAGGTCGGCGGGGCCGAAGATGCCGATGCCGGCCAGCTCGCGGTTGATCGCCGGGGACAGCGCGAACAGGCGCGCCAGGTCGGCGTCGGAGATCGAGAGGGGGGCGTCGCTGCCGATCAGCACCAGGTCAGCGTCCTCGATGGTGCTGAACAGTCGCACGTGGGGGTAGACCAGGGCGAAGGTCTTGACCAGCGAGCGCAGGTCGTCGGTGTCCATGCCGTACATCTGGACCCACTGGGACCACACGCCCCCGGGCTTGAGCTTGCGCTTGCCCAGCTCGAAGAACTCCTGGGTGAACAGGTTGCTGACGCCGGACAGCCAGGGGTTGCTGGGCTCGCTGATCACCACGTCCCAGGTGCCGTCGTCGGCGAGGTTGACGTGGTTGCGCCCGTCGTTGGCGAAGAGCTGGCTGCGGGGATCGGACAGGGGCCGGTGGTTGTAGTCGTCGAAGAGGTGGCTGGCCTGCAGGATGGCGGGCTCCAGCTCGACGATCTCGATGCGGGACAGGCCAGGGTGCAGGGTGACGGTGCCGGCGGTGATGCCGCTGGCCAGGCCGATGACGACGACGTCCTTGGCGTCGGGGCGGAAGGCGAAGGGGAGCTGGGCGCACAGCACCTGGGTCGGCATGTCGATGCTGGTGCTGGCGTCGACCTTGCCGTTGTTGGCCAGCCAGATGTTGCCGGTGGCCTTGCTGCGGGCGACGGTGACCACGCTGGACAGGCCCTCGTCGTAGAAGAGCAGGTCGTAGGGCTCGACCGCGAAGTCGTACACGCCCTGGCGGCTGCGATCGGACAGCTCGCTGGCGTACTTGTACATGCCGGCGGTCATCAGCAGCGGGTCCCAGGGCGGCGGCCTCCAGAAGAGCAGGGCCACCGTCCAGGCGCCCGCGACCGCCCAGCCCACGACCAGGCCCGGGCGTCGCCCCTCGGCCAGGGCCACGGCCAGCACGGCGGCGGCGACGTTGAGCGCCACGCCGAGCAGGACGGTGCGGGTGACCTCCAGCGAGGGCAGCAGCCACAGGCTGCCGGCCGCGGCGCCGATGATGCCGCCGACCGTGTTCCAGCCGTACAGGCGGCCGACGGGCCCGCCCAGCTCGGTCCCCTGGCCGGCGGCGGCGCGCACCAGGAAGGGGAAGGCCGCGCCCATCAGCAGGGCCGGCGGCAGCATGATCAAGAGCGCCAGCACGAGCTTGCCGGGCCACAACCAGGACAGATCCTGCTGCACCTGGTCGTAGAGCCAGGTGAAGGTGTAGGGCAGCTCTCCGTACATGAACATCGCGGCCCAGGCCAGCAGGGCGACGCCGGCTTCCAGCAGGGCCAGGCCGCGCAGCAGGCCGCTGGCGCCCCAGCGGGCGTGCACCCGGTCGGCGATGCCGCCGCCCCACCAGCCGCCGCCGGCGATGCCCAGCAGGAAGGCCAGCAGCATGATGGTGAAGGCGTAGGCGCTGCCGCCCAGGTTCAGGCCGAGCACGCGGAACCAGGCGACCTCGTAGATCATGCCGGACAGGCCGGCCAGCAGGGCCACGGCCGAGAGCAGGGCGAAGCGGGGGCCGGTGCGCGCCGGGGTGGAGGCGGCGGGGGGCAGCTCGCCGGCCCGCCAGGCGACCGCGCCCGCCAGCGCGCAGAGCAGGGCGTTGCCGGCGGCGGTGACGGCGGTGGTGGCCTGCAGGCCGATGCCCGGCAGCAGCACGAAGCCGGCCAGGGCGGTGCCGAGGACGGCGCCCAGGGTGTTGGCCCCGTACAGGCGGCCGATGCGCGCGCCCGCGTGGGTCGCCCCCTCCAGCGCGGTCGCGAAGCGGGCCAGCAGCGGCAGGGTCGCCCCCATGCAGGTGGTGGGCGGCAGCAGCAGCACGCCGAGCAGCAGGAACTGGAAGATGGCGAAGGTGGTCGGGTCGGGGTGGTTGCCGCGCCAGAAGCCCAGGTAGAGCGGCTCCACCGCCGCCAGCAGCAGCGGGAAGGCCAGCGCGTACAGGCCGATGCCCGCCTCCAGCAGGGCGTAGGTCAGCACCGGCCGCCGGGCCCGGTCGGCCAGCCGCCCGCCCAGGAAGCCGCCCAGGGCCAGGCCGGTCATGAAGGCGGCCAGCACCGTCGCCACCGCGACCTGGCTGGTGCCGACGACCAGGTGCAGGGCCCGCACCCACAGGGTCTGGTAGACCAGGCTGGTGGCGCCCGACAACACGAACAGGGGCAGCAGGGCCTGCAGGGCGCGCTGGCGGTGGGGGTAGAGCAGCGGGTCGAGCGGTGGGTCGAGGAGCGGGTCGGGCACGGTGCGGCCGGGGCGGCGGGGGCGGCGAGCCTATCGCGGCCGGTCGCGTGGGCGGCGCGCGGGCGGGCTCCCCCCGGTGCCCCGCCCCCGAAGCGGATATCCTCTCCCCGGCGGTCCCCTCCGCCGCTCCTGCCCGGGCCTCCGCGCGTCCACCTCCCCGGTCGCCGGCGCCTCGCCCCTCCCCCGCTCCTCCTCGCCCCCCGGTCCCGCCATGGCCACCCCCTCCTCGCTCTTCCCCCACCAGAAGCTCGACTGGCTGGTCGCCCGCCTGGAAGACGGCGTGCACGAGAAGCCCGACGACCCCGGGGCCCGGCTGGAGCTGTCCCGCGCCCTGCTCAGCCGGGGCCTGTTCCACGGCGGCGGCGAGCAGCAGTGCAACCGCGCCTTCGGCACGCTGCGCAAGGTGCTGCAGGACGATCCCGCCTCGGCCGAGGGGCACACGCTGGCCGGGCTGGCGCTGGTGGGGATGAACCGGCCGGACGGGGCGACCAAGTACCTGGACCAGGCGCTGCGGCTGGACCCGGAGCGCGCGGATCTGCGGCTGGCGCTGGGCATGCTGGCGCGGGTGCAGGGGGACCACGGCGCGGCGGTGCGGCAGATCGAGAGCGCCTGTCGCATGGCGCCGGACGCGTGGGAGACGCACACGATGCTGTCGCGGGCCCTGCTGGACCTGGCGAAGAGCCAGGGCCACCCGCAGCGGCTGGTGGAGCGGGCGCAGTACCACCTGGTGCGGGCGCTGGGCCTGCAGCCGTCGCCCGATCAGCAGGCGGCGCTGTTCCGGGACATGGGCATCACCTGCATGCTGACCGGCCGGTACCGCGAGGCGGAGAAGTTCTTCATCCGGCTGCGGGAGCACGACAAGTTCCGCACGACGGCGATGTACCACCTGGGCCGCGTGGCCTACGAGCTGGGCAAGTACAACAACGCCATCCAGCACTACCGGCAGTACCTGCGCGAGAAGCCCGACGACGCCGACGTGCTGTCGCGGGTGGCGATGTGCTGGTTCCAGCTGGGCGAGCACAGCCGGGCGCGCGAGGCCTGCAACCAGGCGCTGATGCGCGAGCCGATGCACCTGGACGCGCGGCACGCGCTGGGCTGCACGCTCTTGGAGGAGGGGCAGACCAACGACGCGATGCGGGTGTTCCGCGAGACGCTCAAGGAGTACCCCGGGCACCTGCCCAGCTACCTGGAGATGGTGCGCACGCGGCGGCGGGGCGGGGACGGCAAGTGGCTGGCCCAGGCGCTGCACACCGAGGTCGGGCAGCACGACCGGCTGCCGCCCGGCGGGCGCGAGGGGGCCCAGGCCCACACGCGGGAGCGCATCGGCGTGGTGCTCGACGAGCTGCGGGCGCTGGGGCCGGGCAGCCTGGGGCAGGTGCTGGGCGCCATCGAGCACAGCCAGGACGAGGGGCTGCGCTTCCAGCTCTGGGAGGCGGCCTGCGAGATGGCGGTGGGGGCCCTGGCGGACGCGGCGGGGGCGAAGCTGCGCGACCCGGGCCACAGCTTCGGGCCCGGCGTGGGGGCCGAGGCGATGGCGGCGGCGGCGGCCCTGCCCGACCCGGTGCTGATCCAGGGCCTGCACGTGGACGAGGCGGACATCAAGCGGGCCGCGGTGGACCGCCACCCGCCGGCCGACGACGTGCGCAAGCACCGCGAGCACCTGAACACCGAGCGCAACCGGGCGCGGGCCCACCAGGCGATGGTGCTGCTGGCGATCGGCACGCGGCGCAGCGCGGCCGGCAAGGCGCTGCTGCGCGACTGGGCCGAGGCCGCGGACCCCGAGCTGGCGACGGCGGCCTGGGCCGCCCTGGCCCTGTACGGTGAGCCCGAGGCGACGCGGCGGCTGCGCGACCGGGCGATCCAGCGCGGGGCGGTGCCGGTGGTGGAGCGCCTGCTGTCGGGGGTGACGCCGCCGGCCAGCCGGCAGCCGCGGCGCGTGTCGGATGGCGAACAGACCCGCTGCTCGACCTGCGGGCGGGCCCCGCACGAGGTCAACCACATGATGGCGGGCGGCACCGCCGTCTTCTGCGACCGCTGCGTGCTGCGGGTGGCGACCCACCGGCGCAGCATGGCCGCCGCGGACGACGCCTCGTGCGACCTCTGTCATCGCACGCACTTCGAGGCCTCTGTCTACGCCTACAACGGCCACCACATCTGCAGCCACTGCCTGGAGCTGAGCCTGGGCCTGCTGGAGCGGGAGGAGGTCGACCGCTTCCTCGAGGCCTGGTGAGCCCGCGGGGGCGGTAGCGCGGCGCGGGGGGCTGTTGCGGGCCAGGCGGCGCGGAGGCAGGAGGGCATGCCGGTGCCGGCGCTCGTCCCTCGAGCGCGTGCGCCCGGCGGTCGTGACGGCCCGAGGTGGGTCCGGCCGTCCAGCCGGCGGAGGTGCAGGCGCGCCGGCGCCTCGGATCCCTGGGGACGGTGCCGGGGGGAGGAGAGGGGGCCGACGGTGGCCCTCCTCCCTGCGGTGCTCTCGGTGCGCCCGGCGCCGTCTGCGGTGACCCCTCTCGAGAGCATGTGCCGGCTGAGAGCAGGTGCCGGCTGTTATCCATTGATCTTCTCGATCCTCTTTCTTCCTCATCTCTCGTCGTGTGGGTGGGCGCTCTTCTCCCTGGAGACCGGCACGGATCGGGAGCCTGGTGCGCCAAGGGGGAGGCGGCGCGAAATGGGATCAATGGATAACGGCCGGCACCTGGATTCCCTGGATTCTCCCCTGGTTCTCCACCTGGGGCCCCGTGGGTCACACCCGGGTACGCGGCTGCAGACGCCGGCAGTTCAGGCCAGCAGCTCCTCCAGCCGCGTCCGCAGCACGGCGCGGGCGGCGGCGTCGGGGGCCGGCTCGCCCAGCGCGGCCCCCAGCCACAGGCGCTCGACGGCGGCTTGGATCAAGGCGGCGTCGCCGGGGTCGCGGCCCTCGGCCAGGCGGCGGGCCCAGGCAGCGCGTCGGGCCCACAGGGGAGAGAGCAGGCCCGGGTCGAGGGCGATCGCGGCGAGGAGCACCACGCCGCCGCGCTGATCGGCGTCCAACGACAGCTCGGCCGCGAAGGCGCGGGCCCACGGCAGCTCCTGATCGGCCTGGCGGGCGGCGACCCGCGCGTCCAGGCGGTCCAGCGCCCGCACGACCAGCGCCGAGACCATCGCCTCGCGCGACCGGTAGTGGTGCAGCACGCCCCCCTTGCTCAGGCCGGCCTGCCGGGCGACCCGCTCGACGCTCAGCGCGGCGGGGCCCTCGTCCGCGAGGATGGCGGCGGCGGCGGCGAGGATCCGGTCGGGGGCGTCCGAGGGTGGGCGGGGCATGGAGATTGATAACCGTCCGGACGGTCGGTTACGAGTTCCACGCCTGGCCGCAACCGGACGACAGGGTTCCACGCCGCCAGCGCTGCATTGTCTCTAGCCACCGGGCGTGGAACCGTCGCGACGTGGAACACCAGTTGTCACAGAGGTAGCGGGCCGCCGGGGGGCTGGCTAGGCTGGACGCTGCCCCACAACGGAGCTTCCATGCACCTCCTCCTCCTCCCGGTCCTGCTCGGCGCCAACCTCCTCTTCGCCTGCGGCGACAAGGACGACGACGACACGGGTCCCGACGACGCGGACACCGACACGGACACCGACACCGACACCGACACCGACACGGACACCGACACGGACACGGACACGGACACGGACACCGACACGGACACGGACACGGACACGGACACCGACACCGACACCGACACGGACACCGACACGGACACCGACACCGACACCGACACGGACACGGACACCGACACCGACACCGACACCGACATCGACGTCGGCTCCTGCGGCGACCTGGTGGATCCCTGGCCCGTCTCCTCGGGGGACTCGGTCTACTGGGGCTACGCGGCCGCCATCCCCGGCATGGCGGCCCTGGGCGTGCTCGACGACCTGTTCGAGGACGAGACCTGCCCCGCCTTGTCGATCGACCACGCCACGATGTCCTACGTCCTCGACGCGGGCACGGGCTGCACCAGCGCGGGCGGCGTGTACTACGAGGGCCTGCTGGAGCTGGCCTTCTCGGGCGGAGGTGGCGGCAAGAGCTACAGCTACGAGTTCACGGACTTCGTGGCGCAGTTCTCGCGTGGCCCGGACTCCTACGACCTGGCGGCGGACGGCACCATGGACATGTCGGAGACCGCGCGGGGCATGACGCTGGCCGAGGACATGTTCTCCAGCCTGACGGCGTCGGGGCGCTACGCCGAGGACGTGCTGGTGCAGGGCACCTGGTACCGCTCCTCGATCTTCAGCGAGAGCGCCGGCGACGTCGAGCTGGACGCCTATGTCTACGCCATCGAGCCCGCCGGTGGTCTGCCCACCGGCGACTACTGCGTGACGGTCCGGATGGTCGAGGATCCGGTCTGCGAGGAGGAGCCGACCGGGAGCGTCTCGGTGAGCGGAGACGTCGAGGCGACGGTCACGCTGGACGGCGCGGAGGAATGCGACGGCTGTGGCGAGCTCACCATCGACGGCGTGGCGATGGGAGAGTGGTGCCCGCCGGTGTAGAGGGCAGCGCGTAGACCTGGGGGGCGACCGGCTGCCCCAGGTCGGCCTCCAGTCCTGCCGTGGACAGCGTCCCCGCGCGGGGCACGGCGAGGACGTGGGTGAAGCCCGCCGCGACCAGCTCGGGGATCACCCACGCCGCCACCTGCTCGCCCCGGGCCCAGGGGTCCACCCCCTCTCGCAGGCGGTCCGAGGGCAGGACACCGCCGGGCGAGGCGCGCCGCAGCCCCTCCAGGATGGGCCGGCCGTGCAGCGGTTGCAGGGCCAGCGCGTCGCCGTGCTGTCCCGTGAGATCGACCACCGCGCCCTCGCCGTGCTCGGAGAGCCAGCGGGCCGCCGCCAGGCCCGCGGGTTCGGGCAGCGCGACGGCCGGCGCGGCCATCCGCACGGCGTGGACCCAGGGCAGGACCAGGAGCAGCAGCGTGGGGGCGCCGGGCAGGCGGTCGAGCAGGCGGGTCAGCCCGACGGCCAGCAGCGGGACCGCCAGCAGCCCGGCCCGGATCGGGTGGTGGAGCCTGCCCAGCGGCTCCCACACGGCGGCGGCCCAGGCCAGCGGCAAGGGCAGGATCGGCTGGCGGTCGGCCCAGGTCAGGGCCGGGCCGAGGGCGACCAGGGTGGCCAGCAGGATGGCCACCGCCAGGCGCCAACGGCCGCTCGAGCGCAGCGCGCCCGGAAGGCCCAGCAGCAGGAGGGGGTGGACCAGGAAGCGCTCGTGCACCGCGCCCAGGCCCAGCAGGCCGGCCAGCGGAAGGCGGCTGAAGCCGGCGTCGGGCGGGCGGGCGTGCGACGGGCTCCAGGCCGGGGACAGCCACCACAGGTATGGTGCGATCGGAAGTGCGGCCGCGAGCAGCCCCCACGAGGGGCGCAGGACCAGCGCGACCAGCCCGACCAGCATCCCGGTGTACAGGTAGAACAGTCCCTGGAGCCCGATGAACAGGCCCGCGGGCACCGCCTGGCCCCGCGCCAGCAGCCCCAGGGCGACCAGGCCCGGCCAGACCGCGCCGGACAGGGTGCGACCGCCGGCGACCTCGTGGAGCATCAGGGGGCTGGCCGCGACCAGGGCCCCGGCGACGGCGGCGGAGCTGGCGCGGGCGCCCAGGCAGCGCGCCAGCCAGGTCGCGGCGAGCACGTTGCCCAGGTGGTGGCCGAGCTGGAGCAGGTTCCACCACAGGGGGAAGGGCGCGGTCCGCAGCAGCGGGCCGAGCAGCAGCGCGTCGAAGGGGTTGGGGATGTTGGTGGCCAGCGGCCCGGCGCCGTCGGGCCAGCTCAGGCGCGCGAGGGCACCGTCGACGTCCGTCGCAGAGCGGAAGAGCCACCAGGCGCCGAGGAAGTCGCGGTGGGCCCAGGCCCGCTCGGGGCCCCACAGGCGCGTGGTGAAGGTCCGGAGCTGGGGCGAGAGCAGGGCCAGCGCGACCACGCCCGCCGTGGCCAGGGCCAGGGCGGTGTGCAGGGGCGAGCGGCGGACAGGGGCGGGCACGGGCCGCATGGTAGTGCCGGCGGGCCTCGGCCCTCGTCCCCGCCGGGCGTGGCCGACGCGGGGGCCTGGGCGGGCCCCTCCTCCGCTACGCTGCGCCGGTGCTCCGCCGCGCCCTGCCTTCCGCGCTGATCCTGCTGGCCGCGCTCCTGGTGCGCCTGTGGCTGCCGGACTGGGACCGGTACCTGCCGCCAGTGGGTGGGCGGTGGCCGCCGGGTGGCGTCTTCGACGGGCACGAGCGCGGCTACGTGCTGGCCTTCCTGGGCCAGCGGCCGGACCCCTCGACCCAGGCGTGGCCGCTGCTGGCGTGGGGCTACCAGGCGCTGGGCCACCTCTCGGCGGACCCCCGGCTGCTGGTCGGGGTCAACACGCTGGCTGGGGCCTCGGTCCCGCTGGCGGCGTCGCTGTGGGTGGCCCGTCGCTTCGGTCGCGCCGCGGGCCTGTGGACCGGCGTCCTGGCGGCGCTGCTCCCCGAGGCGGTGGCCTGGAGCGGCAGCGCCTACAACGTCGCCATCCCGACGGCGCTGCTGGCCTGGGCCTTCGTCGCGCGACGCCCGCTGGTGGTGGCGTTGCTGGTGTCCCTGGCGGTGTCGATGCGCGGCGAGCTGGCGCTGCTGGCGCCCTTCGCCGGCCCGGTCGGCCTGGTCGGGATGCCCGTCGCAGCGGCGTGGCTCTCGGCGCTCGGCGGGCCCGATCCCGGAGATCCGCTGCTCGCCCTGCGGACGAACCTGCCGCTGCTGGGGCTGCTGGGACCGCCGGTCCTCCTCCTGGGCCTCCTGGCGCTGCGCGATCGGCGGGCCTGGCCGGTGGCGGCCTTCGTCCTGTGGAACCTGCTCTCGTCGGCGACCTTCGCCGACCTGGGCGGGCGGCACCTGGTGCTCGGCGGGGTGGGGGCCTGCGCCCTGGTGGGGGTCGCGGCGGCCCGGCTGCGCCACCTGCCGGGGGTCGTGGCCGCCCTCGGCCTGCTGTGGGGCCTGGAGGACCTGTCCGAGCGCTGGTATCGGCAGGCCCCCCTGCCCGCCGAGGAGCTGGCCGGCCTGCCCGCGCCCGATCCCGCCTGCGTGGAGGTGACCGAGGAGCCGCCGATCCCGGGCCAGCCCCTACCCTCGCACCTGGGCCTGTGGACCGGGCAGGTGCAGGGCCCCTGCGTGTTGTGGGGCGAGACGGCCATCCACCGCGCCTGGACCAGCCGCGGCCTGCAGGACCGCGCGCTGCGGATGCGCGCGCTGTACGAGCTGGAGCCGGTCGCGGCGCGGCGCCGGGAGGGTGGCGACGTGCTGCTGTGGCGGGTGCGACGGCCCGGCTGATCAGCCCCCGCCGTCGGCGTCCAGCGCCGTGCCGCAGTGGCGGCAGAAGCGCGCGTCGGGCTCGTGCCCTTCCCGGCCGCAGCCGGGGCAGGCCTGGCCCAGCCTGCCCTGCATCCGGGCGGCCTGGGCGATCTCCACCGTCACGATGCCGGTAGGGACGGCCAGGACGGAGTACCCCAGCATCATCACCAGGCTGGCCAACAGCTGCCCCAGCGGGGTCTTCGGCGAGATGTCGCCGTAGCCCACGGTGGAGAGGGTCACGACCGCCCAGTACATGGCGCGCGGGATGCTGTCGAAGCCGTTCTGCGGGCCCTCGACCACGTACATGGTGGCGCCGATGATGGTGACCGCGGTCAGGATCGCGCCCAGGAAGACCGTGATCTTGCGGGTGCTGGCGCGCAGCGCCACCAGGATCACCTGGGCCTCGCGCACGTACTCGACCATGCGCAGGATCCGGAAGGCGCGCAGCAGCCGGAGCCCGCGGATGACCTGGAAGGACTGCGCGCCGGGCAGGAAGAGCGCCACCCAGGTGGGCAGGATGGCCAACAGGTCGACCAGGCCGAACAAGCTGGTGGCGTAGGCCAGGCGCTTGCGCACGACGGCCAGGCGCACGGCGTACTCGACCGTGAAGACGGCCGTGAACACCCACTCCAGCAGCCACAGCGGGCGCTGGTAGCGCGCGCCGATCCCGGGCACGCTCTCCAGCACCACCACCGCCACCGAGCCCAGGATGACCCACAGCAGCACGATGTCGAAGCGGCGCCCCGCCGGCGTGTCGGACTCGAAGACCACCTGGTAGAGACGGTCGCGCAGGCCGGGTGGGATCACAGCGGTCGCAGCTCGGGCGCGCCGCCCTGGCAGGTCGCGCGCGGCAGGTAGGTGGCGTAGTCGAAGTCGGGGCTGTTGGCGGCGTCGTGGCAGCCCGTGCAGGACTCCGGGGTGATGGGGCGACCCTTGACCGAGGGGTCGTCGGGGTGCCGCTTCATCGGGCCGTGGCAGGCCTCGCACTGCACGCTCTTGAAGGCGCGGACGGCGGCGGGCGTGGGCGCGCCGAAGCCGCCGGGCTGGCCGAAGCCGGTCGTGTGGCAGGGCAGGCACTCGCCGTCCTCGGTGGCCTGCCGCACGACCAGGGACTGCCATGCCTTGGAGTGGTCGGTGAAGCTCCAGCGGGCGAACTCGTCGAGGTGGCAGGTCGTGCAGCCGGCGGCGGTGGCGAAGCCCGGCTCGGCCGGCGCCGCGGGGGCCTGGGCGCGGGCGGTCGCCTCGTCCAGGGTGCGCTGCTTGAAGGCCCCGAGCAGCGCGGTCACCCGGGCCGGGCCGTCCAGGTCCTCGCCCAGCGGCCGGCTCTCCAGCCAGGCCAGGTTGCGGCCTGTCGCGAGCGCCCGCAGGCTGGCCTCGGCCGTCGCCAGCGCGGGGCTGCCCTCGGGTCCGGCTTGCCGCCGCAGGGCCAGCAGGGTGCGCCAGGTGGGCGGGTCCGGCGCGAGCTGGAGGGGACGGTCGGGGGTGCTGCCCAGGTGGGTGGACAGCACCTGCAGGTAGCGGCCGCGGTCCAGGGCCTCGATCACCGGCACGCCGTCGACCAGCCGGGCCTCGTCCCAGGCGCGGCCGGCGGTGGTGAGCACGGCGGCCAGCCCCGGCACCTCGCGCGCGACCCGGTCGGCCTCTTCGTCGGTGACCGAGCCCAGCGCCACCACCAGGTCCAGGTCGGCGGGCAGGGTGGCGAGGGCCTCGCGGGCGGCCTGGACCGGGTCGCGGGTCTGCACCTGGTCCTGGACCTCGGGCGCCGTCGGCGGGGCCGAGAGGCCGATGACCCCGACCCTGCGGCCGTCGCGGGAGAGCACCGTCGCCGGCGGGAAGAGCAGGGCACCCTGCGCGTCGGTCCAGGTCGCGGAGAGGGCGAGCGGAGCGGAGGCGCGCCGCAGCTCGTCGATGGGCAGGGCCAGGAGGTCGCTGGGGCCGGGGACCCAGGCGTCGACCCCGACGGCGGCGCTGGCCCGCAGCAGCACCTCGGCGCGGCCCTGGCGGTCCTCCCGCCAGGTCGAGACCCCCTTGGTGAGCAGCTCGCCAGCGTCGAGCTGGAAGGCGGGGCCCAGGGCGGGAAGCTCGGCGAGCAGCCGCTCCCGGCGCTCGAAGCCGCCGAAGGGCAGGGTCGGGCAGCCGCAGGGCTCGATCTCGCCGCGCACGTCGCCGGTGAGGACCAGGGTGAGCTCCCGCTCGGCGCGGGCCTCGCCCGGCGGGTCTTCGGCCACGCGGGCGGGCGGGTCGGGCAGGGGGGGCAGCGGCGCCGGGGGGGTGCGACGGTCCTCGGGGCAGCCGGCCAGCAGGCCCGCGGCCAGCAGGCCCGCGCCCAGCGGGAGAGCGGTGCGGGTGCCTGTCAAGGCTCTGTGGGATCGGGGCCGCGTCATTGCGGGTGCATCCTAAACGCGAGCAGGCTGTGCTCGCGCGCGGGCCGGGCCAGGGTAGGCGATGGCCTCGCGGCGCGACGCGCTCCCGGACGGGGCGCCCTGCCCGCATCGGAGCCTTCATGTCGGCGCTGCTCGCCCTCGGACTGCCCGCTCTCGCCTTCCAGCCCGACGCCACCGTCCTGCAAGGGGTCGAGCCCGACCGCGTGGTGCGCACCCACCTGGAGGTCCAGCACCGGCTGCGCAGCGCGTCGGACTGGCAGGGCTTCCGGTCGGCCGAGGGCCAGGGCTGGCAGGCGGTCTTCGACGAGCGCACCGGCCTGCCGCGCAGCGCCTGGGGACCGCCGATCCCGCTGGGTCAGCTCGCCGACGGGGCCGACGTCGACGCGGCGGTGCGCGCCTTCCTCGCCCGCAACCCCGCGCTGCTCGGCGTGCCGGTGGACCAGCTCGCGCTGCGGGCGCTCTCCTACGACGCGGCCGCGGACGCCTGGACGGTGGAGCTGGCCCAGGTGGTGGCCGGCGTGCCCGCGCCGACGGGGCGCGAGCCGGCGCTGGGCGGCGAGATCGACCTCTCCTTGGACCTCTCCCTCGACCCGTTGCAGCGGGGGGGGGCGCTGGCCGAGGAGTCGCGCTTCGCCTTCTCGCCCTCGCTGTCGGCCTCCGGCGCGGCGGTGTGGCGGGGCGGCGCGCTGCTGCGCGTCGTGCGGGGTCGGCTGGTGTGGTTCTCGGCGCGCACGCACCCCGAGGTGGCCGACCTCCAGGCGCAGGCGAGCCTGTCGGCCGGCACCGCGATGGAGCTGGCGGTGGCGGAGGGTCCCGAGCCGCTCGCGGCGCACGCGCCGCTGGGGGCCCGCCTGGTGGTGCTGCCGACCGAGCGGTGGGGGCTGTCGGCCAGCGCGCCGGTGGGCGGGACGGGCACGGGCCTGGACTATCGGCTGGCCTGGGAGGTGCGGACCGAGACCATGACCCCCCGTGGGCGCTGGGTGAGCTTCGTCGACGCCAAGACGGGCGAGCTGCTCTGGGTCTACAACGAGGTCCGCTACGTCGCGGGCACGCTGCTGGGCTCGCACGACCTGCGGACGGTCAACGGCGAGTACGCCAGCAGCCCGCTGCCACGGCTGGAGCTGGTCGGGGACGCCGGGGACAGCACGTCCACCGCCGACGACGGCAGCTACGACCTGGCGGCCTCCTCGTCGGCCACCGCCTCCCTGGAGGGCAGCCGGGTCCGGGTGGTCAACCAGGCCGGCGCCGAGGCCGAGGTCAGCTTCTCGGGCGACTTCACCTGGACCGACGCCGACGCGCACCAGGCGGAGATCGACACCTACGTCTTCCTGCACCAGGTGCTGGAGTGGCGGGACGTCTACGCCCCCGAGGTCTCCACCGGCGGCCGGCTGACCAGCAACGTCAACCTGAACAGCACCTGCAACGCCTACTTCGACGGCAGCGTCAACTTCTACCAGGAGGGCGGCGGCTGCAACAACACCGGGCGCATCGCCGACGTCAACCACCACGAGTGGGGCCACGGCTTCCACTACTACAGCCTGACCGCGGGCGCCTTCGACGGCAGCATGTCCGAGGGGATCGGCGACGTCACCGCCTTCCTCCAGTCGGGCGACAACATCCTGGCCCCCTACTTCATGACCAACGGCTCGGGCATCCGGGACGTGGCCCCCAACCGGGTCTACCCCGACGACGTGGTCGGCGAGGTGCACACCGACGGCCTCATCTACGCCGGCGCCATCTGGGACCTGTGGGCGGAGCTGGCGACGCGGCACGACGCGCAGGAGGCCTACGACCGCACGGTCAGCGTCTTCGCCAACGGCATCAAGACGGGCCCGACCCTGGCCGAGGCCTACGACGCCGCCGTCCTGGGGGACGACGACAACGGGGACCTCTCGGACGGCACGCCCAACCAGTGCGCGATCCTCGAGGCCTTCGACCTGCACGGCCTGGGCCCCGGGGGGTCCAGCTCGCTGCTGACCTTCAGCCACGACCCGCTGGGCAACCAGCTCGCCGGCACCGCCGAGTACGCGGTGCAGGCCGAGCTGCTCAACCTGGCGCCGGAGTGCCTGGACTTCGAGCTGGACCGCGCCGAGGTGGTCTACAGCGTCGACGGCGGCGAGACCTGGCAGCGCGCGGCGCTCGGCGTGGACGGCGAAGGCGTGGCGGGTGCGATCCCCGCCCAGCCGGCAGGCACGGTGGTCTCCTACTACCTGGAGGGCGAGGCGGCGGACGGCACGGCGCTGGCGCTGCCCGCTGGCGCCTTCGTCAACCCCTTCACCTTCGTGGTCGGCGACCTGGTGCCGCTGTGGTGCGAGGACTTCGAGGAGGACGAGGGCGGCTTCACCCACGCGCTGCTCGACGGCGAGGACGAGCTGGGCGCGGACGACTGGATCTGGGGCACGCCGCGCGGCATGGGGGGCGACCCCGACTTCGCGTACTCGGGCGACCACGTCTGGGGCAACGACCTGGGCGGCGGGAACTACAACGGCGAGTACCAGGACGACAAGCACAACCGCCTGAGCAGCCCCGACCTGGACGTGGCCGGCTACGGGCAGGTGGTGCTGCAGTACCGGCGCTGGCTGCAGGTCGAGGACGGCTACTACGACCACGCGCAGATCGTGCTGGAGGGCGACGACGACGAGGCGGTCGACGACGACCTGGTGCTGTGGGCGAACTACGCCAGCCCCGGCGGCAGCAACGACGACCACGACGTGCACCACCAGGACGAGCAGTGGACCCTGCACAGCGTCGTCATCGACCTGGAGGGCCAGGACGCGGTGCGCCTGGGCTGGGAGATCGTCAGCGACGGGGGCCTGACCTTCGGCGGCTGGAACCTGGACGACGTGTGCCTCTACGCCGTGACCGACGCGCCCGGCGGCGAGGGCGGCACGGGCGACGGCGGCGCCAGCGACGGCGGGTCGGCCGGCGACGGCGGCACGGCGGCGGGCGAGGGCGAGGAGGAGTGGGAGGTGCGCGGACGCGGCTGCGGCTGCGCCAGCGGCGGCGGCCGGACCGGTCCCGGCGCCCTGCTGGCCTCGCTGGGCGCGCTGGGCCTGCTGCTGGCGCGACGCCGGCGGTGAGAGGGGCGCGCGCGGCGGTGGGGCTCCTGGTGCTCGCCCTCGCGGCGGGCGGCCCGGCCCGGGCGACGCGGGATCCCCAGGACTACCGGGCGCGGCTGCACCAGGACGCGGCCGCGCAGGCCGAGGTCCTCAACGCCCAGGGCCGGCAGGCCGAGGCGGTCGACCTGTGCGAGGCGCACGTCCGGGTCCTCGGCGAGGACGCGGCCGTGCTCTACGAGTGGGCCTTCGCGCTCAACGCGCTGGGCAGGCTCGACCGGGCCGAGGAGGTCTACGGGCAGGTGCTGGCCCGGGATCCCCGGCACGCGGCGGCGGCCTACGACCGCGCGGAGCTGCGCCTGGCCCGCGGGGACGTGGAGGGCGCGGCCCAGGATCTGCAAGTCGCGGCGCAGGAGCGGCCAGACCACTGGGCGGCGCACTTCCGGCTGGCCGAGGTGGCGGCGCTGCGACAGGACCCCGTCGCCTTCGAGGCCGCGCTGATGGCGGCGCTCGGCAACGGCCTGGACCTGCGCAGCCTGGGCCCGGATCCCGACTGGCAGGGCTTCGCCCGGGACCCCGAGATCGGCCCGGTGCTGGTGCGGATCCTGTCGGTCTACGGCGACCCGGCCACCCTGGAGCAGCTCCGGGGCGGCGGCGAGTAGGGCCCCCAGACGGCAGCGGCCCCGCCGTGTCGCCACGACGGGGCCGCCTTCGTCGGTCCGGGGACCGGGAGAGGATCAGTCCTCGTCCTTGCCGTCGTCCTTGCTGGCCTCGGCCACCATCGCCTCAGTGGTCAGCAGCAGGCCGGCCACGCTGGCGGCGTTCATCAGGGCGCTGCGGGTCACCTTGGTCGGGTCGATGACGCCGCAGGCCAGCAGGTCCTCGAAGACGTTGGTGCGGGCGTTGTAGCCGAAGCCGCCCGTGCCGTTGCGGACCTTCTCGACGACGATGGAGGGCTCGCCGCCGGCGTTGACGACGATCTGGCGCAGCGGCTCCTCGCAGGCCTTGCGCACGATGTCGACGCCGAAGGCCTGCTCGTCGCTGACCTTCAGGCTGTCCAGGGCCTTGGCCGCGCGCAGCAGGGCCACGCCGCCGCCGGGCAGGATGCCCTCTTCCACGGCGGCGCGGGTCGCGTGCATCGCGTCCTCGACCCGGGCCTTCTTCTCCTTCATCTCGACCTCGGTCGCCGCGCCGACCTTGATCACCGCGACGCCGCCGGCGAGCTTGGCCAGGCGCTCCTGGAGCTTCTCGCGGTCGTAGTCGCTGGTGGTGTCCTCGATCTGGCGCCGGATCTGGGCGATGCGGCCCTGGATGTCGGCGTCGGTGCCGCCGCCGTCGATGATCGTGGTGTTGTCCTTGCTGATGACGACCTTCTTGGCCGTGCCCAGGTCGGACAGCTCCAGGCTCTCGAGCTTGATGCCCAGCTCCTCGGCGATCAGCTTGCCGCCGGTGAGCACGGCGATGTCGCCGAGCATCTGCTTGCGGCGGTCGCCGAAGCCGGGGGCCTTGACCGCGGCGGCCTGCAGGGTGCCGCGCAGCTTGTTGACCACCAGGGTGGCCAGGGCCTCGCCCTCGACGTCCTCGGCGATGACCAGCAGGGGCTTGCGGGTGCCGTGGACCTTCTCCAGGAGCTTCATCAGCTCGCGCATCGACGAGATCTTCTTCTCGTTGATGAGGATGTAGGGGTCCTCGAACTCGACCTCCATGCTCTCGGCGTCGGTCACGAAGTAGGGGCTGAGGTAGCCGCGGTCGAACTGCATGCCGTCGACCGTGTCCAGCTCGGTCTCCAGGCCCTTGTTCTCCTCGACGGTGATGACGCCCTCGCGGCCGACGGTGTCCATGGCCTTGGCGATCATCTCGCCGATCGACTCGTCGCCGTTGGCGGAGACGGTGCCGACCTGGGCGATCTCCTTGCTGTCGGAGACGGCCTTGGACTGCGCGCGCAGGTCCGTCACGATCACGTCGACGGCCTTGTCGATGCCGCGCTTGAGCTCCATCGGGTTGTGGCCGGCGGCCACCAGCTTCAGGCCGGTGCGGAAGATGCTCTGGGCCAGCAGGGTGGCGGTGGTGGTGCCGTCACCGGCGATGTCGCTGGTCTTGGAGGCGACCTCCTTGACCATCTGCGCGCCCATGTTGGTGAACTTGTCCTCGAGCTCGACCTCCTTGGCGACGGTGACGCCGTCCTTGGTGACGACGGGCGCGCCCCAGGACTTCTCGATCACGACGTTGCGGCCCTTGGGACCGAGCGTGACCTTGACGGCGTTGGCGAGGATGTCGACGCCCTCGAGCACCTTGGCCCGGGCGTTGACGTCGAAGAGGATCTCCTTGGCGGCCATGTGGGCCCTCCTGGAATGATGGTGGGGGAAGTGGGGGGAGAAGGGGGGAGCGGACGGCCGGATCAGGCCTCGATCACGCCCAGGATGTCGTCCTCGCGCAGGATCAGGCGCTCCTCGCCTTCGACCTTGATCTCGGTGCCGGCGTACTTGCCGAAGATCACCTCGTCGCCGACCTTCACGGTCAGGGCGGTCACCTCGCCGGAGTCGGCGACGCGGCCGTTGCCGACGGCGAGGACCTGGCCACGGACGGGCTTCTCCTTGGCGGTCTCGGGCAGGAACAGGCCCGAGGCGGTCTTGGTGGGCTCGTCGACCC
The DNA here is from genome assembly GCA_023150805.1 of Myxococcota bacterium. Taxonomy (GTDB): domain Bacteria; phylum Myxococcota_A; class UBA796; order UBA796; family UBA2385; genus UBA2385. The sequence continues at coordinate 14,039 of JAKLKF010000048.1, read as the reverse complement.
GCTTGACGAGGACGCGGTCGAACAGGGGACGGATGTTCATGGGTTCTCTCCAGCGTGTCCGTTGGGAGGAGGGGGGGATCAGGGCCGTTCACCCGCGGGTGGGGGACCCCGGGTGGCTGCGTTGCGCGGTGGCCGGCCGACCAGCGGCGGCCAGGGCGGGGCCCGTCGGGCGTGCATGCACGACCTCCGGACCCCGGCACGGGGCAGGACTAGTCACCCCCCCTGGGGGGTCAAGTGGGCCGCGGAGACATTTCGGTGCGGCGGGCCGGGAACCCCGCCAGCGATCGTGGCATCCCAGGTGTACAAGGACCAGGAGGACCCCCCGCACGATGCGCAAGCCCGTGGACCACCGCCCAGGACTGCAGACCGACGACAACCTCTTCGACTTCTTCCACCCCCACGTCGACCGCGTCGTGGAAGAGCACGGTCGCCCCGTCGGCGAGGAGGGCGTCTTCTACCTGACCAGCCTGCTGGTCGAGCGTGCCCACCCCGACGCGCAGGCGCCCGAGGAGGCGGCGGCGACCCTGGTCGAGCTGCGGATCCAGGCGGCGCAGGGAGACCGCCCGAAGGCGATCCGCGCCTACCGCAGCCTGGGGGACCGGGCGCTGGTGACGGCGGGCTTCTTCCGGCAGAGCCTGTCGGGCCGGCTGGTCAGCCGCCAGTACTACGTCGACATGGGGGCGGCGGCCTACGACGCCCTGGCCGGGCTCCTGCGCGCGGCCGGCTTCGGCGGAAGGCGGGTCGGCGAGGGGGGATCCGCCGGCGAGGGGGGCCACAAGGGCCTCGACGACATCTACCAGGAGCTGGCGGAGGCCTTCGAGGCCTGCAGCGAGGTGCTGGCCGAGGTGCACGACGCGGTCCGGGGTGAAGACGAGGGGCGGCTCTCCGACGGGGACATCGTGGCGCTGTACGAGCAGTGGCGGGCGACGGGCAACCCGCGGCTGGCGGCGCGGCTGGCGCGGCTGGGGGTGGTGCCGGCGCGCGGCGGGGGCGACCGGGCCTGCTGAGCGCCCTCCCCGCGCCGGGACCGGTTGACGGGTGGGGGGCTCCGCCTTACGACGCGGGCTTGTCCACTCACGCCCTCTGGAGGTCGCGTGGCCCGCATCACGGTCGAGGACTGCCTCGAAGAGATCCCCAACCGCTTCTCCCTGGTCCTCATCGCGGCCGAGCGCACCAAGCAGCTCGTCCAGGGAGAGGACCCGCTCATCGACGACACGCGGGAGAACAAGGAGGTCGTGACGGCCCTGCGCGAGATCGCGGCGGGCAAGGTCACGGCCGACCTCTCGGCCTTCGACGAGAACGAGTCGCTGCGCAGCTTCGCCGGCCCCACGACGCACGCCGACCTGCCGCCGGCCGCCGACGACGACCTGCCGCCCGAGGCGGACGAGGACCTGCCGCCCGAGGCCTGAGCGCCCGCGGCCGGACCCCGCAGGTCCGCCCCTCGCCTGCAGAACCCCTTCTCGCCGCCCCGCACCGGGGGCTGGAGACGTCATGGACAAGCCCGACAGCCTCTTCGACGTGCGCACCGCGCGTCGCAACCTCGCCCGCGGCCTCATCACCCAGGCCGAGTTCGACGCGATGCTGGCGTCGCTCGAGGACAGCGCCGACAAGGCCGTGAAGGCCGACACCCGCTTCGTCCGTCGCGCCTGGCACGACGCCGGCGAGTACACCGACGAGGACTGAGCCCTCGTGGTCGACCGGGCAGCCCGGCGACCCTCCCGGAGGTGCCATGAACCGCGTCGTGCGCGCCCCCCGTGGCGCCGAGCTGAGCTGCAAGGGCTGGGTCCAGGAGGCCGCCCTGCGCATGCTCATGAACAACCTGGACCCGGACGTGGCCGAGGACCCCGACCGCCTGGTGGTCTACGGCGGCACCGGCCAGGCGGCGCGCTCGTGGGAGGCCTACGAGGCCATCGTGCGCAGCCTGCGCGCGCTGGAGGACGACGAGACGCTGCTGGTGCAGTCGGGCAAGCCGGTGGGCATCGTGAAGAGCCACCCCGACGCGCCGCGCGTGCTGATCGCGAACAGCAACCTGGTGGGCCGCTGGGCGACGTGGGAGCACTTCCACGAGCTGGAGCGCAAGGGCCTGATGATGTACGGCCAGATGACGGCCGGCTCCTGGATCTACATCGGCACCCAGGGCATCCTGCAGGGCACCTTCGAGACCTTCGCCGAGGCGGCGCGCCAGCACTTCGGCGCCGACCTGACCGGGCGGCTGGTGGTGACCGGCGGCCTGGGCGGGATGGGCGGGGCGCAGCCGCTGGCGGCCACGATGAACAACGGGGCCTTCCTGGGCTTCGACGTCGACCCCGAGCGGGTGCGGCGCCGCCTGGAGACCGAGTACCTCGACGAGGTCGCGCCCGACCTGGACACGGGCATCGACCTGGCCCTGCGCTACAAGCGGCAGGGTGTCGGCCGCTCGGTCGGGGTGGTCTGCAACGCCGCCGACGGGCTGGAGCGGCTGATCGCGCGCGGCGTGGTGCCCGACCTGCTGACCGACCAGACCAGCGCCCACGACCCGCTGCACGGCTACGTGCCGCGGGGGCTGTCGATGGAGCAGGCGCGGGCGCTGCGGGCGTCGGACCCGGCCCAGTACGAGCGCCGCTCCTTCGCGACGATGGCCGACCACGTCCGCGCGATGCTGGCGCTGCAGGCGGCGGGGGCCCACACCTTCGACTACGGCAACAACCTGCGGGCCGGCGCCCAGCAGGGCGGAGTCGAGGACGCCTTCGCCTTCCCGGGCTTCGTGCCGGCCTACATCCGGCAGCTCTTCTGCGAGGGCAAGGGCCCCTTCCGCTGGGCCGCGCTGTCGGGCGATCCGCAGGACATCTTCACGACCGACCAGGTCATCCGCCAGCTCTTCCCCGAGGACGAGGCGCTCTCCCGCTGGCTGCTGCTGGCGGCGGAGCGGGTGCGCTTCCAGGGCCTGCCCGCGCGGATCTGCTGGCTCGGCTACGGCGCGCGCGCCAAGGCCGGCCTGGCCTTCAACGAGCTGGTCCGGACCGGCCGGGTCAAGGCGCCCATCGTCATCGGCCGCGATCACCTGGACTGCGGCAGCGTGGCCAGCCCCAACCGCGAGACCGAGGGGATGAAGGACGGCAGCGACGCGGTCGCCGACTGGCCCATCCTCAACGCGCTCGTCAACGCGGTCAACGGCGCCTCCTGGGTGAGCTTCCACCACGGCGGCGGCGTGGGCATGGGCTACAGCCTGCACGCCGGCCAGGTCATCGTCGCCGACGGGACGGAGGCCGCCGCGCGCCGCATCGAGCGGGTGCTCACCAGCGACCCGGCGATGGGCGTCTTCCGCCACGCCGACGCCGGCTACGAGCGGGCGATCGAGGTCGCGCACGAGCGCGGGGTCCGCATCCCGGGCATCACCGAGTAGCGGCCGGGCGCGGCGCCGGTCGCCTCAGCGGTCCTCGATGATCTCGACGACGTAGCGGATCTTCTTCTTTCCGCCGATCGCCGCGACGATCTTGCGGATCGCGTCGGCGTGCACGCCCTTCTTGCCGATGACCTTGCCGATGTCGTCGCGGGCGACGTGCAGCTCGATCACGCAGGAGTGGGCGCCCTGGACCTCGTTGACCACCACCTGGTCGGGGTGGTCCACGAGCTGCTTGACGATCTCCTCCACCAGGTCGCGCACTTCCATCGCCGCTCTCCTCTCCGCATGTCGCCCGTCGGGGATGGGCCCCGACCGGTCGGGGTTTGGGTGGGGCGACGCCGCACAGCGAGGGGATTGTGTGCGCGCCGACCCCCGCCGTCAACCCGGGGCGCGCGTCGATCCCGCGGGCGCCCGCCGGCCGCGCCCGGCGCTCGCCGCTTGTCACGGGCTGTCACCAGCCCTCCTCCCCCCCGCCGCCCCCGAATGGTGCCGGCGCGCCAGGCGTCGCACGGGCGACCCCACCTGGGAGGTAGAGATGAGCGCGACCCTGAAGCTCCTGGCCCCCGAAGCGGCTTCTCGTTGGACCGAGGACGAGCTGAAGGCGCTGCACGCCGAGAACCCCCGCCTGGCGATGGACATGGTCGTCCGCAAGTTCCGCGACCGCCTGTTCGTGCACGCCAGCTACATCACCAAGGACGCCCAGGAGGCCCACGACGTCGTCCAGGAGGTCTTCATCCGGGCGATGCGCGAGCAGCGCTTCTTCGAGCCCGCCTTCCAGCAGAAGGCCTGGCTGTTCCGCGTGACGAGCAACCTGTGCTTCAACCTGGTCCGCGACCGCCGGCGGCGCGGGGCCATCCTGGAGGCCAGCCCGCCGCGCGAGCAGACCCAGGCCGACCAGGTCGACCGCGTCTTCGAGGGGCAGCAGCGCGCCGAGGTGCTGGCCGCCATCGACCAGATGTCGGAGGACCACCGCGAGATCCTCCTGCTGCGCTACTACGACGACCTGTCCTACGCCGAGATCGCCGAGGTGCTCCAGGTGGCGCTGGGCACGGTGATGTCGCGCCTGTCGCGCGCCCGGCGCCGGCTGGCCGAGGTGCTGCCCGCGGCGGCGGCGTCCTGAGCAGGGCGTCGTGAGGATGCGCGCGCGACCCGTGGGGGTTGTGCCGTGCCCGAGGGAGATCCCATGCCCATGACCTGCCAAGAGGCGGCGGACCGGATGGCCGGCTGGCTGGACGGAGAGCTGTCGCCGGGAGAGGCCGAGCTCTTCGCCCGCCACCTGGACCGCTGCCCGGGCTGCAGCGCCACCCTGCGCCTGCTGGAGGGGCAGCGCTTCGCGGCGCCCCGGCTGCGGGTCGACCCGGCCGTCCCGGGCTTCTGGGACGGCATGGATCGGGCGCTGGACCGGGAGTGGGCGCGCCTGGAGGCCGGGGCAGTGGCCGGCCCGTCGGCGGCCCTCGCCGGGCCTTGGTGGCGCCGCGAGCTGCGCCTGCCTGCCAGCGCCGCCCTGGCGCTGGCGGTGGCCTTCGTGCTGACGGCCGGCCTGTCGTTGTGGCAGGCGCAGGCCCTGGCCCGCCAGGGGCAGGAGCTTGCCCAGGTCGAGGCCCGGCTGGACCGCGAGCTGCGCCTGGCGGCGACCCCGCGGGCGTCCCCGCCGGTCGAGCCGGTCGGGCTGGTGGCCCACACACCCTTCCGGGGCAGCCTCTGAGGCGCGCCTTGCCGGGGCGGGCGCGTCGGGCGATGTGGCGACCCATGGGCGTGCTCCTCCCCCTGCTGCTGCTCTGCGCCCGGGCGGACGCCGCGGAGGCGGACGTCGTGCAGGCCGCGACCCGCATCATCGAGGCCCGCATGCCGGGGCGCGCCGACCCCGACGCGCTGCGGCTGGCCGCCCTGCAGGGCATGGCGAGCTGGCTGGACGCGCAGGCCGGGGCGCCGGGGAACGCCGTCCTGACCGTGGCCGAGGACCGCGCGCGCCAGGCACGCCTGCGGGGCGAGCGCACCGGCATGGGCGTCGAGTACACCGTCGCCACCGGCCGGGGCCTGCTGGTGACCGAGGTCTTCCCCGGCTCGCCCGCGGCCGGCGCGGCGTTGCTGGCCGGCGACCTGGTGGTGGCGGTCGACGACCACCCCTTCACCGGCCTGGCGGCGCCGGCCATCCAGCAGCTCGTGGACGCCCGGGTCCTGGCGGGCCGCGGGCGTGGGGTCGTGCTCGACGTCCGGCGCGAGGAGGGGCCGCTCCGCCGCCTGGAGCTGCGCCCGGGGACCTTCGTCGTGCCGCCGGCCAGGGTGACAACGGATGACGCGCGCCTGGTGCTGCGCCTGGACGTCCTGGGTCCCGGCACGCCCGCCGTCGTCTCCCAGGCCCTGGCCCAGGCCGGCGGGCGGCTGGTCGTGTTGGATCTGCGCGACGTGCGCGAGGGCACCCTCGCGGCGGTCGCGGGGCTGGCGGGGGCCTTCCTGGGGCCCGACCAGCCGGTCGCGCGCACGGTCGACCCCTCCGGCCGCGTCGACGCCGTGAAGAGCACGGGCGAGCGGGCCCACGCCGGCCGGATCGCGGTGCTGGTCAACCGGGGGACCGCCGGACCCGCCGAGGCCCTCGCCGCCGCCCTGCGGGACCAGGGCCGCGCCGCCGTCGTCGGCACCCGCACCGCCGGCCACGCCGCCCTGGAGAGCCACCACCCGCTGGGCGACGGCCTGGTGCTGCAGCTCGCCGACACGATGCTGCTCGCCGCGGACGGCACGAGCTGGGCGGCGGGCGGCGTGCAGCCCGACCTGGTGGTGGAGCCGGTGCAGGTGCCGCTGGTCGGCCCGCTGCGCACCGGCTTCCCCGACATCCAGCTCGAGGCCGCCCACCGCTTCCTCGTCGCGCCCTGATAGGATTCGGGCCCCGCACCTGGCGGCGTGCAGGGACCGCTTCCGCGGTCGCAAGGAATCGAGTGCGCATGAGCCGAGAGAGCGTCGCAACCGACCCGGTGGAGATCGTCAGGGACTACCTGTCCCGCGGCGTGACGGGCTCGCTGCACGCCGTCGATCCGCGTGGCGAGTGGGTGCTCTACGTGATGCAGGGCGAGATCCTCGCCGCGCACGGCCCCGTCGACGGCCCGCAGACCATCCGCCGCCTGCTCAACGGCGGCGCCATCTCGGGCACCCAGGCCGACCAGCTCCTGGCCGAGCTGCGCGCGGGTGCGCCGCTCGAGGGCCTGCTGTTGGGACGCGTGCCCGAGGATCTGTACCTCGACCTCCTCGTCCAGCGCTTCCGGCAGAACGTCCTGGAGTTCATCTCCTGCGCCTCCGCCCCATCCTGGCAGCCGATGGAGGCGGTCTTCGTCGAGAACATCCAGACCGGGCACGACTCGCACGAGCTGCTCGAGGGGCTGCGCCAGCGACGCGACCGCATCCAGGTCCTGCGGCGGGGCGCCTCCCACCTGCGGGTGCGGCCCGGGACGCGCCTGCCGGCGCAGCTCATCCACGCCCGCCTGCTCGATCTCTGCGAGCCCGAGCGCGGCGTGCAGGGCGTGGTGGACCTCAGCCCCTTCGAGGACGGCGTCACGCTGCTCGCGCTGACGGACATGCTCGAGCAGGGCGTGGTCGAGCTCGCGGCGACCGGCGGCAGCCCGCCGCCGCCCGAGCCCCTGCCGGCGCCCGAGGAGCCCCTGCTGGTGCCCGAGGAGCCCCTGCCGGCGCCCGAGGAGCCCCTGCTGGAGCCGGAGGACGAGGCCGAAGGCGGGCCCGTCTCCGAGGAGATCCTCGACCTCGTCGACCTCGACGCCGGGCTGCTGCAGCCCCTCTCCGACGTCGACGCCGAGGCGGCGGCCCAGCAGGCCCTCGAGGACGTGATCAACGCGCTCCCCGACGAGCCCGCCACGCACTCGCTGCCGCCGCCCCCGTGGGCGGAGCAGGCCGAGGACGGCGGCGGCCCGACCCTCGAGCCGCTCCCGGCGCTCGACCTGGAGCCCGACGCCGCCACCGAGGAGGCGCCGCCCGAGCTCCTCCCCGACGCCGGCCTGCCAGCCTCCAGCGCCACGGAGGTCGAGGATCCCGGCGACCTGGACGACCCGGGCCTGGCCCACGCCATCCGCCGCGCCCGGGAGATCGAGGCCCGGCGTGCCGCCGTCCGCAACGGCATCGAGCGCGACGAGGAGGGCATCGTGACCCAGCCCCCGGGCTTTGCCTTCGACCACAGCGTGCCCGACGAGGAGCTGGCCTTCTTCGAGGATCAGGACTCGGTGCGCGGCGGCGGCAAGGGCGAGTTCGTCACCGGCGATCGCTTCCTGGACCGGGTCGACCTGTCCGACGAGGGCATGGCCGCGGTGCAGCGCGCCCTGCAGCTGCCCACGGACGCCGGGGAGGACGAGGGCGGGATGCTGGCCATGGGCGAGGCCAGCGAGGAGGAGGCGCGCCACGCCGTGGCGCTGAACTTCTCGGGCCCGCGCCTGGACGAGGGGGACATCCGCCGCAAGATCGAGGTCGTCAACGACGTGCTGGCCGAGATCAGCCACGCCATCGACCAGCAGCGCGGCCAGGGCGGCGGCCGGGTCACCACGCAGATCCTGGTCGACGGCCCGCCGACCCGCTTCGCCGTGCTCTTCCGCGGCGTGCAGGTGGACGAGGACGGCCGCATGGACGTCGAGCGCCTGCTGCGCAACCTGCGCAAGCGCCCCGAGGCCGAGCACCGACGCCTGGTCAACGAGGGCCTGCTCGACCTGATCCAGCGCGCCCTCTCCACCAGCGTCGAGGACCTGGCCGACGAGCAGGTCGACCAGATGCTGGAGCGCATCGCCGGCTACCAGCAGCGGCTGGGCCTGTAGCCGGCGCCTCCGTGTCCGCGCGCGCGACCCGCTGGCGCTGGGGCCCGCTGCTGGCCGCGTGGCTGCTGGTGCTGGGGCCGGCCGCCGCCGCCAGCCTGGACGAGGACACCGGCGAGGGCGCCGACCCGGTCGTGGTCGACGAGGGCGCGATGCCCGAGGAGCTGGTGGCCGTGGCCCGCGAGGTGGCCGCCCGCCCCGTGGGAGAGCGCATGGCCGCCATCTCGCAGGTGTTGCTGGGGCGGCCCTACCGGGTCGACGCCGCGGGCGAGGGGCGGGCCCCCGACCGCGATCCGCCGGCCCGCTACGACGCCTTCGACTGCCTGACCTTCGTCGAGGAGGTGCTGGCCCTGGCCCTGGCCGGCGACCCCCTCTCCGCGCCCGCCCTGCGCCAGCGCCTGCGCTACGGCGACGCCGCCCCCACCTACGAGGCGCGCCGCCACTTCATGATCTCGCAGTGGGTGCCCGGCGCCGTCGCCGACGGCCTCCTGGCGGACATCACCGACCAGCTCGGCGAGACCCACCTGGTCGACCTGGCCGTCACCCCCGCCACCTGGCGGGGCTGGCGCCGCCGCGCCCTGTTCGCGTTGCCCGACGACCGGCTGCCCGTCGGGCGCTTCACCCTGCCCGTGCTCAGCGTGGACGCCGCGCTGGCCGCCATCGACGACATCCCGCCGGGCGCGCTGGTCCTGACCGTGCGCCAGCCGCGGCCCGGCGTGCCGATGGTGGTCACCCACCTGGGCTTCAAGCTGCCCGGCGGCGGGGACCGGCCGATGATCCGCCACGCCACGAAGATGAGCGGCCAGCGCGTGATGGACCACGGGCTGGCCTGGTACCTGGAGCACCTGCGCTGGTACGACCGCTGGCCCGTCGACGGCGTGACCGTGCTGGTGCCTCGCGAGCAGGGTCCACGCCGGACCGCCCTGCCCCCGGGCTGAGCGGCCGCCTACCGGCGGAACAGCGCCAGCACCGGGGCCGCCTGCGCGGGCGGCTGCGTCGCGGCCCACGCCGCCACGGCGGGCTCCACGAGCTTGCGCGCGTCGCGCCCGTAGGCCAGGAGCGCCCCGTCCAGCCAGCGCTCCAGGCCCGGCCCCGCCTCGCCCCGCTCCAGGCGGCCCGCCAGCTCGGGCAGCACGCGGCGGGCCAGGTCCTGCTTGTGCTCGATGGCCACCAGGTCGTTGGCCGCCAGCGCCCAGGCCGGCACGTCCAGCCCCACCCGGGAGAGCACGTCGGCCAGGAAGGTGTTGGCCAGCCGCTGCACCTCGGCGTCCACGCGGGCGCGCTCGGCCGCGGCGTCGGCGGCCCCTCGGTCACCGCAGACCTCGACGTAGACCTTGCTCTTGGGCTCGGTGCCGCTGGGCCGCAGCACCAGGCGCGCGTCGGGCCCGAGCTGGAAGACCAGCACGTCCCGGCTGGCCCGGTCGGTCTCGGAGCGGTGCGGCCCGAAGACGCCGTGGGGGTCCTGGCGGTCGTGGATCGCGGTCACCGCCAGCCCGCCGATGCGGGTCGGCGGATCGGCCCGCAGGCTGGCCATGACGGCCGCGATGCGGGCGCGGCCCTCGGCCCCCAGCATCACGACGCTGCGGAGCTGGTTCTGGACGTAGCCCACGCGGCGCCACAGCTCGTCGAGCGCGTCGACCAGGGTCTCGCCCTGGGCCGCCTGCCGGCTGGCCAGCTCGGCCAGCATGAGCGCCCCGCCGGCCGCGTCCTTGTCGCGGATCTCCGGGGTCACCAGCAGCCCGTGCGACTCCTCCGCCCCCAGGGCGAAGTCCGCCAGCCGCGCCGCCACCCCCGCGAAGCTGCCGTGCTCCTCGATCTGGTGCAGCGCGTCGCCGATGTACTTGAAGCCCACCAGCAGGTGGTCGATCACCCGGGCGCCGCCGGCCTTCGCCACGCGACTGACCAGCCCGCTGGTCACCTCGGTCTGGATCACCAGCGGGTGGGGCCGCCCGCCGTGCGCCACCACGTAGTGGCAGGCCAGGGCCGCGATCTCGTTGCCCGAGAAGACCCGCCAGGACCCGCCGGGACCCGCGGGGTGGCGGGCCGCCAGCCCCAGCCGGTCGGCGTCCGGGTCGCAGGCCATCACCACGTCGGCGCCCACCTGGTCGGCGTAGGCGCAGGCCGCGTCCAGCGCCCGGGGCACCTCGGGGTTGGGCGCACGGAAGGGCACGTTCGGGAAGGCGCCGTCGTACTCGGCCTGGGTCGGCTCCAGCCGCAGGTCGAAGCCCGCGCGGGCCAGCACCTCGCCCACGGTCTGCCGGCCCAGGCCGTGCAGTCCCGTGAAGACGATCCGTGCCCCGCGCGCCTGCGGGTCCAGGCTGCACCGCAGGTTCGCCTGGATGTAGGCCTCGTGCACCTCGGGGCCCAGCTCGCGCACCAGCCCGGCCGCCCGCGCCCGGTCCAGGCTCATCCGGTCGATGTGGCCCACGCCCTCGACCTCGCGCGCCATCTCCTCGTCCCGCGGCGGCACCTCCTGCCCGCCCTGGGCGTTGTAGAGCTTGCCGCCGTTGTCGTCCGGCGGGTTGTGGCTCGCGCTGATCATCAGCCCGGCCTGGGCGCCCAGGTGGCGGATGGCGAAGGAAAGCTCGGGCGTGCTCAGGTACTGGCCCACGGGGGGCAGCCAGGTCGCGATCCCGGCCGCGGCGTAGACCTCGACGGCGATCTCGGCGAAGTCGCGGCTGGTCATGCCCAGCACCGGCGAGGGCACGCCGGCCACGAGCTGCCCGCGCAGGTCCAGGAACTGCCGCACGTCGTAGGTGACCACCACCGCCAGCGGCCCGTCGCCCATCGTGCGCCGCAGCCAGGTCGCGTGCCCCTGCACGCTGGCGCCCAGCGTCCACGGGTTGAAGCGGTTGGGCCCCACCCCCACCGTGCCGCGCCGCCCGCCCGTGCCGAAGGGCAGGACCTGCCAGAAGCTGTCGAGCAGCGTCTCCCAGCGGCCCGCCTCCAGGAGCGCCATCACCTGCGGGCGGTAGGCGAGGAAGACCGGGTCGCTGAGCCAGCGGTCGAGGTGGCGCAGGGCCGCCTCCCGCGCGTGCGAGGGGACCGCCAGGCCCGCGAAGGCCTGCCGCGCCGCCGCCAGCTCGGGGGGGGCGGCGTCGTGCTCGATGTCCATCAAGGCTCCTGCGTCAGCAGCCCGGAGGTCTGCGAGACCTGGGCCAGGTCCTGGTCGCTCTGCCAGCCGTCCCGCACCAGGTCGTGGAAGCTGCCGGCCTCGAGCTCCAGCGCCACCACCGTCCAGGAGGTGCCGCCGTAGCCGAAGGTGCCGCCCAGGTGGGGCAACACGCTCTCCACCCTGCCGCCGTCCATCACCAGGTCGTGCCAGGCGCCCTCCTCGCCGCCGGTCACCAGCACGTGGACCCACCGCGCCCGCGGATCCGTCTCCACCGTGAACGCCCGCGTGGCGGGGTCGAAGAGGTGCAGCGCCGGCACCTGCTGCAGTGCTGGCAGTGCCAGCGTCTCGTCGCCGTCGCCGGTCGCCGGCGCCCACGAGGTGCACACGCCGTAGCCCGTGCCCGCGCCCAGCCCGCCCACCTGGGCGATGGCGGCCACGGTCCGGCCCGCGGACTCGGGCAGCGAGCCCGGCACGACCGCCAGCTCGACCTCGAAGCGGCCCACGCCCAGGCCCACGGGGGTGAAGCCCTGGGCAGGCAGATCCTCCCCCAGCAGCACCAGCATCTCCTCGTCGCCGCTGAAGCCGACGGACAGCTCGCCGACGTCCACCGTCATCGACCCGGTCAGCGCCGTGCCCGGCGCGATGTCCACGGTGGCCGTCTCGCCGGCCAGCAGGGTGGCGCCGTACTCGAAGCCCCAGACCACCTTGTCCAGGTCCTCCAGCATCAGCCCGATCGCGTCGGTGGCGCCGGCCAGGCCGCTGGTGACGTCGCCGATGGCCAGCGGTGCCGCCAGCGACCACACCCCGGTCGTGCCCTCCACGGCGGGCACCTCGTAGTCCTCGGCCGCCTCCCGGATGAAGATGTTGGCCGGCACGTCGGCGGTCACGCCGTACAGGGTCACCTCGCGCGGCGCGCCGATCAGCAGGGCCGGGTCGATCAGCAGCGGGCCGTGCACCAGGCTCGGCGCGGCCAGCCCCATCTTCAGGTCGCCGCCGCCGCCGCTGGGGATGCCGTCCATGTCCACGCCGCCGCCGATGCTGCCCAGCACCGGCTCGATGCCCTCCTTGGGCCGGATCGGCACCACCAGCTCGCGCTGCACCGGGCCGACGACGGTGGTCGGCACCCGCTCGTGCGCCCAGGCCGTGAGCGTGGCCGGCGGCGTCTTCTCCTTCCAGGCCAGCGAGATGCGCCCCTTCTTGTCAGTCGTGCCCTCGGGCCCGGCGTCGCCCAGCCGCACCCGCGCCCCGACGTGCGGCGCCCCTGTCTCCTGGTCGAGCACCGTCACCGTGACCAGCCCGTCGTCGCGCACCTCGACGCTCGTCTCCACCGTCACGCCGTCGCGCGAGGCCTGGATCACCGTGCTGCCCGCCGCCACCGCCGTCACCACGCCGGCCGCGTCCACGGTCGCCACCGCCTCGTCCAGGCTGGCCCACGCGACGTCCGCCTCTGCCACCGTGCCGTCGTCCCAGGTCGCCACCAGCCGGCTGTCCCAGGTGGCGCCCGGCCAGACCACCATCGAGGTCGGGTACAGCGCCAGCGCCGTCACCATCGGCACCACCTCGGTGCCGCCGTCGCCGGTCCCGCCGCCGTCGGCCGTGCCGCCCCCATCCCCGCCGTCGGTCGCCCCGCCGCCACCGTCTCCGGTGCCCGTGTCGTCACCGGTCCAGACGCCGGTCTCGTGCGAGACGTAGCCGCCGCCGTCGCCGGAGGTGTCGCCCGTGTCGGGCGTGCCGGCCTTGTCCTTGCAGCCTGTCACCAGGGCCAGGGAAGCCGAGAGGGGGAGGAGCAGCGCGGTCATGGGAAGCCTCGGGACCCGCAAGGATAGTCGTCGTCCGGGCGCTGCGCCAAGGCGCGCCGCGTCAACCGCAGGGCTGCGCCTCGGGGTCGCAGTACCAGGCGCTGGTCAGGACCCAGTCGGCCGACCCGCCCGTCGTGTGGAAGCGGCTGGCGTTCCAGGAGCCGGCCCCCCACCAGTCCCCGGCGAAGGGCGGCCCCGCCATGTCGTCGCCGTCGCCGTCGTCGAGGGTGATGTGGGCGCAGTCCCACACCTCGGAGGTCCACAGGTTCGGGCACTCCTCGATGCCGTGGAAGGTGGCGGTGAAGGTCATGCCGTTGGTCTCGGTCACGACCTGTTCGCCCGCCAACGCCTCGTGGTTGGCGAACTGCACTGCCGTGTCGAAGCGGACGGAGTCGCCGCCCTGCACGGTGTAGCCGTGGATCAGCACGCCCCCGTTGGCGTCGCTGGACCAGTCCACGCTGTAGAGCAGGTCGCTGTCCTGCTTGCGGTACTCCAGCGTGGCGACCTCGACCCCCTGCTGGTCGGTTGCGGCCACCTTCTCCACCGCGAGGACGTAGCCGGCGCTGTCGTCGTCCATCGCGTAGGCCCAGGTCCGCTCCTTGTCGAAGGGGAAGTACTCGTAGAGGGGGTGGCCCCAGACGTCGGTCACCGGCTTGCAGCCTGTCACCAGGGCCAGGGAAGCCGAGAGGGGGAGGAGCAGCGCGGTCATGGGGAGCCTCGGGACCCGCAAGGATAGTCGTCGTCCGGGCGCTGCGCCAAGGCGCGCCGCGTCAGTCCAGCCCCTGGAAGCGCACGCCGAGCAGGCGGTTGTCCTGCTGGTCGACCTCCACCGCGGCCTGCCGGCAGGGGGTGCAGTCCTCCTGGCAGGAGACCCAGGCCGCCTCCAGGTGGTCGGTCCCGTCGAAGACCACCGGCCCGGCGCGCCCCAGCAGCACCGCGTC
>JAKLKF010000047.1 GCA_023150805.1 Myxococcota bacterium | reverse complement strand
GACACCGACACCGACACGGACACGGACACGGACACGGACACCGACACCGACACCGACACCGACACCGACACCGACACCGACACGGACACCGACACCGACACCGACACGGACACCGACACCGACACGGACACCGACACGGACACGGACACGGACACCGACACGGACACCGACACGGACACTGACATCGACTACGACGTCTGCGGCGATGGGAAGGCCCCCTTCAGGGACATCCAGGACGCCATCGATGCCGCGTCGGACGGCGACGAGATCCTGGTCTGCCCTGGCGACTACGCCAGCATCGAGGTGGATCGCCGGGACCTGACCATCATCGGAGTGGAGGGGCCCGAGGTCACGTCGATCTCCGGGAGTCGTGACCCGGCCGTCCTGGTGGATGGCGTGTCGCTCGACCTCTCGGGCTTCACGCTCTCGGGCCGGATCACGGATTGGGGCGGCGTGGCGGCGGCAGATTGCGCCTATGCGACCTTCACGGGCACCAACCTGATCCTGACCGACGTCGAAGGTGGCGAGGACTACGGCTACCTGGTCCTCGGCGATGAGTGCGATGTCTACATGGAGGACCTGGTCGTCCAGGACAACGCCATCTACGGAGCTCTCTGGGAGCTGGTGGGTGGGAGCCTGGTCCTGCGGCACTCGACCTGGACGCGCAACGGTTCCGTCGACGATGACAGCGGCTTCTTCTGGCTGAACCTCTACGAGGTTTCGGGCGGGATCACCAACAGCGTGTTCTTCGGCAACGAGACCGTCGTGATGCCTGGGATCCAGCTCTGGGCTGAGAGCCCTGGCGGGTTGGAGGTGTCCAACAGCGTGTTCTGGGGCAATGACATCGTGTCCAGCGAACCAGTGATCTCGGCGCGCACCGGCGTCACGCTGACCAACCTCATCGTCGCGGAGAACAGCGGAGAGGGCATCTATGCCCAGGACGGCTTCGACCGGGTCTCGTACAACAACTCGTTCGACAACGGCAGCTTCGACTGGTCGACGGATGGCTGGGACGAAGAAGGCAACATCAGCGAGGACCCGATGTTCGCCGATCCCGATGCGGGGGACTTCCGCCTGCTGGCGGGCTCACCCTGCATCGACCTCGGCAACCCGGACGCCGCGTACGACGACACCGACGGGACCCGCAGCGACATGGGCGCCTACGGCGGGCCCTATGGCGCCTGGTAGGGCGCCTGGTGGGTCTGACCCGGCCCCGCCCCGCCTCCCACGACCGACGACCCCCCGCCTCGCTGGACGTCCAGCGGCCTCGACGTCTCCGGCGATGGTCGGCGCTTCACCCTCCCGCGTCGCCAGGTCCTTCCGGTCGATCTGGCCGCCGAGGTCATCCGCGCCCGCTCTCGCTGACCCCCGCCTCCTCCTCCCGCTGCTGCCTCTCCCGGTCCACTGCGCGCTGCTCAGCCCGCGTCCGGGCGCCGGCCGTGTCCTTGCGGCGCTGGTCCTTGTGGGGCTTGCACAGCAGGCAGCCCGCGCGGCGGCTCTTGGGGCGCCCCCTCTTGTGGTGGGCCAAGCTCAGCCTCCCAGCCGGGCCACCAGGTCGTGCTCGACATCGGCGGGGCGACGGGTGGTCAAGACCTGCTCGGACAGCCAGACCAGCTCGTCGGGGCCGCAGCGGGGCAGGTGGCGGGCGATGGGCTGGCCGGCCTTGCCCGGCCAGCGTAGGCGGATCTGGTGCGAGACGACCAGGGCCTGCCCCTCCAGCACGCCCCGGGCGACGCCCTTGCGCTCACCCTCCTCCAGGATCTCCTGGTACGCCCAGCCCATCCGGACCTCCTGCATGTCCAGCATAGCGCGGATCGTGGGCCGCAGGGCCTCTCCGCTGAGCACGTAGAGCAGGGACATCCCGTCGTGCCGCGCGGGGACTGCGAGGCCCTGGAGCGTGGCGACGGCAGCCTCGACCGCGGCCCGGCCGGCTTCGGCCCCCAGACGCGCTTGGGTCTGCAGGGCTGTTCTCTGACCGCCGAGGACTGGACACCGGTGCGCGGCAACGTCACTTGGGCTCGGACTGTAGTGTCCCCCTCCAGTCAAGACGCCAACCGGGGGGCGAATCGGTTGTACAGCCCGGTGGCGTCGCGAAGGAACCTGCCCGTTCGCTACGGCCAGCCCATCCACCCTCTCGCGCTTCGCGCTGCGAGGGGCCCGGCTGGGCTTGCCTCCGCTCCCAGGGCAGGTTCTGGGACGGGTGTCCAGCGAAAGACAGCGAGAGAACAAAGTTCTCACGCTGCCTTCCGCTGGGGTGGGCCAAGGTGCTCCGCCCGACGCTCTGCGGGCGTCTGCCAGCCCAGCGCCTGATGGGGCCGGTCGTGGTTGAAGGTGCGGGCCCAGACCTGCAGTGCCTCGTAGAGCTCCGCCAGGTTGCGCCAGTCGCGCAGCCAGATGCACTCCTCCTTCATCGTGCGGATGGTCCGCTCCGCTACAGCGTTTCCGGTGGGCCGCCCGACCGGGGCGAAGGTGTGGGTGACGCCCCAGGCCTGGACCAGCGCCTCGGCGTCGTAGCCGGTGTACTGCGGGCCGTGGTCGCTGCGGAGCTCGACGCCGTCAGGCACCTCGGCCGGTGAGCCGAAGGCGGTCTGCAGTGCGCGATCGGCGCTGGCGAGGATGGCGCCGGAGGACTGCGACTTGGTGACCGTCACGTCCAGCACGCTGCGGCAGCCGCAGTCCACGCCGATGGCCACGGCCACGTTGCCGTCCTCGGCGGTCCAGACGGTGGTGAAGTCGACAGCGATTCGGCGGTTGGGCTCGGGGGTGGTGACATGGCCCCTCGGGGCGGGATCCCGGGGCCCCTCGCTGTCCCTGGGCAGCACGAGGCCCGAGGCGCGCATCAGCGCGTGGACGCGGCGACGTCCGACGTGGAGCCCGCGGCGGCGCAGCACCGCCCACACCTTCCGGATGCCCCAGGCGGGCTGCTCCTGGACGATGGCGTCGATGGCCTCGGTCAAGGTGGCGACGGGGACTCCGCGACCCGAGGTTGGCGCCTCAGCCACGGGCGCGGACGGTGGAGCAGACTGCGGGCCCGGCCGTTCGCTGGCGGCCTGGTGGGCCGCCCTCGCGGCGTAGATGGCCTGACGGGACAGGCCGAAGGTCTCAGCCAGGATCGCGACCGACGCCTCGCCGCGGGAGGTCGCCGGGCTCATCGCCGCGACCTCCCGCGCCGAGTAGGGCCCCGGGCGGGGATGCCCACCTCCCGCTGCAGCAGCTCGACCTGCATGGCGCTGCGGGCCAGCGCGTCCCGCAGGGTGCAGTTCTCCTGTTCCAGCTCCCGCTCCCGGGCGCTGGGGCCCTCGCCACGCTGCAGCGCCGCCGTCATGCCCTCCAGCGCTGCGTCCCTCCAGCCCACGACCGTCTCCGGCCGAACACCCAGGCGCCGCGCCACCTGGTCGATCGTGGCTTTGCCCTGCAGCACTTCCAGAACCGCGTTGTGCCGGTCCGCCACGCTTCGACGTCCAGGCCGACCACGTTGGCCGCCATCTTGCTCGCTCCGCTCTTCCACGTCAGCCATCGCCTTCCTCACGCGCCGGTTCGCCCAGGGGGTTTATCGTGCCGGTCGCTGTCAACCGGGGCGGGGGGGACAGAGTATCACTTGGGCTCGGACGGGCACCGCCACGGCCAAGCGAAAGAGCGAGTTCCCGGATGGATCGGTTTCGGAGGGCTGGCCGGACTGGATGAAGGTGATGGTGAGCCGGGGGCTGTGTTCCATGGCGTCGCGTTGCCCACGCTTCACTATGCGAGAACTGCCAGTAGTTTGGCTGGGTCGACCGGTTTGTAGCGGCTGTTGTCGCCGTAGAAGTAGTCGCTTGTCCATTCACGTGAGAGGATTCGACAATCGCCAGAGACGCTCGGGGGTTGCTTCAGAAGGAGCTGAGCAAAGTGGGCAATCTCTTCCCACCACTCAACAACTTTTTGGTGGGCGGCGTCCTCCACATCATCCAGCGGGACTCCCCACCTCCTTGAGGAGTTGACTTCTCTGGCGCATGCAAGCCACTCGTCATCACTCTCTGTCCATTGCCTGCCTGGATCTGGTGACTCCTGACCTGCTTGCCTGTAGATTTCGCGATGCCCCCAAGCACCTGCGGCAACTGCAATGGCTGCCTTTCGGAGAAGTCCCTTCTCATAGAGCCAGTCCAGCTCCACCTTCCGCATCTCCTCAACTGGGCGAGGCAGGTGCTTTTCGTAGTGTTCGAAGTCGGCAACTTCAGTGCCGCCCCCCCAATGCGCATCTTGAGAATCGAGTAGTGGTGCCCGCCGAATGAACACAAGGCCAACCTGACGCTTCCTGACTAATCTCGCATGAACAACCGCGTGCGCGGCCTCGTGGTGGGCGGCTGCTTCCATTGAACATGGTGAAGTCGGTAAGTGCATGGGGGCAGCATAAGGTATTGCGATTCGCAATGCGCTCGTTACGCCAGTACAGTGACAGGATATGACAATGGAAGGGATGCATCTGGATGGGGCCACAACAGCTTCAGCGCCCGGTCCAGGTGGCTCACCGCGCCCTCCCCAACGGCGCCGCCCGCTCCGCCAGCCACGCCTCGATCTCCTCCCGCGACTGCCCCTCGCCGACCATCGCGAGCACCTGGTAGAGCTCCTGCCGCCCCAGCACGGCGGCCCGCTCCCAAATCCAGTCCAGGTCCAGACCCTGCCCCCACAACACCGTCTCGACGGCCAGGCGGCACTCCTCGATGCGCACCTCCTCCTCGCGCGCGCGGATGGTCGCGCGGACGGCCGCGGCCCCGGCCAGCCACGCCGCCTGCAGCTCCTCTTGGCGGGCGTCGGCCAGGCCGTCCAGGAAGGCGCCCAGGCGCTCCCGCAGGCCCACGTCAGCGCCCGCCCGTCAACGCCGGCGCCGGCGCCCGGATCTCCAGGGTCTGGCCCAGGATGTCCACCGCGCCGCGCAGGCCGGGCGCGACCCGGTAGGTGCCCTGGACCGAGTGCCCGACCGTCCGGCGCTGGACCTCGTAGGGCTTCCAGGCGTCGAGCAGGCTGGCGATGGCGCCGGGCAGGGTGACCTGGAGCAGGCCCCGGGCGTTGAAGAAGCCGAGCGCCCCGCCGGGGGTGGGGATCTCCAGGCCCTGGTCGACGTCGAGACGCAGCGGGAAGCGGTCCCAGCTCTGGAGGCCCTCGCGCACCTGGTCGCACGGCGCCGGGCACAGGGGCTCCAGGATGTAGGCCAGGGACGTGCCGCCCGGCAGGGGCACCTTGGCCAGGCTGATGAAGCCCATGCGGGGCACGAGCAGGTCCAGGCGGATGGCGGCGTCCACGGGCTACTCCTCGGGGGTGGGGTGGGAGAAGCCGCCGTCCTCGGCCGGGGTGGCGGTGCCGACCACCTCGCCCTCGACCGCCTCGCGTCGCGCTGCGCGGTCCCGGGCGGGGCGGGCGCGGCGGGCCCGCTCGGGGGAGGCCGCCGGCTCGGCTGGCAACGTTTCCGCCGGCGCCGCGGCGCGCTGCGAGGTCCGCTGCCGCCGAGCGGGGGGAGGCTCGTCCGCGTCGTCGCCGTCTTCGTCGGCCGGCAGGTCAGGTGGGCCCTCGTCGTCGTCGTCGACGTCGGGGGGCAGCTCGTCGCTGTCGTCCTCGTCCGCGCGGCCGTCGTCGTCGAGCAGCTCGGCCACCTCGTCCAGCCGCTTGGCCAGGCCGCGGGCCTGCTGGACCTGCTCCTTGCGCCAGTCGGCCAACAGCCGGGTCTGCCGGTCCGTCGCCGCCGCGAGCTCGGTGATGGCCTCGAGGTTCAGGCGCAGCAGGTGGGCCAGGGCGAAGTCGCGCTCGGCCGAGGAGATCGAGCCGAAGTGCTCGGCGGTGGCCTGCAGCTCGTCGGGATCGGTCGCGTCCAGGCGGTAGAGCGCGTCGGCCTGGCGGACCAGGCGGTGGGGGCGGGCGTTCACGGGGGGCACGGGCACCTCGTCAGGGGGTGGAGGGGGGAGGGGAGCCATCGTCGGGCGGCGGGTCGTCCTGGACCTGGGCGGCCACGGCCTTGAGCATCCCGATGAACTGCTTCCGGAAGTCGTCGTCCTGGAGCAGCTTGCGGAGGGCCGGGTCCTTGAGCTGGGTGACCATGTCGGCCGGCAGCTCGCGCGCGAGCTTCAGCAGCTCGGGGTCCAAGCCGGCCAGCTCGGGGTGCTCGGCGACCATGTAGGCCTGGCCCAGCTCCTTCACGCTGCCCATGAAGGTGTCGAACATCTGGCGGCCGGCCTGGATGCGCTCCTTGCGGGCCAGGTCGTCGGACTGGCGCTGGCGCTCCGTGGCCTGCTGGTCGATGAGCTTGTGGTAGTTGCGCTCGACCTCGGCCAGCCGGTCGGCCTGGGCCCGCTGGTGGACCTGCCCCATGGCCTGGACGTCGCGCAGCGTCACCATGACGAGCTGCATCCCCTGGCGCATGAAGTAGTGCGTCTCCCGCATCATGGCGGTCAGCTCGGTGGTCATGGCGACGTGCGCGGACGCCTTGGCCTCCTCGACGCCGTAGGCCGCGGGGTCGCCCACCTTGGAGCCGTGCTGGCGCACCAGGAAGGAGCCGGTGAACAGCCGCGTGTCGCCCTTGGGGCTGTAGACGGCCAGGCGGTAGGAGGTGACGCCGCTGGGCATGGCGTTGTCGATGGCGAGCTGGCGCAGGCGGTCGACCGCCTCCAGGACCTGGTCCCAGCGCGAGTAGCGGACGGCCGGGCCGCCCTCGTGGTCGGGGTCGACCAGCTCGACGCGCTCGACCTGCTCCTCCTTGGCGCCGCGCTCGACCAGCGTCAGGTAGTCGGCAGACTCGTTGAGCACGCGCTCCTTGGCACGCAGCCGGTCGACCAGGTCTTCCCAGCCCTCGATTTCGTACATCGGCGCTCCCTGCCTGTTCAGGCTACTTCCATCCGTGCCCGGGAACCAAGCTGCGTGAAAGTCAGTGGAAGCGAATACTTGGCGCGATGGTTACGGTTCTACCTGGCTTCCTGCGCGTTGATTCTGTTCGGGATTCACTTCCCGGGAGCAATCTCCCGCATTTGCAGTGTCCGGGTGGTGTGACCGTTTCCCTTCCCGGGCCGATGTGTGACCGCTTTGGGAAGTGGTCGGGCGTCAGCCAGGCGGTGGGCAGGCGTACAACGGCCCCGACCCCTTCCCCCGCATCCCGGAGGGCCCCGTGGCCACTTCTGCTCTCGCCGCCGCCGCCAAGGCCGACGACGTCTCCAAGCTGTCCGACAAGACCAAGACCGCCGCCCTCGAGGAGGCGATGAAGCGTGCGGACAAGCTGAAGGACGCCGCCAAGGCCCTGAAGGAGAACGGCGTCCACGCCGGGATGCAGGTCGTCCACATGGCCGAGACGCAGGGCACCCTGGTCCTGGGCAGCTTCGCCGACGGCTTCGTCCGGGCCAAGTACAACCGCGGCCTGAAGGTGGGGCCGGTCCCGGTCCGGGCCACCATCGGCGTCCTGGTCGGCGCTTGGGGCCTGTACGACGCCATCACCGACGGCGGCGGCACGCACCAGATGGCCGTGGCCAACGGGCTCATCGGCTCCGAGCTGGCGAGCGCCGCCATGGCCGCCGGCGCGGCCGTGGCCGACAAGATGGCGGAGAAGAAGCCCGCCGCCGACGCCTCGGCCAGCGCCGGTGCCGGTGCCGGTGGCGCCGCCCCCGCCGCCCTGGACGCCGACTTCAAGGTGACCGAGCCCGCCGCGGCGCCCGCTGCCGCCGTCCAGGGCCCCATCCGCGAGATCCACAACAAGCCGGCCCAGGCCGAGGTCGTGCGCCTGTTCGACCGCGCCCGCCGCGCGGCCTGATCCCCCCCTCCCGCGAAGGCGGGCCAACACGAGCGAGGACCCCCCCATGACGATGCTCCACCGCAACGATGCTCCACCGCACCCTCCTCCCGGCGCTCGCCCTGGCCGGGGCCGAGTTCGCCGGCGACGACAACCTGTTCGGCTACGACGATCTCGGCGACGACGACTTCGGCGACGACGACCTGCTGGGCGAGGACGATCTCGGCGACGACGACTTCGGCGACGACGACGAGGTCGGCGACGACGACGAGGTCGGCGACGACGACGAGGTGGGGGCCAGCGGCCGCCGCCGCAGCCGCCGCCAGGCCCGCCGCGCCCGCCGCCGCAGCCGCAAGAGCGGGTCCGGCACCTCCAGCCGCAGGAAGTCCAAGGTGCAGTGGGCCAAGACCATCCTCGCCAAGAAGCAGACGCCCAGCTCCACCAGCGCCTCGGTGGAGTTCCGCCTGCAGCACGACTTCATCGCCCAGGACCTGACCCTGACGGGCTCCACCAGCGGCGCGGTCGTGACGACCGTGATGTTCGGCGACAAGGTCGTGTTCAGCAACCCCGACGGCGTGCCCGCCGAGGTGCTCGGCACCAGCAGCTTCATCCGCGACCTGGTCAAGGGCCAGAAGCTGCGCGCCGGCCTGGACATCATCGTGTCCGGCTCGGTCGCCAGCGCCAACGACACCTTCCGCGTGACCATCACCGGCTTCAAGCCCGACGGTCGCCGCAACTGCTGAGCGGGGCCTGCGCCCCAGGGTAGACCGCCGTGCGACCGACGGACCTCAGCACCCGCGCCAACCGGATCGAGCTGGCCGCCCCGAGCGACTGGACCGAGCTGCTGGCCGCGGAGGCCGAGGCCGCGGCGCCGCGGATCCTGACCATCCAGGCCACGGGCACCGTCGCGGTGAAGGGGGTCTGGTCGGCCGGGAAGGGCTTCCACACCGTCAGCTTGAGCCTCGCCCGAGGCACCCGGCTGGCGGTGTGGGCCCGCACCCTGCGGGTGGAGGCTGGAAACGCTTCCACCTCGGCCTCCGTCCACGTCAGCGTGACGGTGGCCGACGGCTGGGAGACGCACCGCAACCAGCTCATGGTGCCCTTCGGCTCCGACCAGGCAGCCCAGGACGCCACCATCCCCGACTTCGCCCGGACGGTCCGGCTGGAGCTGGCCGACCCGGCCCAGCTCGGCTCCGCCTACGTCGACCTGTTCGACGCGGGCGGCACGCTGCGCAGCCGGACCCTGGGCAACGCCCAACCTGCCCAGGGCATCGCCCTGGCCGGGGCCGCGAGCATGCAGGTCCTCGCCCCCTCGGACGGCCGCCTCATCTACGACCTGTGCCTGTGAGGGTCCCATGAGCTTCATGAAGTTCGCCGCCGCGGTGCTCAACCAGGGCGCCTCCACCAACCAGGCGGTGACCGGCGCCACCATGGCGCTCAAGCCGGCCGAGGACGAGGTCCTGGACAAGGACCAGGGCTGGTCCGTCCTGTTCAACCTGGTCGCCTCGGGCGGCACGTCGCCCACCCTGGACGCCAAGCTCCAGACCTCGTGGGACAAGACGACCTGGGTGGACGTCGACACGATGACCCAGCTCGTCGGTGCCGGCACCCAGATCCAGGTCAAGGACATCTCGGCCAAGACCATCGGCCCCTTCGTCCGCGGGATCCTGACCCCCGGTGGCACGGCCGCCCCCAACGTGACGGGCACGATCATCCTGCTCTCCAACGCCCGGTTCAACGTCGGGGCGGCGCAGTAGGCCATGCAGATCGGCGACGCGCTCGACTACCGCCCGCTCGACATCGTCGTGCGGACCAGCTTCCGGGAGGGCATGGCCGTGCGCCTGCTCAACTGGCTGGCCAACGAGAACGCGCTGATCCTGCGTGCCGATCCCTCCCTGCCTGGTCTGTACGAGTCCGGCGTGGTCTACCAGCGCGAGACGGTGGAGACCTGGTCGGACTACCTGGCCATGCTGGAGCAGGGCTGGGAGGACTGTGACGCGCTGGCCGCGGCGCGCGCCGGCGAGCTGATCGCCCGGGGCCACCGGGCACTGGCGCCTGGCGATGGCGGCTACGAGGCGGCCCGCCGCCTCAAGCTGCGGAGCATCCCCGCCGAGGTCTTCCTTCGCACGCGCACCGAGCCCGGGGAGCGCGGGATGTTCCACTGCATCGTCCGCTACCAGGTGGGTGACCGCTGGTACCGCGACGATCCCTCTGCTCGCCTGGGCATGTACGACGGCGAGTTCCGACCCAACCCCTGGGGCAACAGCCCCGAGCCACGCCGCGACGCGGCGTAGGAGCGCATGATGCGCGTCAACACCGAACAGATCCGCACCGTCCTGGACTGGATCGACGACAGCCACGAGGAGATCGACGAGCTGGGCGGGCGCCGCCGAAGCCGCCGGAAGCAGCGCCGGGCTGCGCGCAAGCGTCGTCGGGCCGCGAAGGCCAGCAGCCGCGGCAACACCCGGCGTGCCAGCCGCCTCAACCGCAAGGCCAACCGGCTCGACCCCTCCGGCGGATCCTCCGGCGGCAGCGGCGCGTCGGCGACCAGCCCCCGGTCCCTGTCCCGCGCCAGCGTGGACGAGGCCGAGGACGAGGGGATGGACGAGGGGATGGACGAGGGCAGCGACGAGGGCGGCGAGGGCTTCGAGCAGCCGGGACGTGGCGGCCGGGGAGGCATGGGACGGCGCGGTGGTCGCGGCGGTCGCGGCGGCATGGGCCGGGGCGGGCGCGGCGGACGCGGCGGCCCGGGGGGTCGGGCCGGCCAGCGAGGCGGCCCCGACGCGCAGCGGGAAGGCGGGCGCTTCCGGCACGAGGACCAGGAGCTGGCGATGCCCGACGAGGACATGGACGACGTCACCTACGACGAGGAGGAGGTCCAGGCCCTGCTCGAAGACGACGTCGAGGACATCGCCGACATCACCGAGTCCCTTGTCGACCAGGCGGTGACCACCGCCGGACACCAGGCGCTGGAGTCCATCGCCGGCGACCTGGAGCTGGGCCGCATCACCCCCGGCCGGGCGAAGAAGCGCGTCCGGGCGGTGCGGCGGGGCATCAAGGAGAGCCTGCAGGGCTTCGACGGCGGGCGCCAGGACCGGCGGACGGCGCTGCGGCGCCACATGGTCCAGCGGCTGCAGGGCGAGATCAGCGGCTTCGGTGGCGACGTCGGCTGCTCGGCCTGCGCCGAGGCCTACGGGCAGGCGCGGCTGTCGGGCGTGCACCTCGCGGGCCGGCAGGCGGCTGCCGAGCTGGGCCGCAGCGAGTTCGGCTTCGTGGGCAAGGCCGCGAAGGGTGTGGCCAAGGCCGTGGGCAACCTGGCCGAGAAGCTCAAGCGCGACCCGAGCAAGGTGGCCGAGCGGCGCGAGCGCCGGGCGGCCAAGCACCTGCAGCGGGCGCTGGAGCGGTCCGGGCGGGGCGACGACCCGGCGGCGTCCACCTCGGCAGCCTGGGGCCCCGAGACGCGCGTGGGCACCGACCTGGTGATGCGCGCCATGGTGGGCCGGCAGGGCGCGGTCCTGGACCTGGGCAACAACACCTACCTGGTGGCCAACCTGACCCAGGGCGAGGTGGAGCGCGACCCGCGGGGCGCCCGGCGGCGGCTGCTCAACCAGGCGCGGGCCGCCATCGAGGCCAAGCTGTCCCCCGTCGGCCTGCTCCAGGCGAGCTGAGCCATGAGCATGGCCGACTGGAGCACCCGCCTGCAGGCGGCCGACCAGGCCGTCCGGGGGCGGGTGCGCTCGGCCCTGGCCCGCTTCGAGCGGGAGGCGGAGGAGGCCACCGGCGAGGCCGTCCAGGCGGTCGAGGACTACTGGTGGACGCTGCGCGAGTGGCGGAGCCAGCTCGTGAAGTGGGCGGCCCTGCTCAAGCAGCCCGGCGTCACCCGCGCCGACGTCGACCGCTACGAGGCCCGCGTGAAGCAGTGGGACAGCCTTGCGCTGCCCTTCTACGGGGATGCGCGCGAGGAGGGCACCGCGGGCGTCGGCTGGATGCCGGTCGTCATCATCGGCACCCTGGCCGTGGGCGTCACCGGCACGGCCTGGGCGCTCGCCCACGTCGCCGACGCCGTCGCGGCCTACCAGGCGTCCCAGGTCGAACAGGCCGAGCTGGCCGCGCGCCTGGAGGCGATGCGCAACGGTCGCGTCCTGCAGGAGACCACCCTGCGCCCCAACCCGCAGGCCCAGGCCCCGGGCGACAAGCCGCCCCTCATCCCCGACGGCATGAAGGACGGTCTGATGGTGGTCGGCGGGCTCACCGCGGTGGGGCTGGGCATCGCCGGCTTCCTGTGGTGGACGTTCCGAGATGTGTGATGGCCCGCGCCCGCCCCGGTGTGCTGCTCATCGGCGGTGGGGCCCTGCTGGGCCTGGGTGCCGTCGCGCTCGCCATCGCCGCGGCGCCGTCGACCCCCGCCAGCTCCGACCGCCTCCTCTCCACCCTGCGAGGTGATCGCATGTCCGTTCCCGAGGGGATGCCCGAGCGTCCCGGCGTCTGGTTCACCTGGCGCGAGTTCACCCGGACGGGCTCCGGCCTGCCCAACGAGCTGCCCACCTGGGCCTACCCCCGGATCCTGAAGCTCGTCCGCTTCGTCCTGGACCCGGTCCGTGCCCGGATCGGCCGGCCCATGGGCGTCGGATCCGGCTACCGCAGCCCGGCGGTGAACAAGGCCATCGGAGGGGCGGACAAGAGCCAGCACATGGCCGGCGAGGCGGCGGACGTGAAGGCGGGCGACATGCCGGCGGAGCGGCTGGCCACCGAGTTCGTTCGCGCGGCCGTGCCCTTCGACCAGCTCATCTGGTACGACCCGGAGCTGGGCGGCCACGTCCACGTCAGCCACAACTTCGAGGGCGCGCAGCGCGGACAGATGCTGCACGCCTACGTCGCCAACCGGGGGCCCGACGGAAAGGCCACCAAGCCCTACGTCAAGAAGTTCCGCGCCTGGGCCCCGCCGCCCGAGGGGGTGCAGTCGTGAAGGACGCCCTGAAGAAGCACAAGATCTTCATCGACAACGCCGCCGAGGACGTCCCGCGCGTCATGGTCTCGGTCGGCAACGCCTGCGGCGGCGAGTTCGCCCTGATCCTGCGGCCCCAAGACGACCAGCACGTCCTGGTCCACCAGACCCGGTCCAGCAGCAAGGTGTGGGAGGCCGAGGCGGGCAAGGCGCGCGTGCCCCAGATGCCGACCCGGGAGCTTCCCGCCAAGGAGGCCATCGCGCTGGTGAAGTCGGCCCGCAAGGTCGAGAGCACCCTGGGCCCCATCACCTACCGCGGGCAGTGGAAGGGCTACGTCACCTGCGCCGAAGGCGAGGGCCCCAGCGCCGGCCCGGCCGTGGTCCTGGAGCGCAAGGTGTCGTCCTACGTCACCGTCCGGGTCGTGGGACACGGCAAGAAGTGGGTGTGGACCGTCATCCGGCAGGGCAAGTGGTTCAAGGGCCCGGCCGAGAAGGTGGGCGAGGACATCCGTCTGCACGCCGCGCTCACCGTCGCGCTGCGCGAGGCGGTGGGGGCGGCCAGCGAGGCTTGCGGCGTGCGGGACACCAGCCGCCGCGCCGCCCACGATCCCGCCTACGCCGCGCAGCACCCGGTCAAGCCCGCCAAGGCCCCGGCCAAGGACCCGACCGACAAGCTGAAGGTCAAGGAGCCGAAGGCCCCGAAGGCCCCGAAGGCCCCGAAGGAGCCCAAGGCCCCGAAGGCCGCGAGCCCCAAGGGCGACGTCATCCCCGCCCGCACCGCCCGCGAGCGCGAGCTGGACGCGAAGCACGGCCCCCTGGTCGTGACCGACCTGCGCGACCTGCCCCCGACGCCGCCCAAGCCCGCCCGGGCCCCGCGCAAGAAGGCCGAGCCCCCCGCGACGGACGCCGCCAAGGACCAGCAGCTCCTCAACCTGTTCAAGGACGCCATGCGCCAGGCGGTGGGCGGGTGAGCCGCCGGGCTGCGAGCGCCGCCGAGCGCGTGCTGGACCAGCTCGTCCAGCTCGTGCAGGCGCGCCTGCCGCCCGAGATCGGCGCTGACTACCTGGCGGGCTTCGTCGCCCGCTACCGGCCCGCCCTGGTCGCTGCGGTCGCCGACGCCCTGGCTGTCCTGCAAGCCCGGCAGGGTGCGACGCCGGAAACGTTGCCAGCCGGCCCACAAGAAGGTTGGTCGACCAACCAACGCTCGGCCGTCAACCTGGCGGCGATGCGCCTGCTCGCCGCCGGACGCGCCCTGTCGGCACCGGAGCGCAGCGTGGTCGAGGGCTACAGCGGCTGGGGCGGCCTGTCGATCCGCCGGGTCGCCGACCAGTTCCCCGCCGGCTTCCCCGTGCCCGAGGCCCGCGGCCTGGTCCACGAGTACTACACGCCCGAGCGGGTCTGGCAGGCGGTCGCCGACCTGTTGCGCCCCCTGGCCGACCGCCTGGCGGTGGCCGACCAGCCCGTCCGCGCCCTGGAGCCGTCTTCCGGCATCGGCCGGGCGATCCGGGCCTGGTCCCGGGCCGGCTGGCCGCCGGTGGCCTGGACCGCGGTCGAAGCCTCGGCCGTCTCCGCGCGCCTGCTGCGCGTCGTCACCCAGGCCCAGGTCCACCACGGCTTCTTCGAGCAGTGGGTCGCCGAGCACCCCGACGCGCAGTTCGACCTGGTCGTGAGCAACCCGCCCTATGGCCCCCGCGGCGAGGCGATGGAGCACGACCCGCACCCGGACTACCGGACCAAGCGGGCCTACCTCTACTTCCTGTTCCGCACGCTCGACCTGCTGCGCCCGGGTGGCGTGGCGGCCTTCATCGTGCCTACCGGCTGGCTGACCGGCACCTCTCCCGAGATGCGCAAGGCTCGAGAGCGGGTCCTGCTGCGCCACCACCTGCTGGGCGCCTTCCGCCTGCCCTCGGTGCCCCCCGAGGGTGGCACGGTCACCGACGTCGTCTACGACCAGTTCGTGACCGACCTGCTGATCTTCGAGGCGCGAGGTGGCACCCTGGCCCAGGTCCCCGCCTCGGACCTGGCCATCCTGGAGGGCGACTACTACCGCCAGCACCCCGCCCATGTCCTGGGCGAGGAGGTGGGCAAGGACAGCGAGGGCTGGGAGCCCGGCCAGCCCGTCGCCCGCCGCGGCTACCAGGTCCGCGGTCGCTTCGAGGGATTCCCCGCCTGGACGCCGCGCCCCATGGCCGCCGGCGAGCTGGCGGAGCGCCAGGGCTCGCGCACGGTCAAGGCCAGGGGCGGGATCTCCAGGGTGGACAGCGGCGTCGACGTCGGCGAGCTGGCCGAGCCCCTGGCCTCGGCCGTGCGCCTGGGCCTGCGCGTGGACGGCTACCTGGCCGCCGTCGCCCGCCAGGATCCGGCCACCGCCGCCGCCTGGCCCGAGCTGCACCGCGACCTGCTGGCCTGGCAGCGCCGGCACGGTGATCCGCGGGTCGCCCCCGGCCTGCGCGAGCTGGCCGACCGCCGCGTCGTGGGCGCCCAGCGCTTCCTGGCGGCCTGGGAGCCGGGCGGCCAGGGCCTGATCGCGGGCCTGGCCAGGGCCCCCTCCGTGCAGGCTGTCACCTACACCGGACCCTGGTCGATCCCCGCCGCGGTCGGCTGGCTCTACCGCCAGCGGGGCGCCCGCCTGACCGTGGCCGAGTTCTGCCAGTGGGCGCGGGACAGCCTGCGCCGCACGCCCACGCCCGCCGAGGTGGTCGAGGCCCTGCACCAGGCCGGCTGGTGCCTGGACGGCGACGGCTACCAGGACATCGTCGCCGAGGGCGACTACCTGACCGGCCTGCTGTGGCCCAAGCTCGACCGGGCCGAGGCGATGTCCGGCCAGCCGGGCCGGATCGGGCAGATCGCCCAGCACCAGGCGCGGCGGCTGCGCGAGCGCATCGGCTGGCGGTCCGGGCCCAGCATCCTGCAGGAGCTACTGCCCATCGACTCCTGGCTGCCGCTGGACCTGGTGGCGGACTGGCTGGCGGCGGCGACCGGGGCGCGCCTGGAGCTGGAGCGCAAGGACGGCCTGCTCCAGCCCCAGGGCGTCACCTACGCCCTGCTCGACAACACCGACAAGCACCGCACCGCCGGCCTGTCCCGCGACGCGCTGTCGTTCATCGGCTGGGCCAACATCGACAAGGGCCTGTGGAACCCCGAGCGGGAGAAGGTCGAAGATCCCGAGACCGGCAAGGAGAAGGCCGAGCCCGTCGACGACGCCCGGCGCAAGCAGGTCGCGCGGTGGATGGAGCACTGGACCGCCTGGCTGCAGGCTGACCCGGCGCGGCTGGACCGCATCGAGCTGGCCTACAACCGCCAGCTCCGCGGCTACGTCGCGCCCGAGTACCCCTCCGACCCGGTCGACGTCGCCCGCTGGTCCTCGGTGATCCGGCTGCACGACTACCAGAACCAGGCCCAGCGCAAGCTGGCCGCCAACGGCTGCGGCCTGCTCGCCTTCGACGTCGGCCTGGGCAAGACCTACACCGGCCTGAAGCTGCTGGCCCAGCTCCGCCAGGAGGGCCGGGCGAAGCGCCCCGTCGTCGTCGTGCCCAACAGCATCGTCTGGAAGTGGCACCGCGACTTCGCCAAGGTCCTGCCCGACTACCGCGTTCTGGTCATCGGCTCCGAGCGCAGCATCGCCCAGCGCGGCGCCCGCAAGGGCCGCGTCGTCGCCGCCCCCGACAGCCCCGATGCCCGCGCCCGCAAGTGGAGCCAGTTCCAGGCCGGCGAGGCCGACGCGGTGCTGCTTACCTACTCGGCCCTGGCCCGGACCCAGATGTCCCCCGACGTGGTCAACCGCTACGTTGAGGGCACGATCTCCCTGCGCCGCTCCATCGTCATGGCCCTGGAGCAGCAGGACGCCGTCGACGAGGCCGAGGGCAAGAAGAAGAAGGGCGCCCCCAGCGAGCGCAAGGCCGCCGACATCCAGGAGCGCGTCCGGGCCTGGGTGGCCGACATGCTGGCCCCGCCCCGCGGCTGGGTCTACGACCCCGGGATCGAGTGGCACGCCCTGGGCGTCGACTTCCTGATGGTCGACGAGGCGCAGAACTTCAAGAACCTGCTGTTCAGCGAGCGCGAGGGCGCCGAGCGCCAGGCGGCCAAGCGGTCCTGGGCGCTCGACTTCCGCTGCGCCAGCGTGCGCGCCCACACCGGCGGCACCGGCGTCTTCCTGCTCTCGGCCACGCCGGCGAAGAACAGTCCCACGGAGTTCTACAACCTGCTGCACCTGGTCCGCCCGGACCTCTGGCACCAGGTCGCCGTCGACAACCACGAGAGCTTCCTGACCCGCTTCGGCCGCTTCGAGCGCAAGCAGGTCCTCGACCCCGGCGGCCAGAAGCTGGTCGAGCGCGACGTGGTCGTCGGCTTCAAGAACATCGACGAGCTGCGCGACGTGGTCAACCGCTGGAGCACCTTCAAGGTCGCCGAGGAGGTGGGCCTGAAGCTGCCCAACGTCGAGGTGCGCCAGCACACCGTCGAGGTGACGCCGGCGATGCAGGCCCAGCTCCACGGCGCCTACAGCGAGCTGGCCGACATCGAGGAGATCCTGCGCAAGCTCGGCGGCCGGCAGGGCGACCCCATCGCCCAGCGCCAGGCCAAGGCCCTGATCCAGAAGAAGCAGGGCATCGCCCTGCGGATCTACATGCTCTACCTGCACCCCGACCTGCCGGGGATCGGCACCGACGCGCGGACCATCCTGAAGTCCGAGCCGACCGAGGGCCCCAAGCTGGTCGAGTGCGCCCGCGAGATCGTCGCCACCAGCGAGCAGGTCTGCCCGCGGCCCGACGCCTCCGAGCGGTGGTGTCTGGACTGCGGCCACATCGTCTTCTGTGACAACGTCGCGGTCCACTACTGGATGCGCAAGCTCTTGGAGGACCAGGGGATCCCACGCGAGCGCATCGCCATCCTCAACGCGATTGAGGCGGCCGACACGGAGCTGCGCCAGCAGATCGTCGAGCGGTTCAACGGGGTCGGCAGCCCGGGCGACGACGACTACGTCGAGCCCTCGGTCGACGTCGTCATCGCCAACGCCGTGGCCTACGAGGGCATGGACCTGCAGCGGCGGACCTGCGCCATCCACCACCTGGACGTGCCCTGGGAGCCGGCCACGCTGCAGCAGCGCAACGGTCGCGGCGTCCGGCAGGGCAACACCTTCAACCGCGTCGTGCTGCACTACTACTTCGTCGACGGCAGCAACGAGCCCTGGAAGGTCCAGCGCATCGAGCGCAAGCGCGGCTGGATGGCCGAGCTGGTCGAGGGCCAGCGCCGGCGCACCAACACCACCATGGAGAGCGAGGACCTGGACGCCGAGCAGGTCGAGGACCTGGCCCTGGCCCACGCCCCGCCCGAGGTGCGCGAGCGCATCAAGCAGGCCCGCCGCGAGCAGGAGGCCCAGCAGCGCGAGGCCCGCCGCCGCGAGGCCCAGCTCGCCGCCAACCGCGACCTGGTCCACGCCAACGCCCTGTGGCGCCGGGTCGAGCGCGAGCGCGTGCCCCACCGCCAGGCCGAGCTGCGCCGCGAGGCCGAGGAGGCCACCACCCGGGCCCTGCGCTACCCCAAGGACAACTGGCCCGAGGACCTGCCCTGGCACGCCCAGGCCGCCCGCGTCCGAGACACGGCCCTGTTCATCCCGGTGCGCGGCCTGCCCCTGGCCCCCGGCGACCTGGTCCTGCAGCGCGGCACGACCCGGCCCGTCGAGATCTCGGCCCTGGGCAGCCACCAGAAGGAGGCCGACCGCTGGGACAAGAGCAGCAAGCCCAAGCTGCTCAAGGGCGCCTGGCTGCGAGACGTGGGCTCGTGGGTCGTCGAGGCGGGCCGCCTGTTGCCCGAGACCGCCGACACCATGGGCGGCGACTACAGCATCGTCCTGGCCGGCCCCGAGGTCGTGCCCGAGCCCCTGGACGACGCCTTCCGCCACCACCTGCTGGGCCGCTACGCCGGCAACGACATGTGGCAGGCCCTGGGCTGGCGCTGGCCCGAGTCCGGCTGGCACCGCCTGGCGCCCACTACCCAGGAGCGGTGGTGGCCGGCCCTGGCCGGCGCCTGGGCCCCCGTGCACCTCGGCCGCACCGCACAGTGGCAGCGCGACCAGATCCACCTGCCCGTCGACCAGCGCGGCGCCCTGCTCGTCCTGCACCAGGACGGCGCCCACAGCATCCCCGAGGGCGGGCGCCTGCTGCCCCCCACGCCCGCCGGCTGGCTCTCCTTCCTCGCCCTGGCCGAGGACGCCCCCCCCGAGCTGACCTGGACCACGTTGAACGCCACCGCCGCCTTCTGGTGGGGCCGGTCCTTCCCCAAGCGCGCCACGTCCACCCCCGAGGCCGCGTCCGCGGCCGCCGCCAAGTAGGAGCCCACCATGCCCACCCCCTTCGCCAAGCTGCCCTGGTCCACCATCGTCGATGCCCTCGAAGACCTCGCCGAGGCCGGCTGGTCCAAGGACGACGCCTGCGACGCCATCGCCAACATCCTCGACGAGAGCCTGGCCTTCGACCGCGTCCTGCCCGGCGCCGCCGGCACCGCCGTCGAGGCCGTCGACGGCCCCGCCTTCCGCGCCCTGGTCGGCCTGGCTTGGGACCTGGCCGCCAAGGCCGACCCCGCCAAGAAGGCCGAGCGCAAGGCCGCCCGCCAGCAGCGCCGCCTGCTGCGCAAGGCCGCCCGGGACATCCAGGCCGAGGTGACGCCGGACCCTACCCAGGCGGGGACCCAGAACGGGTAGAGCCCGCCGACGAGCCCACCGAGGAGCTGTCCATCGTCGTCGACGCCGGCGACGGGGACGCTCCGCCCGAGGCCGAGGAGGCCATCCGCGCCTGGCCCACCTCGCGCCTCGTTGTTGTCGTGGCCGCCTGGCTCGCCGGCCTCAGCGGGCCCGGTGCGGCTGCCGCCTTGGAGTTGACCCATGCCCTCGCCCGCGTCCGAGGATGACCGCGGCTACCTGGCCCTCGTCGAGCTGCTTCGGCGCAACGCCGAGGCCATGGAAGGCGCGCGCGCCACGCAGGCCGCCCTGCAGGAGGAGCTGCGCCGCCTGACCGACGAGACCCGCCGCGTCGGCGAGCGCGTGCACGAGGTCGAGGACGTGCTGGCCGACTACGCCGCGGTCGAGAAGACGAGGGCGGAGCAGCGCAAGGAGTCCTGGGAGGTGGTCAAGAGCCTGGCCCGGTCGCCGGTGGTCCACGCCGCGGCGGTCGCGATCCTGGGGGCGGTGCTGAACCTGCTGGGCCTGCAGTGGATGGCCGAGCGGGTGCTGCCGGGGGGCGGGGGAGGGGGATCGGGCGGCGAGGTGGAGGTGGTCGGCGGGGGGAGGTGAGGGGGAGGGTCAATCCCCCAACGGCTTTGTGCAGGTCGTTGGCGACAAGTTGCTGCTCTGTGCCGATGTTGAGGCTGGCGACTTGAGGCCGAGCGTTGAGGACTCGCCTACGGAACCAGCGCCGCAGCCATCGACCCGGCCATGGGCGGTCGACCGTGGCCAACCGACCCCCGGCGAAACTTGGTGGGACCATTGCTGGGGGCCTGAGATGCAGCTCATCCCGCCACCGAGCTATAGTCGGCGTCAATAGAGGCACGACCAGTTCCCCACACGGAAGCCTGCCCTGGAGAGGCCATGATTCCCGTCCTCATCTCGATCATTCTTCTTTCTGGTGTGGCGCGTCCCGCGGAGAACCTCTTTGCGCCGAAGTCGTCAACTCCTCGGAGAGCTAGCCCATTCGCCGATGACGACTTGTTGTGCGGCGTTCAAGAGGGCCAAGCTGCCTCCGCTGCCTTGGGTGACAAGTCCGGTGCCGTATACGTTGCTCCGTGCAACTTGTTGGGAACGCTGGTTGGTACTCGCGTTGTAGCTGTGTGTGAAGGCAAGGTCCTTAGTGTGGTGTGGAATCGAGTGTACACCAATGCACCAATCTCATATCAGAGCGTGTCCGTGGGTCGCCTTGACAACATCTCACGTGACTTGCAGGCCATCAGAGACGCGATGGTCTTGGAGGGATGGCGATTGCTGCTGGAGCAATCTGATACCTCTGACCCTCCCCAGTGGCACGACCAGCGCTGGATCAAGGAGGAGGAGGAACGTATGGTGAAATGGGAGGTTGTGACCGAGGGTGACTTGGGTCTTATCGTACTTCGCGTGAGCACATCCAAGAAGGCCCCTTGCTCGGAAGGAATATGACATGACAGCCTGGGGCATCGTTCTGTTTTTCGCAGATTTCGTAACCCTACCCTTTTGGCACAGCGGTTGTCCAGCCCCGGGATCGGCTCTGGCAGGCCATCATGCCGCCTGCCGGGCACCCCCCCCTTTTGGAGCAGCGGGAGCGTCGAGCGGAGCCGGGTTGGCAACCTCGGCCGGCCTGGCCGTCGCCAGGGGCTCGTGCTGGCGGCACGCTCGGCCTGGTGCGCGTCGCACCTCAGCGGGGAGCCCAGGCGACCATGAGGTCGAGGATGGCCTTCGACCGCCGGCCCTTGGGGTTGGGCCGCGGGCAGTGTCCCTCGACCAGCTCCGAGGCGTCGGGCAGGCGCAAGAAGCTGCGCATCCACCCCTGGATGTAGGCCCTCGCCGCCGGCGTGGCGTCATCGAGCCAGTGGTTGATGCCCTCTCCGCCGTCGAGCAGGGCGATGATGTCCTCGAGGTCGTGACTGGCCAACGGGTCGCTGGCGCCCCGGCCGTCGAAGGCGCTGAGCTTGGTGGCCAGGAAGCACCAGGCGGGAAGGACCTGGATCGCGGTCCCGTCGGGAAGGACCACGCTCTCGGCCTGGTCGAAGCCCTCTCGGTACCATGGGTTCGAGAAGCCGATCACGTCAGCGGAGACGGGCATGATGTCGACCAGGACACCGTCGGGTGACCGGTACCGACAGATGGGAGAGTCGGCGGGGAGGTCGATGGTGCTGAAGTGCATCCTGTCGAGGCGCTGGCCGAGCCGGGAGTAGTCCATGGTGCTCAGCACCTCCGTGACGCAGTCGACGTCGTCGGTCATGCGGGCGGAGGAGCGGAGTTCCGGGCGCAGGTACAGGGGAAGGACGGAAGCGCCTACGAACACGACCTGCAGGGACGCAAGCCGGTTGGCAACCGACGCGACGACGTCGAGCGTGGCGGCGCTCACAAGCCCAGCTCTCTGGCCAGCAGGTCCGGCACCAGGTGGCGGGCGCGCGCGTCGCCCAGGCGCGCGGCGTCGACCAAGGCCATCACCCGATGAAACGCCCGGTGCTGTCGGGCGATGCCTGCCACCTCCTCGTGGAGCGGCACGAGGACCAGGCCTCGCAAAGGACCCGACCTGCGGGCCCAGACCAGGTTGGGGCCGCGCATGTACTCGTCGAGCGGGGGGGCCGACCAGGCCGTGGGTATGCCGAGCAGGCCTTCGCCGTCGAACACAGGCGGGAAGACGTAGGGCAGGCCATGCGTCGTGAACTCGATCATGCGGCGCCGCAACGGGCGGTCTGCGCTGACGCTGAGCAGACCGGCCGCTCTCAGCCGGCCCTTGGCGTTCGACACCGCTCGGGGGGTGCCGAGCGCCGCGGGAACGGCCTGACCGTGGCTCGTAGCGAGCCAGGCCAGCAGGGCGATGTCGGTTCCGCGCAGCGACATGTTCAGGCCCTATCGCCTCAGCCGGGGCCCGCGCCCGCGTGGGAGCGCCCGCGGCTGCCCTTCCAGATGGTCAGAAGTCGTGTTCTTCGAGGATGTCCAGCAGCTCGCTGACGGCCTGTCGTCCGGCCACCACCATGACCAGCAGCGACCCCGACTCGCCCTCCTTCGACTTGCCCACGTAGTAGACGCGGTGCGTGAAGGGCGGCAACTGGTGGTTCCGCGCAGCGCGCATCAGCGAGTCGGCCGAGCCGACCCCGCAGCCGGCGTGCGCGAAGACCTCCACTCCGTCGAGCCGGCCCAGCGACACCATGGTCCCGCCTTCGTCGCCACAGCGCAGGCAGGCGCGGCCATCGCGCTGGGCCGCGCTCAGCAGCTCCCGGATCATGGCGTGCTCCGGGCGCGTACCACGCGCACGTTGTAGAGGGGCAGGGCGAGCAGCAGGCCGAAGGCGATGCCGGAAACGATGCCAGCCAGGAGGACCTGGACCAGGTCGGCCGAGGTGACGAGGATCATCGGCCACCTCCACCCAGCGCCATCGACTGCGCGGCCTGCGTGAGGAGCTGGGCGGTGCGCACGGCGCCCGCGAGGTAGTCCAGGCCCTCGGCGAGCTGCGCCTCGTTCATCCGCCCCACCAGGTCGACGCCCTGCGCCATGATCCGGGCGAAGCTGTGGTCGGGCCCCTGGTAGGGGCTCAAGGGAAACCCGGACCGGCGGGCCAGCTCGTCGAGGAGGGTCTGGTGGACGTCCTCCCGGAAGCCCGTGGTCCGGAGCAGCCGGAGCACCCGCCCGAGCAGGTGGTCGCGGGTCGTCATCACCCGGTTGATGGGCACCTCGCCTCGCTCCAGCAACCCCACGGCGTCCTCCTGCCAGGTGAGCTGCCCGTCCCACGGCCCGAGAGTGGTCGGACCGGGGAGCGCGCGCGGGCGGCCGCGGCCACGCGGCGGGCGCGTGGTGGTTTCGTAGGCGCCGGTCCGGCGGATCGCCGGCAGGACCTCGGCGGCCAGCCAGCGGCGCAGTTCGCGGGCCTTGGGCTGGCGGGAGAGCAGGGCGACCAGGTTGACGCCCGTCTCCGTGAGGACCATCACCGAGGGCGCTCGCGGGTCGACCAGGCCCGGGGCGGCGGCCTTCAGCGCCTTCAGCTCGCCGTTGCGCAGGACGGTGTAGTCGATGCCCTCGGCGAGCTCGTTGGACCAGTCGCTGGTGATGTTGGAGACGACCTGGCCGGGGCGGGAGTACTCCAGTGCGTCGCTGACTTGGGAGGCGAGCCAGCGGGGGTGGCCCTGGATCTCGATGGTGACGAGGGCGTGGCCCTCGTGGGCGTGCTCGGCGGCAAGGCGCACGAGCGGGTTAGCCGTTGACTGCTCCATGGGGACCTTCCAGACAGGTTGCTGTGGAGAAGGGCCGGCCGGGGAGTACCAGTCCCCGACCGGTCCGCCTTGCGCTGTGTTGGTTAGCGCGTTGAACTATTACCATTGCCTCTCGCGTTGTGCAATAGGTTAGGACCACTGACCTCCGAAACGGAAGTGAGTGGAGCCCCGGTGCCGCGTCCCCCTGCTCGTCCAGCCACCCGCCTTGGTGCAGCCATCCAGGAGCGGCGCAAGCCTCGAACCCTGCGCGAGGTCGCCGAGGAGTTGGCGGTGTCCAACGCCACTCTCTCCCACCTGGAGCGCGGTACCCACCGCCCCTCGGCCGACACCGCGCGCAAGCTGGCGACCTGGCTCGGCTGGACCGTCGAGGAGGTCCTCGTGGCCGCTGACGAACCCGTCGCAGGGTAGTCGTTACGACTTGCATGCCTCCTGGGCAAGGTGGCAGTCTCGGCCTACCCCGGAGGTCCCATGCTGTTCACGATGCTGGTAGCCACGCTCGCCGTGGCCAGAGCGCAGTCCCCAAAGACTGAGATCAACCCGCTGCTGGTTGTCCCTGCGATCAGCCCCAAGGAGCTTGTCGGCACCTGGAACGTGACATCTTCGGCGACCGGCGTGGGTACCTGCGAGCAGGCGGCCCTTGATGCCGTGACGGCCTACCAGTGGATCGTGAGCCTGGGCCGGGACAACCAGGTCTCGGTCTCTGTGGTGGGCGAGACTGCCTTCCCGAAGCTCGAAGGCAAGGTCGACGGCGCTGTGCTACGCCTGAACGGGCACGGGACGACCATGTCCGGCGGCGGGCAGGGGGAAGCCGATGGTTTCCCGATCTGGATCTACAACCAGCCCACCTCGATGTTCGCGCTGCGCCCCGCCGGTGACGGCACGACCTGGACCGGGAGTCGGTGGTACCTCGGCTTCAACACGTTGCAGGGGGAGTACTCCGCCGACCATGGTACCTGGATCCACGTCCCGTGCGTGGTCGAGTTCGCAGTTGAGGCGCGGAAGCAGCAGTAGAGCGCATGGCACGCACCGCCCCTCGGCCGACACGGCGCGCAAGCTGGCGACCTGGCTCGGCTGGACCGTCGAGGAGGTCCTGGTCGGTGCGGACGAGCTAGTGGGAGGGTAGTCGTGGCCTACAGCAACAACCGAGTCAACCGGGCTGGGGAAATGCTCCGGGCATGGTGGGCAGCCCCATAGTCCATCGCGAACACCGAAGCCGTGGACAGCGCGCACCACGTCGTCGGGCCGGGCCAGGTGGGCGGGCACGATGACGCCCGGGACCAGGCGCAGGTGCGCGGCGCCGTGGCGGATCAGGGCGTTCTGCACCTGCTCGCCTGGGTCGACGGGCGGCAGGAGATCGGCGACGTCGACCTGGAACAGGCCGATGGCGACCAGGAGCTGCTCGGCGGTGAGGCTGGCGTCGCCGGCCTCGACGGCGGCGAGGTGGACCGGGGAGACGCCCAGCTCCGTCGCGACCTGGTCCTGGGACCAACCGGCGCCCTCGCGCAGCTTGTGCAGGCTGCCGGCGAGGTGCTGCCGGATCTGCTCGTTGGACTTGCGGTCACGCATCGCGCTCTCCTCCCGCCGCCTGGTGCGGGCGCGACGGCACGCGGACTCGGCTCGCCAGGCTGCCCGAGGCCAGCACCGGCAGCTCGACCTGGCCCGAGGACCGGACCACCAGGTCCTCGACCAGGGCCTGCAGCCGGGTCCGCCGCTGCGCCAGGCGGGCCAGCTCGGCCTCCAGCTCGCGCAGTTGGCGCGGGCCAGGCCGAGGGCGAGGCGCAGGTCCTCGGTGGAGAGCACGCCGGGCCGGACCGGAAGGGCAGCGGGGGCCGGACCGCGGTCGACCAGCGGGGCACCCCCACCGCCGCAGGTGGGGCAGCCGGGCAGCACGGGGCCGACCGAGGCGCGGGTCATGCCGCTTCTCCCGGATCGGCCGGCTGGACGACGATCTCCGCGCCCTGGTAGCCCTCGCTGCCCTCGATCAGCAGCAGGATCTGCGCCTCGTGGTGCGCGCACATCGGGCCGCCCTGCATGTCGCCGGGCTGCCCGGTGGGTCCGCGGATCAACAGGATCGCCTCGACCGGATCGCGGCACCCGCGGGTGGTGCAGCGACCCCAGGCGGCTTCGAAGGCGGCTTGGGCGGCGGTGGCCTCGGCGGGGGTGACCCCGCCCAGCAGGTGGAACCTCATCTCACCTCCACAGCGTTGGCGGCCTCGGTGGTCAGGCCCCAGGCGGCCAGCACCTCGGCCGGCGTGCACCAGGGGCAGGCCCGCTTCTGGACCAGGGCCTGCAGGCCCTCCTCCTCGTCCGAGATCGGCTGTTGCCAGGAGCGACCGCAGGTCGAGCAGGCGGAGATGCGCCAGTGGTCGCCGGCGTCGACCAGGTCGCCGAGGACGCGGGCGGGGCGCGGGGCTGCTGGGCCGTCACGACGCGCGGCCCTCGGGCCAGGGCATCCGGCCCAGGCACGGCAGGTCGTTCGCGCGGGCCTCGGCCTGGTCGCGGTCGTCGCGTCGGTCCGGAGCCGCCGCTGGAAGGACCACGTCGCCTGGCTCTACGCCGTGTCCGAGGACGGGAGCACCGCCTGGCTGTGGGCATGGACCCACGCCGACGAGCCGCACGACGCCTGGCTGCTCCGCCCCGAGGCGGCAGCAGGGCCACCCCAGCGCAGAACATCAACCTGTACGAGCTGGGTGCGTGAGGAGGCCAGCGACCGCCGCAGCGGGAGGCTACTGTGGGGACCCCGCGATCAAAAGCCTCGGTGGCACTCCAGGCGACCCATGACCGAAGACCCCACCCCAAGACCCGCTCGCATCCTCCTCGTCGACGACGACGAAGATGTCGCGATGCTCACCCGCGAGGCCTTCCGCCGGACGGGCCTGCCCGTCCACCTCGAGCACGTCGGCAGCGGGGCGGGCGCGCTCGACCTGCTGCGCGCCCGCACGGAGCAGGCGGTGAGCACCGACCTGGTGCTGCTGGACCTGCACATGCCCGACATGGACGGCGACGAGGTCCTGGCGCGCATCAACGAGGACCCCAGCCTGGACGGGATCCCGGTGGTCGTGCTCACCGGCGCGGCCAGCCCGATGGAGCTGAGCCGGCTGGCGCACCTGGGCTGCTGCGCGTGCATCCCGAAGTCGCTGACGATGCGGGACTACGTGGCCGACCTGCGCCAGGTGACCGAGCGCTGGGCCGGCGCCGCCGCTCGCCGGGGGGAGCCGCCTCGGGCCGGCTGACCGGGCCCGGTGTGGGGTCCGGCGTCGGTCCCGGTCAGCGCAGCGAGGCCTCGACCAGGCTGTCGGGCGCGCCGCGCAGGGCGACCACCTCGAACTGGCCGCCGGAGCGTGGGCCGCGCAGCTCGACGCACATCTGGCGGGCGACCAGGCGGACGCCCAGGGCCTGGGGACCCAGCGCCTGCTGGATCGTGTCGGCGAGCTGGGCGGCCAGGCGCTCCTGCACCTGCGGGCGCTGGGCGAGGGCCTGGAGCACCCGCGGGAACCAGCCCAGGCCGGCGATGGCGCCGTCGGGTCGGTAGGCGATGGTGCAGGTCCCGAAGAAGGGCAGCAGGTGGTGGGCGCACAGCGAGTGGAAGGGCAGGTCCCGCAGGACCACCAGGTCGCGGCTCTGGGTCGGCAGGGCCACGACGGGCGGCGGCGGGCGGGGGCGCCACTCGGCCAGCAGGTCGGCGACGAGCTGCGGGGTGCGGGCCAGCTCGGGGTCGTCGCCCAGGTCCAGGGCGGCCAGCGCCCGAGCGAGGTGCCCCGCGGCCTCGCGCCGCGCCTGGTCGTCGTCCATGGGGTCTCCCGGGGTGGTCGGGTCGGTCCCGCCAGGTGACCGCCCGCTCGGGGCGGGCTATCCCCGCGCCGTGTCCTGCGCAGGCTACGCCCCGTTCGCCACCTCGCCCGAGCAGGACGCCGTCCTGGACCGGCTGCGGGCCCGGCCGCGGCCGGGCGACGTGGCGGTGCTCGACCTGGACGGCTGCCTGTTCGACAACCGCTGGCGCCAGGTGCAGATCCTCCAGGAGTACGCGGGCCACCGCGACCTGCCCGAGCTCTACGGCGTGCGCGTGGAGCACTTCCGCGACTGGTCGCTGTCGCGGACCCTGCTGCAGGCGGGCGTCGATCCCGACCGGGTCCACGCGCTGCGCGACGACCTGCGGGCCTTCTGGGCCGAGCGCTTCTTCGACGGGGACTACGTGGGCCTGGACCACCCGATGCCCGGCGCGGTCCGCCTGGTGCGCGCGCTGCTCGGGGCCGGCGCCCACCCGGTCTACCTGACCGGTCGCGACCGCGGCATGCACGACGGGACGGCCCGGGCCCTGGCGCGCTGCGGCTTCCCCGCGCCCGGTGAGGCGGCCACGCTGCTGACCAAGCCGGATCCGGCCGTGGCCGACGAGGCGTGGAAGGCCGACGCGCTGGGCCAGGTCTGCGCGATGGGGACACCGACGGTCTTCCTCGACAACGAGCCCGTCAACGTCAACCTCTTCCACGACCGCTTCCCCGCGGCCCTGGTCGTCTTCGTCTCTACCGACCACAGCTTCCGGCCCGACCGCCCCCACCCCGCCCTGCCGGCGATCCGGGGCTTCCTGCGGACGGACGACCGGCCGACCCTGGCGCCCGACCGGTAGGGCGCGGCGGCGCCCGGCCCCTACGAGGCCGGTCGAACCGAGCGCAGGCTGGCCTGTGCCGCCTGTTCCGCCTGTTCCGCCTGTTCCGTGGGCCTGTCCGCGCGCGCGGTGGGCGCGGTGGGCGCGGCGTCGCGGCGCGCCTTGCGGCCCCCCAGCCGGACGGCCAGCTCGGTGGTGGGCGCGAGCCAGGCGAAGGGCACGTCGGAGATGCCCAGCCCCAGGCGGAGCTGGATGTGCTGCCAGCTCGCCTGCCAGCCCAGCGCCCCCCAGGTCCCCTGGCCGTGCTGGTCGCTGAGCAGCTCGGCCAGCCCCAGGGACGCGGGGGCCACCGCGGAGAGGGCCGACAGGTCGTCGTTGAGGCGCGCCGAGCGGGCCACCGTGTCGCCGGCCTGCAGGACCAGCGAGTGGGCGCCGGAGAGGTGGAGCTGCGCGGCGCCGCGCAGGGCCAGGCTGCGGACCTCGCCCTCGAGCTCCAGCGCCAGGTCGTCGATCTCCTCCTGGGCGCGGACCAGCGCCTCGGCGCCGAAGAGGGCCTCGACCAGCGGGCTGGCGTAGGCCAGGTCGGGGCTGCCCTGCGCGCTCAGCCAGGCGGCCTGGGCGCCGGCGTGCAGCGTCAGGGGGCCCGCCACCACCGAGCCCCGCAGGCCGACGCGCGCCTGTCGGGCCTGCATCCCGCCGAGCTGCAGGCTGTGCAGGCCACCGATCAGGGTCACCGCGCCCCCCTCCCGCTCCCGCAGCGCCACGCGCACCCTGCCGTTGACCACGCCCAGCGCGTCCAGGGCCGGGTCGGTGCCCAGGGTGAGGCCGCGCATCAGGCCGGCGTCGGCCTCGCCGGGGCCGAGGTTCAGCTCGCCGGGCTCCAGGGTCCAGGCGCTGAAGTCGAGCGGGCGGGGGGCGCGGCGGGCGTCCTCGACGACCGCGTCGGTGGTGGCGGGGCCGGCCTGGGCGCCGCGGGGCGCGCCGGCGACGGCGGTGAGGAGGGCGAGGGAGAGGGCGCGAGCGGGGAGGGACATGGCCGCCTCGGGTGGGAGTCGCCTCGCCAGGGGAGCAACTGGCGTGCCAGGACCCGCCTGCTTCCTGTCTCTTGATGTCTCGCGCCGCTGGCACGCTCCTTGCCTTTTCGGACTGCGCCACCGGCCCTCGTGGCCCGCACCCCAGCCCGGAAGGACCCATGTCGACCACCCTGCTCGCCCTGCTCCTCGCCCTCGGGACCCCCGCCAGCGCAGGCCCCTGGGAGACCGCCAGCCAGCTCCGCGCGGACCTCTCGCCCGCCGTGCTCACCGAAGCCCAGCGCGACGGCTACCGCACCCTGGTCCAGGACCTGGCGGCCAACGCGACCCACGGCGTGGTGCCGCGCGAGCTGGTGGACCGGGCGACCAGCCTGGGGCTGCGCCTGGTCCGCACCGGCGACCGGGTCGAGCTGCGCCCGGCGACGCTGGACACGGGCGCGGCGGGGGTCCTGGTGATGCGGCTGGGCCCGCTGCCGGCCGAGGTCGTGCTGGCGGCCCCGCACCCCTTCGACGACCTGCGGACGGGGACCATCGCCTCGACCGTCTTCCAGCACGCCCCGATCCGCGCCCTCTTCATCTCCACCCAGTCCCGCAACGCCGGCGAGGCGGCCGACCCCTCGCACAACACGGACTCGGCGCTGCAGCTGGTGACCGAGGGGCTGACCGGGAGCCTGGCCGACCCGTGGTTCGTGCAGATCCACGGCTTCGGGCACGGCACGACCACCGCGGGCGCCGTGGTCTCCGGCGGCTCGGCGGGCACGCCGCGCGACCTGTTGGAGCGGGGCGCGGACCTGGTGAGCGCGGCGGTCGGTGGCGCGGACGTGCGCACCTCGCGCATGGTGCCGGCGCTGGCGGCCCGGGCCAACGTGCAGGGGCAGTGGCTGCGCGACCGGGCGCGCTTCCTCCACCTGGAGCTGGGCGTCGAGCTGCGCCGCCTCCTGGAGGAGAACCCCCGCTTCTGCGAGCAGCTCGGCACGGGCCTGGTCGCGATGGCCGACGCCGACCCGCACGCCGG
Organism: Myxococcota bacterium; assembly: GCA_023150805.1. Classification (GTDB taxonomy): domain Bacteria; phylum Myxococcota_A; class UBA796; order UBA796; family UBA2385; genus UBA2385. The sequence goes on along the minus strand of JAKLKF010000047.1, from coordinate 21,778 downwards.
CGAGCTGAGCCTCTCCTCCCGCCTCGAGCAGGAGCAGCCATGAGATCCGCCGCCCTCGTCTCCCTGCCACGCCCGCACGGCGACCGCGGGCCCGCCGCGGACCCGGCCTCCACCTCGGTGCCGCCCACCCCGCCCCGCCGCCCCGGCCTCCCCCGGCGGGGCGTGCTGGCCGGGCCGGGCGAGCCCGCCGCCGACCGGGTGATCCTGGTCGTCGACGACCAGGCCGGCGCCGCGCGCGCCCTGGCCCGCAGCCTGCGCCGCGGCGGCTTCCGGGTGCTGCACGCCGCGGAGGGGGCCCAGGTGCCCCGCCTGATGCAGGAGGTCTCGGTGGACCTGGTGGTCGCCGACCTGCGCGAGCCCGGCGCCGGCGGGCCCCTGCTGAGCACCTGGCTCAGCGACAACGAGCCCAACGTGCCCTTCGTGTTCCTGGTGGAGTCCCCCACCGTCGACGAGGTGGTCCTGGCGCTGGAGCTGGGCGCGGTCGGCGTCCTGGTGACCCCGGTCGAGCCGGGCGCCCTGACGGCCACGCTGCGGCGGGCCTGGGACGAGCGGGATCTGCGCCTGGCCGCGGTCGCGGCGGTGGCCGAGCGCGAGCGGGCCCAGCGCCGGATGGTGCGGACCACCCAGCAGTTCGAGCAGGCCCTGGACGTGGCCCACGTCGTCTTCCAGCCGGTCGCCGACGTGCGCAGCGGGCTGGTCTCCTCCTACGAGGCGCTGGTGCGCTCGCCGCTGCTGGGGGACGGCTCGGCCCACCCCTTCCTGACCCTGGCGCACCGGCTGGGGCGCACGCAGCAGGTCGACGAGGCCGTGCGGCAGGCGGTGGCCTCGGTGCTGCACCTGCGCCCGGAGTGGGAGCGCGTCTTCGTCAACAGCGCGCCCGACCTGCTCCGGGACGGGTGGCTGGGGACGGTCGAGGACCCGCTGCAGCCCCACGCGGGGCGGGTCGTCTTCGACCTCGCCAGCCAGCTGCCGCTGGACGGGGGCCCCGCGTGGATCGAGGGCCTCCGCCGGCTGCGGCAGGCCGGCTACGGGCTGGCCGCGGACGACGTGGGCGCGGCCCTGCCCTTCCCGGCGACGATGATGGCGCTCAAGCCCGACTACGTGAAGCTGCGGATGATCGACCTCTCGCAGGCGCTGGCCCAGCCCGGACGGCGTCGGTACCTGCGCTTCCTGGTGGACATGGCGCACGAGGCGGGCGCCCAGGTGGTGGCGGTGGGCGTCCAGCACCAGGGAGACCGCGACCTGGCCCTGGAGCTGGGCTGCGACCTGATGCAGGGCTTCCTGATCGGCGCCCCCATCGGCCCCGGGCGCGACGCCGAGGACGCCTGCCGGCTCCGCCGGAGCCGCCGAGGGCGGCCATGAGCCGCGCCGACCTGCCCTACGTCGACCTGCAGGTCCGCCACGCGCTGCGCGAGGACCAGTTCCAGCGCTTCCTGGCGGCCTGCGTGCCGGCCGAGGTCCCGGCGGGACAGGTCCTGGTGGAGGCGGGGGACCTGGACAGCTCGATGCTCCTGCTCTGCGAGGGGGAGGTCGAGCTGCGGGTGGAGGGCACCCGCGGGGCGGCGGTCACCGCCGTGCTCGGCCGCGGTGGGACCCTGGGCGCCGAGGCGCTGCTGGGCGTGGCCGAGCAGCGGACCTGCGGGGCCCGCACGCTGACGGACTGCAGCGTGCTGATCCTCGAGCGCGAGGCGCTGGCGGCGCTGCGGGCCGAGGGCCACCCGGTGGTGGCCAACCTGGAGACGATGGCCCTGCGGGCCAGCATCGCCCGCCTGCGGGACCTGCTCGCCGACGTCTCGCGGCTGGGCCAGGGCGAGCCGCCGCCCGCCGCGATGCGGACGCGCAAGCCCTCGCTGCTGTGGCGGATCGGCGATGTCCTGGGGCTCACGGAGCCCGCGGAGCCCGACTGGCCCGACGAGGTGGCGGCGATGCGGACCTGCCCGGGCCTGGACGACGCGCCCCAGGAGGTGCTCGCCAGCCTGGAGGCCCGCACCCGGCCGGCCTGGTACGAGGTGGGGATGCGCCTGGGCACGGAAGGGGGGGAGCCCGAGGACCCCTTCCTGGTGGTCAGCGGGCAGGTGGGCCGCTTCCGCAAGGGGCGCGGCGGCCTGCAGGTCGCGCTGGGGACGCTGGGGGCCGGCGGCCTGGGCGGCGCCGAGACCGTCTCCGAGGCGTCCTGGCCGCCGCTCAGCTACATCGTGCTCGACGATGTCGTCGCGCTCCGCGTCCCCCGGGTGCTGTGCGCCGACGCCGTGGTGGACCGCTCCCCCCTGTCGGGCGCGCTCCGCCGGGCGATGCTGGTCGGCGTGGCCCGCGCCGTCGACGACGCGACGCAGGTGCTGGCCGAGCAGGGGATCCCCGCGGCCGATCCGGTGAGGCGCCTGGGCCGGGTGGGCTGACCGGGGCGCGCTCCACCCCCGGCCGGCTCGCTCAGTCCTGGTCCTCGCCGCTCTCCAGGATGCCGTAGCGGCGCAGCTTGCGGTACATCGTGGTCCGCGGGATCCCCAGGCGCCGCATCGCCTGGCTGACGTTTCCCTGCGCGTCCTTGAGCGCCCGGACGATCTCCTCGCGCTCGCTGGCCTCGTCGACGAAGCGGGCAGGCGCGGCGGCGGGGCCGGGCGCCGGCGGCGGGGCGGCCGGGGGCGCGGGGCGCCGCAGGAGATCACCGTGGGCGCCGGGCTGGATCCGGCCGGGCAGGTGCTCGACCTCGATCACCTGGTTGGCGGCCACGGAGGCGCGCTCCATGGCGTTGCGCAGCTCGCGGACGTTGCCGGGCCAGGGGTACGCCTCCAGGCAGGCCAGCGTCGCGGGGGCGAGCTCCAGCGGCGGGCGGCCGCCGCGTTCGGCGGCCTCCTGCAGGAAGCGGCGGGCCAGCAGGGTGACGTCCCCCTCCCGGGCGCGCAGCGGGGGGACCTCCAGCTCGTAGACGGCCAGGCGGTAGAACAGGTCCTCGCGGAAGCGCCCCTCGCGGACGTCGCGCAGCAGGTCGTTGTGGGTGGCGGCGATCACCCGCACGTCGACGGTGACCTCCTCGGTGCCGCCGACCCGGAAGAAGGTGCGCTCCTGCAGCACGCGCAGCAGGGCGACCTGCTGGCTGGGGTCCAGCTCGGCCACCTCGTCCAGGAAGATCACGCCGCCATCTGCCTGTTCGAAGCGGCCGGTCCGGCGCCCCGCCGCGCCGGTGAAGGCGCCGCGCTCGTGGCCGAACAGCTCGCTCTCCTGCAGGCCCTTGGCGATGGCGCCGCAGTTGACCGGGACGAAGGGCTTGCCCGCGCGGGCGCTGGCGGCGTGGATCGCGCGCGCCACCAGCTCCTTGCCCGTGCCGGTCTCGCCGCCGATCAGCACGGTGACCTCCGAGCCGGCGACGCGGTCGATCTGGGCGCGCACGCGCTGCATGGCCTCGGAGCGGCCGACCAGGCCGTGCCAGTCGCCCTCCTGGCCGATCTGGCGCTGGCGGCTGGTGCGCGCCGAGGCCACGGTGGCCAGCGCGCGGCCCACGGTCTCCAGCAGCAGCCGCCGCTCGATCGGCTTGACCAGGTAGTCCAGCGCGCCGGCCCGTACCGCCTGGACCACGTGTTCCACCTTGGACGAGGCGGTCAGCATGACCGCGGCGGCCTCGCGGTCCAGCTCCTGGATGCGGGGGAGGATCTGCATCCCGGACATGTCGCCCAGGTCCAGGTCGACCAGCACCAGGTCGGGCAGGCAGGTGCCCAGCAGGCGCAGCATCTCGGCGCCGCTCTGGGCGACCTTCACCTCGAGGCCGGCGAACTCGAGCCAGCGGCGGACCAGGTGGCAGACATCCGGGTCGTCGTCGACCACGATGACCAGGGAGCGCGTCGGGGCTGCGGGATCGGGGGGCATGGTCCTCGGGGGGCTGGCGAAAACAAGCTTGGAAGGAACGTTGCCTTCCGACCCGGAAACGCGGGGGCAGCGGCGGTCCCACCTCCCACCTACCACAGGTGCGGCCCGCTGCCGATCCGGTCGGGCCCCCGGTCCGGCCGGTCCGGCCGGGAGCCTTGCAACTGCGGGCGACTGGCCTACTCTCTCGCAGCGGGGCAGGTCCCGTCCACCCCTGCCCCCCCCTCCACCCCCATCCCCGCTGGCCACCGCTGTGCAACCCGACCGTCCTCCCCGAACCCCCGCGCGCGCGCGGCCGCCCGCGCTGCCGGGCCAGCGCATCCTCGTCGTCGAGGACAGCGCCGACGTGCAGCAGCTGCTGCGGGAGTACCTCACGCCCACCCGGGCCGAGATCCTGCAGGCCTACGACGGCCACGCCGGCGTGACCCAGGTCCTGGCGGCGGCCGCGGCCGGCCAGCCCATCGCGCTGGTGCTGATGGACCAGCAGATGCCCGGGCTGGACGGCTACACCGCCACGCGGCAGCTCCGCCGGCTGGGGCACACCATGCCCATCGTGGCGATCACGGCGGCGGGCGTGGAGAGCAACCGCCTGCTCGCCGAGCGGTCGGGCTGCTCGGCCTGGCTGCCCAAGCCCCTGCTGCCCGAGGATCTGTACCGGGTCATCTCCGACCTGCTCTTCGAGGACCGCAGCGGCGCGCACCCGGTCGTCGATCCGCTGCGGCCCGTGGAGTCGGCGCCGCTGTCGGACCTCGGGGACGACCCGGCCCGGGACGAGCTGCTGCAGAGCTACCTGCGCCGGCTGGGGGAGCGGCGCGGGCTCATCCAGCAGGCGCACGCGCGCGGGGCCTCGGCCGACCTCCGGCGCCTGGCGCACCAGATCCGCGGGTCGGCCAGCAGCTACGGCTTCCCGGCCCTGGGCCAGGCGGCCGCGCGCCTGGAGGAGGCGCTTGACGCCGGGCAGGCCCCCGCCGCGGTGGATGCGCGCGTCGAGGAGCTGCTGGCGGTCGTCGACCGCGCGCTGGCGGCGACCTGATCCGGGGCGCGCGCCCGGTCGGCGGCGCGCGCGGGGAGCCCTACAGGTCCCAGAGCAGGGGCTCCTGGTTGGCCCAGCGGCCCAGCAGGCTGAGCAGCAGGCGGGTCGCCCGGTCGGCGCCCACGAAGGCCACGCCGCAGCCGGTCACCTCGCCCTGCTCGTCGGTGCGGTGCCAGACGACCCGCCCGGGGGCCGTGACGGGCGGCACACCCACCCGGTCCACCCGGATCTTGACCTGGATCAGCTCCCCGATCGGCGGCGGCGAGAGGGTCGCGATGAAGATGCCGCCTTCGCTGATGTCCTCGCTGATGCCCGCGTAGAGGCAGGTCTCGGAGGTGGCCGTGACCAGCGCCTCCATGCGGATCCGCCGGCTGCTGCGCCGCTCCACCGGCACCAGCTCTCCGGGAGGGTCGGCGGGGGCGGGCTCGCCGGCCGGCGAGGACGGGTCGCGCTCGTCGGGCGGAGGCGGAAAACCGGCGGGGTCGGGGGTGGCGCGGACGTCCATGGGCCCTCCCAGGGCTGGGGCGAAGTGGTCCTCGATGAGCGCAGCGACGGCGCGCTGATCGCTACTGCACGAGCCGTGCCAGGCGGGGCGGCACGACCGCGGTCGGCGCTCCGGCGCCTCCGGGCCGCGCTCAGGAGCGGAAGACCAGCCCCAGCAGCTCCACCACCCGCCGCGCGCCCATCGGCTTGCGCACGACCGCGGCCCAGGCGCCGGTGGGCGGGCGCTCGACGCTGGAGAGCGCGACGCAGGCGCTGCCCGGCCAGGCGCGCATCGCATGCTCCGCTGCCTGCCCGTCGACGTCCACGCTGTCGACGTCGACCAGGACCAGGTCGGGCGGGTCCCGCGGGTCGGCGACCGACGGCGGCGTCTCCCGCACCGCCGCCCGCACGCCCACCGACCCCAGCAGGGCCTGGTGGAGGTGGGCCAGGTCGGGGTCGGTGGTCCACAGCTCCACCCGCGGCGCCGGCCGGCCATCCGGCCGAGCCAGGCGGCACCGCGCCAGGGGCCTGCCCTCGGGGTCGAGGCCCAGGCGGAGGTCGGCGCCCATCGCGGCCGCCACCCCACGCGCCAGCGGGACCACGGTGAGGTCGGCCACCCGCGCGACGCCGGCGTCCCCGCCCTCCGCCGCGGGCCGGGGCCGGGCCGCCACCTGGACCTCGATCACGCCGCCCTGCTCGCTGCACCGGAGGGTCGCGTCCAGCCCCGTGCTGAGCACCACCTCCACCAGCAGGGACAAGAGCATCCGCAGGCGCTCCGGGTGGCTGCGCACCCAGGCCGACGGAGGCGCCTCCACCTGGATGCGCTGGTGGGCCCGGCCGCCCAGCGGAGGAAGGTAGTCGTGCACCAGGCGCTGGAGCTGGTGGCCGACCTGCAGCCAGGCGACCCGGTCGGTCGGCGCCGCGACCGCCTCGCCCGCCAGCGCGGCGAGGTCGTCGGAGATCGCCATGACGTGGCGGATCTGCCGCCCCAGCAGCTCCACCTGCCCCGGGTCCGCCTCGCCGCCCGCCGCGCCCTGGCCCACCGCCAGGATCGCCAGGCCCAGCACCTCCGCCAGCGGGCCGTGCAGGCGGTGCGCCAGGTGCTCCTGCAGCAGGTGACGCCGCCGCTCCTCGCCCCCGGGCTGGACCGCGAGGCCGGCCCATGCCACCAGGCCACGGTCCGAGCTGTCCAGGGAGAGCAGGGTCCGGTCCCGCCCCAGCGGCTGCAGCGAGATCCCGATCGGGCGCGCGCGCTCGGCGTCGCTGCCCAGGCGGACCGACAGCCCGCTGACCAGCTCGCCCTGCCCGCAGGCCCGGCGGCAGGCCTCGTCGACGGTCGCGCGATCCTCCGGTGAGCAGAGCGCGGCCAGGCGCTGCCCCACGGGAGAGCCGGCGTTGCCCTCGAACAGCATGTGCAGCCGCGGGCCCGCCTCGACCACCACGCCCCGCTCGTCCAGCAGCGCGGCGGCCCGATCCAGGCGATGGCGGAGCCCGGCCATCAGGCCTTGCTGCCAGCTCCACGGGCTTCCGCCGGGCATCACGCTCCTGTCGGTCCGAGGTCCCTCTGGGTACGGCCCCCCGCGGGCGCGGCGGCTCTCGATGACCGGCCAGAGAATAGCGCGATGCCCCGCGCGGGGGGATGGATCAGCACAGCTGTTCCACCTGGGATGGCCCAGCAACCCGCGAGGGGCGCCGTCGCCTCCCCGCGAGCTGGCCTGGGGCTTGCATTGAACCGCGGCAGCGGGCCCCGGGCCCCGAGGAGCTGCCATGATCGACACCATCGAGCTCGCCCCCCGAGAGGCCCGCCGGGTCCTGGTGCTGGACCCCCGCGCGTGCCTGGCGGGACCCTTCTCCCAGGCACTGTCCGACGAGGGCGTCGCCGTCGAAGCCACGCAGACGGCCGAGGACGCCGCCGACCGCCTCGATCGCGGCAGCTACGACGCCGTCGTGGTCGAACTCGTCGGGCGGCCCGGCCGCGTGGACCTGCCCGGCCTGCTGCGGGTGCGGCACCCGACCGTGCCCCTGATCCTGGTCGGCGAGCCGTGGAGCGTGCACGTCGCGCTGCGGTGGGTCGGGGACGGCGCCGTCGCGATCGTGCGGCGGCCCGAGGACCCCCGGCAGGTGCTCCAGGCCTGGCTGCGCGCCCGCGACCTGCGGGCCCGCCGGGTCGTGGCGCGGGACCGGATGATGCAGGAGTACGTGCGCACCCGGCACCGCGAGGCGCTCGACCGGGTCTTCGACCAGGCGCTCGCCCACCTCTACCTGATCTTCCAGCCCATCATCCGCGCCAGCAACGGCGCCGTCATCGGCTACGAGGCGCTGGTGCGGACGACCGGGCGTCGCTTCGTCGGGGCCGCTCCCGTCGTCGATCTCGCCCTGTCCCTGGCGCGGGAGATCGACCTCGACGACCGGGTGCGGGCGCTGGTCTCCGGCGAGTTCGAGGAGAAAGCCAACTGGCACACGCTCTTCGTCAACCTCGACCCGGGCGAGCTGACCCGCGGCCTGCTGGGGTCGGACAAGGACCCGCTCTGGCCCTTCGCCACCCGCATCGTCGTCGAGTTCGGCCGCGAGCTGCCGGCCATGGACGGCCCCGTGGTCCAGGCGACCCTGGAGCGCATGCGGGCCGCCGGCTACCGGATCGCGGCCGGCGACATCTCGATCCACAACGACTCGCTGGTCCGGATGCGGGTGCTGGAGCCCGACATCTACAAGCTGGGGGTCGAGGTGGTGCGCGACTGCCACCGGGACCCGCGCCGGCAGCGGTTCATCGCCGAGTTCGTGGCCCTGGCCCACGACGAGGGCGCGCTGGTCGTGGCCCAGGGCATCGAGCAGGCCGAGGAGCGGCAGGCCGTCGTCGAGCTGGGCTGCGACCTGGTGCAGGGCTTCCTGCTGGGGATGCCGCGGCCGGGCCTGGACCACTGAGGTCCCGGGAGCGAGAGGAGAGGGGGCCGCCGGGGCCCCCTCTCTCGTGTGGCGGCGGGCCGGCCGCCCGCTGGGCTCAGGCCGCTTCGCCACGGTGGCGGGGCTCGCCGGCTGCGCCGAAGACCCGGGTGATCGCCGCGACGAGCTGCTGCTCGCTGTGGCGGGTCTTGACCAGGGTGGCGCGCACCCTCCCGAGCAGGCGCTCGTCGGGATCCTCGGCGCTGAACAGGATCACGGGCAGGTCGGGCGCCAGGCGGTCGATCAGCTCGAGCAGGCGCGCGCCGTTGCCGTCGGGCAGGCCGAGATCGAGCACGATGCCGTCCAGGCCCCCCTCGATGATGGCGTCCCGGGCCTCGGCCAGGGTGCCGACACCGATCACGGTGGCCCGCTCGCCCAGGATCGCCGAGGTGACGCGGCGCAGCTCCTCGTCGGCTTCGACGTGCAGCAGGCGGGCCGGGCGCGAGCGCGGCTCGGCCAGGGTCGCCCGCAGCGCGCGGATCAGGCTGCGCCCGTCGACCGGCTTGGCCAGCCAGCAGCGCACGCCCAGGTCGTCGCTCTCCTCGTGCGGGGGCACGTTCCCCGAGAGCACGACCACGGGCAGGTGGGTGCGGCCCTCGGCCTCCAGCCGCCGGAGCATCTCCAGGCCGTCCATGTCCGGCAGGCCCAGGTCCAGCGTCATGGCGTCGAAGTCGCGCTGGCGGATGCGGTCGGCGGCGTCGGCGGCGGTGTGCGCCACCTCGACGTCGAAGCCGCAGCTCTCCAGCAGCTCGCGGACCAGGCCGGCGACGTCGGGATCGTCGTCGCAGACCAGCACGCGCTGGGGGAGGGGCGCCTCGGTCGTCACCCCGGCGGCGTCGGCCTGGGGTGCGACGGCCGGCAGCTCGAACCAGAAGGTGGCGCCCTGGCCGGGCACGCTGTCGTAGTCGATGCGGCCCTGGTGGGCCTCCACCAGCGACCGGCTGATGTTCAGCCCCAGGCCGCTGCCGCCGGCGCTGCGCCGGTCGGAGCCGTCGGCCTGGGCGAAGCGCCCGAAGATGCGGCCGCGGAAGTCCGGCGCGATGCCCGGACCCCAGTCCCGGACCTCGACGCGCACGCGCTCGCCCCGCGGCACCACGCGCAGCAGCACGCGCCCCCCCTGGGGGGAGAAACGCACGGCGTTGCTCAACAGGTTGTCCACCACCTGCTGCAGGCGGTGGGCGTCGCCCTTGACCGTCGCGTCGCCGGCGGTCGTCTCGACGTCCAGCCGCACCTCGCGCGCGTCGGCGTTGGCCCGGTTCGCCCGGGCGCTGTCCCGCACCACGCTGCGCAGGTCGGTGGGTACCATCGTCATCGGCAGCCGCCCGGACTCGATGCGATCCAGGTCCAGGATGTCGTTGACCAGCAGGACCAGCCGCTGGGCGTTGCGGTTGGCGATGTCGAGCAGCTCGCGGACCGGGTCGGGCACCGCCCCCAGGGTGCCCGAGGTCACCAGGCCCAGCGCCCCGCGGATCGAGGTGAGCGGCGTCCGCAGCTCGTGGCTGACCGTCGAGACGAAGGCCGACTTGAGCGCCTCGAGGTGCTTGTCGTCGGTGACGTCGTGCAGCAGCGTGAACAGCGAGCCCTCGGCGCCGTCGCGCACGGTGGTCCCGCGGAACCAGCGCCAGCTCCCGTCGGTGTGCCGGATCCGGTACTCCTGGTGGCGGGGCTCGGCGTTGCGCTTCCAGCCCTCCATCCCCCGCTCGACCCGATCCAGGTCCTCGGGGTGCACCAGCGGCGCCAGCGTGCTCCCCAGCAGGTCGATCTCCGGGTAGCCCAGGTGGGTGGTCCAGGCGGGGTTGACCCGGGTGATGACGCCGCGGGGGTCGGTGACCATCAGCAGGTCCCTCGCCAGCGCGAAGAAGCGCTGGGACTCGCTGCGCAGGGCGTCCCGCTGCGCGACCGCCCGCTCCAGGGCCGCCGTCTTGCGCCGCAACTCGATCAGCACCGCGACCTGGTCGGCCAGCGCCGAGAGCAGGTCCATCCGCACCGTGTCGAAGCCGCGGGGCTGGCGGTCCATCAGGAACAGCGCGCCGACCGTGCGGCCGGCGGCGTGGACCGGGATCGCCAGGCAGCTGCGGAGGCCGCCCTCGGCCGCCACCAGCGGGTGCCCGCTGGTCTCGGGGTCGGCCCGCAGGTCCTCGACCACCTGGGGCACCCCGGTGGCCGCCAGGCGCGCCAGGAGGGGCCCGCAGGCCGGCGTGGGATGGTCGGGCAGCCCCAGGGAGGCCTCGATCGTCGGCCGGACGCCGTCGGCCAGCGTGATGCAGGCGCAGGGGACCTGGGCGAGGTCGGCGGCCATGCGCGCCAGCGCCGCGAAGTCCCGCCCACCCGGGGGGGGGCAGGCCTCTCCGACGGCGACGGCCACGCGCGCGCCCGGGTCGAGGGTGGGCCCCGGGCGGGGCTTGGGCTCTGGCGGCGGGAGCGGCGGTCGGGTCGGGTTCATGCGCAGATCCGGCGGCGGCCGGCCTCCTTCGCGGCGTAGAGGTGCTCGTCGGCGACGCGCAGGAGCTGGACCAGGTCGGCGCCGTGGGTCGTGGAGCAGGCCAGGCCCGCGCTGAAGCTGACCTGGAAGGAGACCCCGTCGTCCCCCTGGAAGCGCAGCGAGGTGAACTGGGCCTGGATGCGGTCCAGCGCCAGGCGGGCGGCGTCGGGTTCGGCGTTGACGAAGGCGACGGCGAACTCCTCGCCGCCCCACCGGGCGCAGCGGTCTTCGGCGCGGGTGTGGTTGCGCAGGACCTGGCCCATCACGGCCAGGACCTGGTCTCCGACCAGGTGGCCGTGCTGGTCGTTGACCTGCTTGAAGTGGTCCAGGTCGATCAGGGCCACGGTCACGGGCATCCCCGTGCGGCGCCCCAGCGCCAGGGTCTGCTCGACCCGCTCGACGAAGGGGCGGCGCAGGAGCAGGTCGGTCAGGCCGTCGTGCTCGCGCGCCTCGAGCTGCAGGCGCGCCCGCTGGGCGCGGCCCTTGACCCGCGCCACCAGCTCCTCGGCGACCACGGGCTTGGCCACGTAGTCGTCGGCACCCGCCTGGAAGGCGGCGATGCGCACGTCGGCGGAGAGCCGCGAGGTGACGACCACGATGGGCAGCTCGCACCAGCGGGCGGTGGTGCGGATCAGCCGGCAGACGTCGAAGCCGCTGAGCGCCGGCATCACCAGGTCCAGCAGCACCAGGTCCGGCCGGCGATCGTCCAGCGTGTCGAGGATGCGGGTCGGATCCTGCAGGACGTGCACCGCCATCCCGTGCAGCTCCAGCACCTGCCGCGCGGCGCGGGCGAAGTCGGGGTCGTCCTCGACCAGCAGCACCGACAGGCTGCTGGTGGCGCCCAGCCGCAGGCGGCGCACCACGTCGAGGAAGCGCATCGCGCCCATGGGCGCCACCTCGAACAGGTCGACGCGGGCGCGGCTGGCGTCGACCCGGCGGCTCACCTCGTCGTGGTCCGAGAGCAGGGCCACGCGCAGGTCGCCCAGCGAGGGCAGCGACCGCAGGCGCCGGATGCAGCGCATCGGATCGTCGCCCTGGGGCAGGCCGGTCGCCACGATGGCGCAGGTCGGGGGCGCCCGCAGCGCCAGCCCGATCGCCTCGGCCTCGGAGCCGGCCTCGTGGACCGCCAGCCCGTTGCGCGTCCCGATCCGCGCCAGCTCGGCGCGCAGGCCGCGGTCGGGGTGGACCAGCAGCACCCGGTGCTCCGCGGAGGGCTCGGGGGCCGGGCTCTCGGCGGGCGCCTGCCGCTCCAGCTCGGCCCGCAGCGCCTCGCACTGCCCGGCCAGGCGCAGCAGGGCCGCCTCCACGCCCTCCGCGGGGGACGAGGACGGGATCAGGGCGGCCTCGACCTGCCCGGCCAGGAGGCTGGCCCCGGGGAAGCCGTAGGTTCCGGCCGTCCCGTGGACGCGGTGGGCCAGCAGCTCGAGCGCGCGGGGGTCCCCGCTCCGCTGCGCGACGGCCCGCGCACCCGTGGCCAGGACCTGCAGCTGCCGGCACAGCTCGGCCCGGTAGCCCTGGCGCAGGCTGCCCAGCAGGTCGAGCACCGGGGCGGCGCCCGGGGGCGGCGGGCGGACGCCGGGGCCCCGCTCGGCCCGGCGGGCCAGCGCCTGGACCTGCAGCGCCAGCTCGGCCAGGCTGAGGGGCTTGCCCACCACCAGCCGGATCCCCAGCTCGGCCCGCAGCGCCCGCACCCGGGACAGGTCCTGCTCGTGCGCGGTGATGTAGATGGTGGCCGGGGAGCGGCCGGTCTCGCGCAGCTCGGCCAGCAGCTCCAGGCCTTCGCCGTCGGGCAGCGAGCCGTCGACGACCAGCACCTCGGGGTGCACGCAGTCCAATAGCGCCCGCGCAGCCTGCAGGGTCGAGGCCTCCAGGACCCGCAGGCCCTGGGGGACCAGCGCCTCCCGCACGATGCTGCGGAGGTTGGCGTCGTCGTCGACCAGCAGGACGGTCGCCGGCTCGGTGGCGGCGGGAGGGGTGGCGTCGGTGGCGGTGGCCAGGATGGGCGCGGTCATGCGGCTTCCACGATGCCCCGCACCTGGCCGGGCAGGGTCAGCGGGTCGAAGGGCTTGGTCAGGACGCCGATCACGCCCAGGGACCGCAGGTGCGCGTGGTCGTCGGCCATCGCCTTGGCGGTCAGGAAGATGACGGGCACGTCCGCCCGGCCGGGCAGCGCCCGCAGGCGCTTGAGGGTCTCCGGGCCGTCCATCCCCGGCATCATCACGTCCAGCAGCACGAGGTCCGGCCGCTCCTCTCGCGCCAGGGCCAGCGCCTCGGCCCCGGACGCGGCGACGCGGGTGGACCAGCCGCCGATCCGCGACAGGCTGATCCGGGCGATGGTGCGGATGTCTGCCTCGTCGTCGACGAGCAGGATCTGGCGGAGGTCCATGGGGGGCTCGGGGTGTGCAGGGGATCGGCGGAGGAGGGGCCGGCTCAGGCGGCGTCGCGGTCGCCGGCGCGCGAAGGTCCCGGGGGGAGGGAGAAGGCCGCGGGGGGCGCGTGCAGCCAGTGCTCGCGCCGCTGCGGCCGGGCCAGCAGGAAGCCCTGCAGCAGGTCGCAGCCCAGCTCGCGGGCGAGCTGCGCCTCGGCCGGGCGCTCGATGCCCTCGGCCACCACCAGCGCGCCCTCGCCGTGGGCCATCGCGACGATGGCCCGGACGTAGCGGCGCTTGCGGGCGTCCTGGTCGCAGTCCGCCAGGGCCAGCCGGTCCAGCTTGAAGACCTGGGGCTCCAGGGCCAGCAGGCGGGCCAGGTAGTCGGGGCCCGTGCCGAGGTCGTCCAGGGCCACCCGGTAGCCCAGGCCGCGCAGGCGCGCGCACTGGCGGGCGACGGCCTCGATGTCCTCGATGGTGCCGTTCTCGCTCACCTCGAGCACCACCCGCGCCGCCAGCGGGAGCAGCGGGTCGCGCGGGGTGCCCAGGGTCCCGGCCATGAACTGGCGCACCGAGACGTTGATCATCAGCACCCCCTCCAGGCCGCCGGCCAGGGCGTCGGCGGCGGAGCGGGCGTGGATGTGCCAGTCCAGCTCGGCCTCGCGGCCCAGGCGGTCGGCCAGGTCGAGCACGTGCCAGGCCGAGGGGCAGGTGGGCTCGTCGCTGCGGACCAGGGCCTCGTAGCCGAAGAGCGCGCCGTCCTGGGCGCGAAAGAGCGGCTGCCAGGCCATGTACAGGCGCTCCAGCGTCCGGCCGTACCGCAGCAGCTCGCCCGGGTCGGCGTCGGGGCCGCCGGTGCCGCCCGCGCTGGCGCCGCCGGTGCCGGGGCTGGCGTTCAGCGCCCGGGCCAGGGTGCGCTGCACCTCCTCGGCGTCGAAGGGGTGGCCCAGCCACGCGAAGGCGCCGCGGTGCAGCGCCTCGTCGGTGTCCGGGCTGCGGCTGCGGTCGGAGACCAGCACCAGGGCGGTGCCCTCGCCCAGGTCGCGGACGAGGTGCTCCACGCGGTCCTGGTGCGCCTTCCGGTCGGCGCCGGCCAGGCTGTCCAGGTGCACCAGGACCATGTCGGGGGAGAGGTCCAGCACCGCGCGCGGGGCCAGCTCGGCCCCGCCGGTGAGCGTGTAGACGTGCAGCGGGGCGTCACCCAGGGAGCGCTCCAGCTCCAAGGCGATCTCCACCCGCGGGACGACGACCAGCAGCTTGTAGGGGCGGTGGCCGGTCCGGGCGGCGGCGGTGATGGTCATGGGGGGTTCCCGTGGTGAGAGGTGCGTGGCCGGCGGACGGCGAGGCCGGCGGCCCCGCGCTGCCGGCCCGGAGGGGGTGGGTCAGTCGAAGGCGGCGCGGGGCATGCCGACCAGGAAGCCCTGGAGCAGGTCGCAGCCCAGCTCGACGGCCACCTGGTGCTCCTCGGGGCGCTCGATGCCCTGGGCCACGACCAGCGCGCCGTCGGCGTGGGCCAGCTCGACCACCTCGGCGATGGTGCGCCGGCGGCTGGCGGACTGGTCGCAGCGGTGCACGACGGCGCCGGAGAGCTTGTACAGGTCCGGGGCCAGGGCCCGCATCCGGGCCGGTGCCGGCGTCACCCCCGCGTGGTCGCCCACGGCGATGCGGTAGCCGGCCTGGCGCATGCGCAGGACGGAGCCGGTCACCTCGGGGGAGGGCGGCAGGCGCAGCGAGGCGCCGAACTCCACCACCAGGCGCGAGGCGTAGGGCAACAGCGGGTCGTCGTCGCTGCCCAGCAGGCCGTCGTCGAGGACGCTGGCGTCCTGGTTGAGGAAGAAGCTGCGCCACTGCGCGGCGTCCTCGTACTCCGCCGCCAACAGGGCCCGCACGCGCTGGTCGACCTCGCCCAGGCGCCCCAGGCTGCCGGCCAGGGACAGCAGCGGGCTCGCGCCGCGGAAGCGGGGGCTGGTCGTGCGCAGCAGGGCCTCGTAGCCGACCACGCAGCCGCTGTTGGCGCGGACGATCGGCTGGAAGACCAGGTACAGGCGGGACAGCGCGTCCTCGAAGGCCGCCTGCGAGGCGGGGTCGGGCGCGGAGGCGGTCAGGTCGGCGTGGCGGTGGGGAGGGGCCTGCCGCCAGGCGGCGCGCCGCGCGAGGGCGCGGTCGATGGCGCCGTCCAGGTCGGCGGGGGCCGCGGGAGGCGGGACCAGGACCAGGGCCTCGGGACCGGCCACGTCCAGGGCGGCGGCGCCGAACTCGGCGGTCGCGACCAGCACCACGGGGGTCTCGGGGTGCCGCACGCGCATCCAGGTGGCCAGCTCGGCCGCCTCGGTCACCTGCGCGGGCAGGGCCATCACCACGTCGAAGGCGCGGGCCTCGAGGCGCTCGACCGCCCGCTCGGTGTCGGCGACGGTCTCGACCTCGTGGCCCAGGCCCGTGAGGGTGCGGGCCAGGCGCGCCCGCTCCTCGGTCGTGCGCGCGACGATCAGCAGGCGGGCGGTGACGAGCGGGGCGACGACGGCTTCGGGGATCGACATGGTGTCTCCGGCGGGCGGTGGGGGTGGGGGGGGGGAGACCCCGCCACCGGAGACATGGCAAGCTCCGTGCCAGGTCCGGGGACCGGGACGTCGCCGCCCAGGGGGCCCGGAACCGGCGATCCGGTGGCCGGATCGCGGCCACTGCCATGTTCCACACCTGTTCCACGGGTTGTGCCGGACAGGTGACGGCGCGGCCACTGGGGCGGTCGGAACACCGCGGGTGGCGGCCGCCGGTGCCCCCCCCACGGCGCGGCGGGGGCGCCATCGCAGCGGCCGCCGGAGGGGTTGGCACGCTCCGTGCGTCAGGAGCGGAGGACCACCGGGCGTTCGCGGCCCCTGCCCCCCTGAGGAACACCATGTCCCCCGTCGCCCACGCCAGCCCCTCCGCGCCCCCCCTCGACCCTGCGCCCGCCCGCTGGCAGGACGTCTACGACTTCTGCCCACCGCGCCGCCTGCCCTCGGGCACGGTGCTCCTGCGCCGGGGCGAGGCCCAGGACCACGCCTGGGTGATCGAGCGGGGCGAGGTCGAGGTGCGCGTGGGCGAGGGCCCGGACGCGCTGGTGGTCGGCCACCTGGGCGAGGGGGATCACGTGGGGGGCCTGGGCCTGCTGGGGCTGGTGCCGGCGAGCCCCGCCGACGTGGTGTGCCGCGGGGGCTGCGTGGTCCGGCGGCTGGAGCCGGCCACCTTCCAGCGGCTGGAGGCGACGGGCAGCCGCGCGGTCGCGCGCATCGAGTACGACAGCGTGCGCGCCCTGGTCGCCCACCGGGACGCCGCCATGCACGCCCTGGCGCGCCACGCCGCCGACGCGGGGGCCCGCCCGCTGGACCCGCCGCCCGCGCCGGCGCTGCCGCACCTGCTGGCCTGGCCGCTGGGCCTGTCGCTGCGCGCGCTGGGGGGGAGCGCCCCGCGCGTGGTCGCCCCCGGGCAGCGGCTGGGGGCGCTGGAGAGGGGACCCGGCGCCGGGCCGGGAGGCTGGCTGGTGATGGAGGGGGCGCTGCACCTGCTGCGGGTGGCGCGCCGCGGTGGCCTGCTCGGCGCCCGGCCGGTGGGCCCCGGCCAGGTCGTCGGCGCCGACCACGCCTTGAACCTGGCCTCGGCGCCCTGGGGGGCGGTCGCGGCCGAGGGCACCGTGCTGTTGTGGCTCTCCTTCGAGCTGCTGCTGCGGGCCATGGTCGCCCCCTCCGGCGGCCCCCGGGCGCTGCGCCGCGCGGTGCTCAACAGCCTCGCGCTGGACCTCGACGACGCGCAGCAGCGCCTGCTCGCCCTGTCGGGAGCGGCGGGGACGGCCGCGGTCGACCTCGACCAGGAGCGCATGCTGCGGGTGGCCCACCGCGCCTCGGCGGGCGCGCTGTGAGCGGGCGCCGGCTCAGTTCGTCGGACCCTCGCCCAGCTCCTCGACCCGGTGCTGGTGGGCCATGGGCGAGCCGTGGTGGAGGATCAGGCGCCAGCCTTCGGCCGTGCGCAGGAACAGCTTGGTCGCGGCGACCTGGCTGTGGGCCACCTGGGAGCCGGCGACCGTGACCAGCGCCTCGACGTTCGTCACGCGCGCCACCGTCCCCAGCACCTCGATCCGCGGCTCGAGCACAGCCACCCGCAGGAAGCCTGTGTTCGCGAAGATGGCGCGCCAGCTCTCGCGGATGAGCGGCCAGCCCTCGAGCACCTCCCAGCCGGGGTGCACGCAGAGGTCCTGGTCGCGCCGGGCCCAGACCCGGGACATCGCCGCCAGGTCCAGGTCCTGGAAGGCGGCGTAGAAGGCGTCCAGCGCGGCGCGGACCTCGTCCTGCGGTTCGAGGGGTGGTCCGGCGGGGTCGCGCTCGGGGTCGTCCATGGCGCAGGAGTATCCTGTGGCCGGCCCCCCTCCACCCCGCCCCCCCTCCCGTCCCTTGCCCAGGGTGCTCTCTGCCTGAGACCGTGCTCGGCTGGACCCTGACCATCGCGGGTGGGCTGCTCGGCTACGAGCTGCTGCGCTTCGCCGTGCTCCGCCGGGTCCGCGGTCGGCTGCGCGAGGGGGCGCTGGCCTACGTGCGCCGGCACCAGGTCCGGCTGGAGGCGGCGCGCTTCATCGACCGGCTGTGGCTGCGCGAGGGGCTGCTGGTGGACCCCGAGATCGACCGGGCCATGATCCGCGCCGCCGAGGAGCAGCGCCTGCCGCTCGCCACGGTGCGCATGCGGGTGGTCGAGTACGTCGACGAGATCGCCCCCGCCTTCTCGATCACGGCCTACTACCGGGTGGCCGCCGTGCTGGCGCGGCTGGTCGTCAACCTGGCCTACGAGGTGGTCTTCGATCGCCGCGAGGTGGTCGCCGCCCAGGCCGCCGTGCCGCCGGGGGCGGTGGCGGTCTACGTGATCAACCACCGCAGCAACGCCGACTACGTCGTGCTCTCCTACGGCCTGCTGCGCCACGTGGCGCTGTCCTACGCCGTGGGCGAGTGGGCGCGGGTCTGGCCGCTGGACGTGCTCTTCCGGGCCTTCGGCAGCTACTTCGTGCGGCGGGGCGAGACCGACAAGCTCTACCACAAGGTCCTGGAGCGCTACGTCCAGCGCCTGGTGGGCCAGGGCGGCGTCACCGGCTTCTTCATCGAGGGGGGGCTGTCCCGGGACGGCCTGCTGCGCCCCCCCAAGGCGGGCCTGCTCGACTACATCATCGGCGCCCGCCGCGACGACCCCGACCTGGAGATCGCCTTCGTCCCGGTCGGCCTGAACTTCGACCGCGTGCTGGAGGACGCGCACCTGACGGCCGAGCTGCAGGGCCGGGAGCGGAAGCCCTCCGCCCCCGAGAAGGCGCTGTCGGCCCTGCGGCTGCTGGTCCGCCTGCCGGTGCTGGTCGGCGCCAACCTGGTCCGGGTCGCGCTGCGGGCCCACCGCAAGCTGGGCTACGCCGCCGTCAGCGTCGGGCCCCCGGTGCTGCTCAGCGAGCTGTCCGACGGGCAGGACCTGGCCCGCCTGCCCAAGGACCAGCGCCGGCCGGCCATCGACGCGCTGGCCCACCGCCTGCTCGGCCGCGTCAGCCGCCAGGTGCCTGCCACGCCGGTGTGCCTGCTCTGCTACGCGCTGCTGGAGGCGGGGGAGCCGACCGACGACGCCGTGTTCACGCGCCTGCAGCGCCTGCTGGCCGAGCTGCGGCGGGTCGGCGCCCCGGTGGCGCTGGGGGCCGCCTTTCCGCGGCTGCGCGAAGCCGAGAGCGGCATCCCCGGCCTGGACGCCGCCGTCGACGATGGCCACGAGGCGCAGATGGTCCTGTTCCTGGCGGGCTACGCGCTGGAGCGCCGCGGCCTGGTCGGCCACGACCGTGGGGTCTTCCACCTGCGCCCCGGGCGCGAGGTGCTCGTCCGCTACTACGCCAACAGCATCGCCCACCACCTGCCCGACGGGCTGGAGCGCATCGCCGCCGCCGCCGACGCGGGCGGTGGAGCGGGCGGCGGAGGCCAGGGTAGGGGGGGACGGTGACCGGCCCGCGCCTCGACCTGCTGCTGACCCACGCCTACTTCCTGGCGGACGATCCGCACGAGCAGGAGCTGTGCCGGCCCTTCCCGCCGCTGGGCATCCAGTACGTCGTCGCCTGGCTCCGCCGCGCGGGCTTCTCGGCCGTCGACTGGTTCGACAGCACATTCCAGCCCGGCCCCGCCGCGCTCCTGGCCCACGTCGCCGACGCCGATCCCCGGGTGGTGGGCCTGTACGGTCACACCGTGACCCGCCCCGTGGCGCGGGACATCGTCGCGCGCCTGGTCGAGCAGGGCCGGCGCGTGATCGCCGGGGGGCCCGACCCGGCGCAGTACGTCGAGGAGTACCTGGACATGGGGGTCGAGGTCCTGGTCATCGGCGAGGGGGAGCGCACGCTGCAGGAGCTGATGGAGCACCTGGCGGGCAACGGCTGGCGCTGGCGCTGGGAGGCCCTGTCCGCGATCCCCGGCATCGCCTTCCGCGACCCGGACGGCCGGCAGGTCCGCACCGCGCCGCGCCCGCTCATCCGCCCCCTCGAGCAGATCCCCTGGCCCTACCGCGATCGCCGCGACCTCTCGGCCTACCTGGAGACCTGGCGCGCCCGGCACGGCGAGACCGCCCTGTCGATGATCACCAGCCGCGGCTGCCCCTTCCACTGCTCCTGGTGCAGCAAGCAGGTCTACGGCGACAGCTACCGGCGGCGCGACGTCGACGACGTCATCGACGAGATGGCCTTCCTCAAGCAGACCTTCCAGCCCGACCAGATCTGGTTCGCCGACGACCTGTTCACGATCAACCGGCGCTGGGTCCACCGCTTCTGCCGGCGGGTGGTGGAGCGGGGGCTGCAGACGCCCTTCTACCTGATCGGCCGGCCCGGCAGCCTGGACCCGGCGATGTGCGACGCGCTCCGGCGCGCGGGCTGCTACCGGATGTACCTGTCGGCGGAGAGCGGCGCCCAGCACGTGCTCGACGCGATGCGCAAGGACGGCAGCGTCGAGCAGATCCTGCAGGGCGCCCGGCTGCTGCGCGCCCACGGCATCCAGGTCGGGGTCTTCGTGATGCTGGGCTACCCGGGCGAGACGCCGGCCGACGTCACCGCGACCATGCGGATGCTGCACGAGGTGCAGCCCGAGGTGACGCTGTTGTCCCTGGCCCACCCGATGAAGGGCACCGCCTTCTACGACCAGGTCGCCGACCGGATCGAGCGCCCGCCGGGCTGGGAGCGCGCCAACGGCGGCCGCCTGGCCTTCCGGATGGACCTGCCGCGGCGCTACTACGACTGCGCGCAGCGCTGGATGCACGCCGAGGGCGCGTTGGTGCGGCGCCTGCGGCAGGGGGAGCTCGACCTGGAGGTGGCCGCCCTGCTGGCGCGCGCGGCGACCTGGCGCGTGGGCATGCGCGCCGTCGAGCGGGGCCTGTGGCGGTAGGGGGCCGGCGGCAGGGGGCCCACCGCCTCACCAGGCGATGCCGACCCCCACGCAGGCGGCGCCCAGGCCCGCCAGGCCCCAGGTCGCGTAGCCGAAGCCCTTCTGGCGGCCGAAGTCGCCGTCCAGCTCGTCGATGCTGGTCGCTCCCTCCATCGCGCCGTCCTGCCGGGTCGCCAGCCAGGCGCTGGTGCCGGACAGCGCCGCCGCCACGCCCGCCCCGGCGAACCACCAGCCGCGTCCGCGGTGGTCGCGCCCGGCGGTCGGCGCGGCGGTCGCCGGGGCCTGCGGCTCGACGCGCACCACCAGCGTCTGCTCGTCCGGCAGGAGCACGATCCGCGTGAACAGGGGCGGGCCACCGTCGGCCTGCACCAGGTACAGCCCGCTCTCCAGCTCGGCCGGCGTCTGCACGGGGCGGCCGTCCACCCGTGCGCCCTGGCCCGGGGCCAGCCCCTCGACCTGCAGGGTCCCGCGGCTGCGAGGCTGCGCGGCGGCGGCGGCCCACAGCGACTCCAGCGCCGCGCCGAAGGCCTCGGTCCACTGGCCCGGCGCGACCCGCTGGGCGCTGGCGAAGGCCTGGTCGCGGGCCGCCGGGTCGCCCTCGACGTGGGCCATCGCCCCCTCGGCGACCCACAGCCGCGCCAGCAGGGCGCCCTCGGCCGAGCCGGTGCAGCCGAAGGCCCGCTCCGCCCGGTCGGTCGCCGCGCGCGCGTCCTCGAAGCGCGCGTCCAGCACGGCCTGCTCGACCTGGGCGACCAGCTCCGCGGGCTCGTCGCAGGCGGCGCGGGCGGTGCCCGAGAGGGCCAGGAGGGGGGCAACTACATGGACGAGCGCCATTGGTCGGACTCCACGGTCCAGGTGTGGGAGGTGGGGTGGCGCCCGCCGACGGTGATGGTGCGGCTGGAGCGCTGGTCGCCGAAGGCCATCGTGACGGTGTGGGTGCCGGCTTCGAGGGCGTGCCCCCGCAGCGGGGTCGTGCCGACCAGGTGCCCGTCGATCACCACCTGGGCCCCCCACGGCGTCGAGGACAGGGTGACGGCGACGGTCGCGGCCTCGGGGGAGGGGAGGGTCGTGTCGGCCGTCGGCGAGGCGGCCGGCGCGGCGACGGGCGTGGAGGGAGCTGGTTCGGGCGCAACGGTTGGCATCGGGACCGCGCTTACAGCCGCAGGTGCCGACGGGCGGGTGAGCTGCCACGCGATCAGTGCAACCCCAAG
>JAKLKF010000046.1:33094-52464 GCA_023150805.1 Myxococcota bacterium | reverse complement strand
GCCGCAGCGCCGCACGCGGCGCCCGGATCCGCAGCGCCGCCCGCGGCGCCCGGACCCACAGCGCCGCCCGCGGCGCCCGGACCCGCAGCGCCGCCCGCGGCGCCGGCTGGCGCCCACGGCCTGCGGCTGCGCATGGACCAGCGCTTCGAGCGGCTGACACAGGCGCGCGACGCGCTGATCCAGGGACGCCCCGAGCAGGCGCGCGCCCACCTGGCCACGCTGGCGGCGGACCCACCGGACCCCGAGCTTCCGCCGGACTGGGGCACCTGGATGGACGGCATGCAGCAGGACGCGCGCGCGGGAGCGGCCAGCGCCGACGCCGGCGGGTTGGCGCGGGCGGTCGCGTCGGCGGCGAACCAGTGCGGCGGCTGTCACCAGTCGCTCGGCCTGGTCGTGGCCCTGCCCCACCCGGGGCCGGCCCCCTCGGCCGTGTCCGGGCCCACCCCCTCGGGCGACCCCGGCGTCGCCGCCCACATGGCCGGCCACCAGTGGGCCGCGGACCGGATGTGGGCGGCCCTGGTGCAGCCCTCGGACACTGCCTGGGCCGAGAGCCTGCAGGTGCTGTCGCAGCCGGCGCTGGACACGCTGGCGCTGGAGGTGGGCGCGCAGGAGGCCGAGGAGGTCGCCGCCTCGGCCTATGCCGTGCACGAGCTGGCGGCCGGCGGCCTGCGGGACCCCGACCCCGCGACGCGCGCCGACCTCTACGGCCAGGTGCTGGCGGCCTGCGTCGCCTGCCACGCGCGGCGACCCTAGCCCGGCGCTGGCTCAGGGAGCGGCGGCAGCCAGGGCCTCCAGCTCGTGCGCCAGCTCGGCGGCCAGCACCTCGCCCAGCCGGGCGTGCCCCTCCGCGTCGTAGTGGCAGCAGGTGTCCAGGCGCAGGGCCTCGACCTCCTCCTCCCGCAGCAGCGCGGCGGCCTGCACCAGGCGGACCGGGCGCCCCTGCACGGTCGCCAGCCACTGGCTCGCCGGGTGCGTGATCGAGCGGTCCTGGTCGGCGCTGGTCGCGAAGGGCCGGTCCAGCCGCGGCATCACCACCAGCAGCAGGCGCCCGCCCACGGCCTCGGCGGCGGCCAGCCCCTCGGCCACCGGCCCGGCCAACGTGGCGGGCCAGTCGCCCGAGGAAGACCCCACGGGCGTGACCGCCAGGTTCGCGTAGCGGTAGAGCGCCGAGCCGTCGAAGAGCAGCCGGTTGGCGCGCAGCGGCAGGGCCCAGGGGTTCGGGTAGCCATCCGGGCCGGTCTGCAGCTCGCCCATGCGCCAGGCCCGGTCGCCCAGCTTGCGGTACTCCAGGGTGTCCGTCCCCCACAGCTCCCACAGCACGACGCGCGGCGTCAGGGTCTGCTGGACCTCGCGCAGCGCCTGCCGCTTCTGGTGCGCGCCCCAGCCCGGCCCGGAGATGTTGTGCACGCAGGTCGACCAGCCCTGCTCCTCCAGCCGGCGCTGGGCCACCGGGACCCAGGTCTGCGCGGCGTCGAGCTGCACGCCGTAGAGGATGCTGCTGCCCAGCGCGACGATGTCCACCGCGTCCGGCCGGGCCGCGCGGCAGGCCAGGTCGGGGTGCCCGCGCGGGTCTCCGGCCCGGTCCCACAGGGGCACGTCGTCGATCCAGCGCAGCCGGAACTCGCCGGTGGCCTCGATGGGCTGGGCCCGCGGGCGTGGGCGCAGCACCCGGACGGCGACCTCGGCCAGCAGCAGGGCCAGCGCCCCTGCGCCCACGGCCAGCAGCACCTGGGACGCGGAGCCCGGCGCCGGTCGCCCGGCGGTCGTCAGGGCTTGGGCTCGAAGCGGATCTCGCCGCCGGGCAGGAAGTACAGGATCGCCATGCGCCCGCCGGCGACGGTGGGCACGTGCCAGGAGCCGGGGCCGTAGACCGTCCAGCCCGCCGCGCGGCCGTCGAAGGTCGGCTGCCCGTCCAGGGGGAAGCACAGGTCGATCTCGCCCTGCGGGTGCGTGTGGCCGGGACCGGGGCCCCGCATGTCCACCGTGTCGATGGAGAAGCCGTGGGTGGCGGGCGAGGCCTTGGCCAGGCGTCCGAAGCGCACGCCGCCGGCCTCCTTCGGGCAGAGCCAGCCCTCGTCCAGGCCCAGCTCGACCAGGGTGCGCACCATGCCCAGGATCGGCCCGTCGACGGGCAGGTCGACGTCGAGCCCGGCCGCCAGGGTGGTCGGGTCGGCGCCCGACCGCAGGTCGACGGTGCGCAGGCGCTCCAGCACGGGCTGCAGCGCGGCGATCAGCTCGGTGGCTTCGGCCATGGGGTCCTCGCGGGGAAGGAGGTTGCGACGCCCGGGTAGCCGGCCCGGACCGATCGTGCAGCCCGGGCCGGCGCCCGAGGTGACGAGTCGGCGGCAGGTGGGCGCGGGGGGGCCGCCGCGCGGCCACCCGTCGGGGCGGGTGATAGCCTGCTGCCCGCACCATCGGCCGCCGCGGCCCGTTCCGGGGACTTCGATGCTTCCTCTCCTGCTCTTCGCGGGCCTGGCCCATGCCTCCGCCCTCGCCACCGACCCCCTGTCCCCCGCCAGCGGCCTGGGCGAGTGGCCCGCCTCCGAGGCCGACCGGGACCTGCGCTGGCTCGGCCCGCACTTCTCCCGCGCCGCCGCGGAGTTCCAGGTGCCGCGCCCGCTGCTGATGGCGCTGGCCTGGGAGGCCAGCCGCTGGGACCCCGAGGTGGTCAGCCAGTGGGGCGGCTACGGCCTCTACGACCTGCGCGAGGAGGACGGCGGCGACGGCCCGCGGCTGGAGGACGCCGCGATGCTGCTGGGCGTCAGCCCCGACGACCTGGTCGACGACCCGGGCCTGCAGATCCGCGCCGCGGCGGCGATGCTCGCGCGCAGCGCCGCGGTGCGGGGGGACGGCCGCCTGCCGCCCGTCGACGACCTGGGCGCCTGGCTGACCGCGGTCGCCAGCTTCTCGGGCCGGCACGCGCCCAACCTGCAGGACATGTACGCACACTACGTCTACGACGTGGTGGAGCACGGGGCCGCGCGGGGCGGGCTGCGGCTGCCGCCGACCCCGGTGGAGCGCATCGACTGGCTGGACCTGCCGCCGCCGCCGACCTCCTGCGACTACTCGGGCTGCTACCAGTTCATCAACGCCAGCAGCAGCAACTACAGCAACTACAGCCGGGGCGCGGCGGACATCTCCTACGTCGTCGTGCACACCGTGCAGGGCAGCTACTCCGGCTGCATCTCGTGGTTCCAGAACTCCTCGGCCGAGGTCAGCGCCCACTACGTCGTGCGCTCCAGCGACGGCCAGGTCACCCAGATGGTCAAGGAGGAGGACGTCGCCTGGCACGCCGGCAACTGGGACTACAACCTGGCCAGCGTCGGCATCGAGCACGAGGGCTACGTCGAGTCGCCCGACGAGTGGTACACCGACGCGATGTACAGCGGCTCGGCGGCCCTGGTCTCCGACATCATCGCCCGCAACGGCATCCCCGCCAGCCGCGACTACATCATCGGCCACATCGAGGTCCCGGGCGCCACGCACACCGACCCGGGCACGGGCTGGGACTGGGACACCTACATGTCCCTCATCAGCGGCGGCGAGGTGACCGGCGACGTGATCGGCGTGGTGGCCGACAGCGACATCTACAGCGGGGACCGCCTGGTCGGCGCCACGGTGCGCATCGCCGAGACGGGCGAGACGACCACGGTCGAGGGCGACGGCTACTACCGCTTCTACGACCTGCCGCTGGGCAGCTACACCATGGTGGCCAGCTACCCGGGCTACGACGAGGGCTCCTGCGCCAAGGAGCTGGCCTCGGGCACCAACTGGTGCTCGATCGCGCTGCTGCCCGGCGGCGGTGGCACCGAGACCGGCGATGGCGGGGCCACGGACGGAGGCGCGACCGACGGTGGCACCGCGGGGGACGGGGGCGGGGGCACCGACACCGGCCCGGCCACCGACGGCGGTGCCGGGAGCGACGGCGGGGCGCCCGGCGGCGACCCCGGCGGGCCTGGCCCGGTCTCGCCCCCCGGCGGCGTGGTGGCGCTGGACGACACGCGCGCCGGGTGTGCCACGGCCCCGGCGCGAGCGGCCGCGTGGCTCGGCCTGGCCCCCCTGCTGGGCCTGCTCCTGGGTCGGCGGCGCCGGGCCTGAGGCGCGTCCGAAGTTCTTGACATGGCGACGCCCGGGGGGGCACCCCGGGCGCCGCGGGCAGGTCACGCCGGCACCATCGCCGCCGTGGGAGAGA
The DNA here is from genome assembly GCA_023150805.1 of Myxococcota bacterium. Classification (GTDB taxonomy): domain Bacteria; phylum Myxococcota_A; class UBA796; order UBA796; family UBA2385; genus UBA2385. Next base: position 48,272 of record JAKLKF010000046.1, on the reverse strand, counting down.
GAGGGCAGGGAGGGGCGCTCCGAGCGCCGCTCAGCAGACGAAGGCCTCCAGCGTCTGGCAGCGCTTGGCGTGCCGCAGCTTGCGCAGCGCCTTCAGCTCGATCTGGCGGATCCGCTCGCGGGTCAGGTTGAACCGCGCGCCGATCTCCTCCAGGGAGTACTGGGTCGGCTCGCCGATCCCGTAGCGCATGCGCAGGACCTTCTCTTCGCGCGGCGAGAGCAGGGCCAGGGCCTGCTCGATCTCGTCGCGCAGGCTGGCCACGTCCAGGTCGCCGTCGGGTCGCTCGGCGTCAGGGTCGTCGATGAAGTCGCCGACGGTGCTGTCGCTGTCCTCGGCCACCGGCGCGTCCAGGCTCATCGGCTCGCGGGTCAGCTTCATCAGCCGCTCGAGCTTCAGCGGGTCCAGCTCCAGGCGCTCGGCGATCTCGTGCAGGCTGGGCTCGCGCCCCATCTCCTGGAAGAGCACCTTCTGCGTGTAGTGCACCCGGTTGACCACCTCGAGCTTGTAGATGGGGATCCGGATGGTGCGGATCTGGCTCTCGATGGCCCGCACGATGCTCTGCCGGATCCACCACGAGGCGTAGGTCGAGAACTTGAAGCCGCGCGTGTAGTCGAACTTCTCGACCGCCTTCATCAGGCCCAGGTTGCCCTCCTGGATCAGGTCGGAGAGCGGAAGCCCGCGGTAGGAGTACTGCTTGGCGATGCTGACCACCAGGCGCAGGTTGGCGGTGATGAGCACCACCTTGGCCAGCTCGCAGTCCGGGCCGGCGTCGCTGACGCGCCGCGCCACCTCGATCTCGTCCTCCCGGGCCAGCAGCGGGATCTCTCCCATCCGCTTGAGGTACTTGTTGAGGAGGGGGTTGCCCTCACCCACCTTGGTGGTGCTCGTCCTGCGCGCGGCGAATCCCATGGGTGACTCCTCGGGGGGTGTGACCTGCCGGTGTTGTCCAGAGCAAGCCACGTGCCAGGTTCGTGAAGATTCGTGTCGGTCTGTGTGCATCTCCCTGATGGTCACGAGAAGTCGTAGGAAAACGGGTGCTTGTGTCGCAGTCGGGCCCGCGGCCCTGCGGCTGCCGGTGGCGGCGCCGGGGTCCGGGAGGTGCCGCTGTCGTCCCAGGATCTGCACGCTGTCCAAAAAGTCGGACACGGAAGTCGCGGGGGAGGGGGGCCGCTCGCCCCGGCCCTTGTCGTGCGCCGCGGTTCGGCTAAGCCGCCCCGTCCCGCGTCCCCGCGCGGCCGGCGGCCCCTGCCGCCAGGAGGCGCCTACGTGATCGAGTTCCTCGTCAGCGGCGGTCCGGTCATGATCCCGATCGGGCTCGCCAGCGTGGTGGCCCTGGCGGCCTTCCTGGAGCGCCTGGTCGCCCTGCGCCGCGGCCGGGTCGCGCCCCGCGGCCTGGCGCGCGAGCTGGTCGAGCTGCTCCGCCAGCGCCGGTGGGGGGACGCGCTGGCGGCCTGCCGCAAGGACGACGTCGCCGTCAGCCGGCTGGTGGAGACCGCCCTGCTGGCGCGGGGGCGGCCCCGGGCGCAGATCAAGGAGCGCCTGGAGGAGGTCGGCCGGCGCGAGGCCGCCGAGCTGGAGCGGATGAGCCAGGTGCTCGGCACGGTCGCGGCCGTCGCGCCCCTGCTGGGCCTGCTGGGCACGGTCTGGGGCATGATCCTCACCTTCGAGGTCATCCAGCAGCAGGGCGTCGGCGTGGTCAGCAGCCTTGCCGGCGGCATCTCCCAGGCCCTCATCACGACCATGGCGGGCCTGTCGGTGGGCATCCCGGCCCTGGTCGCCTACCGCTGGGTGCTCGCCCGCGCCGACGACCTGGTGCTGGAGCTGGAGGACACGGCCCTGCTGGCGCTCGACCTGCTCAGCGAGGAGGCGGGGGGAGCCGCGGCGGCTGACGCCGACGGGGCCTCGGCGTGAAGTTCGCCGTGCGGCGCCGGGCGGAGCTGGTCGTCGACATCACGCCGCTCATCGACATCATCTTCCAGCTCGTGCTGTTCTTCATGGTGTCGACCACCTTCGTGACCACCCCGGGCATCGAGGTCGAGCTGCCCCGCAGCAGCAGCGACGTCATCCTGCGGGAGAAGGCCGAGGTGCGGGTCTGGGTCACGGCCGAGGGGTCGGTCCTGGTGGACGAGCAGGCCGTCGACTGGGCGGGCCTCCAGGCGTCCTTCCGGCAGGCGGTGCAGGCCGACGCGGCGACGCTGGTCGTGATCAAGGCCGACAAGTCGGTCGACCACGGGCGGGTCGTCGCGGTCATGGACCTGGCCCGCAGCATGGGCCTGTCCAACCTGGCCATCGCGACCGAGGCCAACGCCGCGCAGGGCGGGGGCGCAGCGGGCGGCGGCGCCAGCCCGGACGGGGCGCCCGCCGAGTAGCGATCGACCGCCGGTCGGGCTCACCGGCGCCGGCGCAGGCCCCCGGCGACCAGGCCCAGCAGCAGGGCCAGGCTCCAGCCCGCAGCGCGCCCACCGGTCGAGGCGCAGCCCGCCCCGCCCGCCAGGCCGCCGGCGCCGAAGTCGTCGCCCCCGCCGTCGGTGCTCCCGCCATCGGTGGCGCCGCCGTCCGTGGTGCCGCCGTCGGTCGTGCCGCCGGGCAGGTCGTCGGTCGGATCGAGCGGGTCCGTGCCGTCCGCCACCTCCTGGCCGTCGGCCACGCCGCCGCCGTCGGTGTCGGCCTCCAGCGGCTTGGTGCCGTGCTCCAGCACCTCCGCGCCGTCGGAGAGGCCGTCGTCGTCGCTGTCGGTGTCCCGGGGGTCGGTGCCCTCCTCCAGCACCTCGACGCCGTCGGAGAGGTCGTCTCCGTCGGTGTCGGCGACCAGCGGGTCGGTGAGGGTGTCCACCACCTCGGCCCGGTCGTCCAGCCCGTCGTCGTCGGTGTCGGGGTCGCGCGGGTCGGTGCCCAGGTCGACCTCCCACCCGTCCACGATGCCGTCGTCGTCGGTGTCGCTGTCCAGCGGGTCGGTGCCCCGCGCCAGCTCGTCGGCGTCCGTCAGCAGGTCGTCGTCGGTGTCGTCGTCCAGCGGGTCGGTGCCGTGGTCGTCGACCTCGTCGCCGTCCGACAGCGTGTCGTCGTCGGTGTCGCTGTCCAGCAGGTCGGTCCCCAGCTCGGCCTCGCGACCGTCCCACAGCCCGTCGTCGTCGCTGTCCTGGTCCAGCGGGTCGCTGCCCCAGCGATCCACCTCGTCGCCGTCCGTCAGCTCGTCGTCGTCGCTGTCGGCGTCCGCCGGGTCCGTGCCGTGCTCGTTCACCTCGTCGCCGTCGGAGAGCGCGTCGTCGTCGCTGTCGGTGTCCAGCGGGTCGGTGCCCCAGGTGTAGACCTCGTCGCCGTCGGACAGGGTGTCGTCGTCGCTGTCCGGGTCCAGCGGGTCGGTGCCGTAGGCGCCCTCGGCGCGGTCGGTGATGCCGTCGCCGTCGCTGTCGGTCGTGTCGAGGATGTCGTCGTCGGGGTTGAGCGGGTCGGTGCCGTCCACCAGCAGCTCGGTCCCGTCGGCCGTGCCGCCGCCGTCGGTGTCGGCCAGGGTCGGGTCGGTGCCGTGGGTCTGCACCTCGTCGCCGTCGGACAGCGCGTCGTCGTCGCTGTCCGCGTCCAGCGGGTCGCTGCCGTGGGTGTCGACCTCGTCGCCGTCGGACAGCGCGTCGTCGTCGCTGTCGGCGTCGCGCACCCCGGTGCCCAGCTCGATCTCGCGACCGTCCAGCAGGCCGTCGCCGTCGGTGTCGGGGTCGTTGGGGTCGGCCCGCCAGTCCAGCTCGTCGCCGTCGTCGAGCCCGTCGTCGTCGGTGTCGGCGTCCAGCGGGTCGGTGTCCAGCTCCTCGACCTCGTCGCCGTCCTCCAGGTCGTCGTCGTCGCTGTCGTCGTCCAGCGGGTCGGTGCCCAGGCCGATCTCCTCGCCGTCCGACAGGGCGTCGTCGTCGGTGTCGGCGTCGTAGGGGTCGGTGCCGTAGGTGTCCACCTCGACGTCGTCGTTCAGCCCGTCACCGTCGCTGTCGTAGCCGCTGTCGACGCCGTTGCAGTCCTGGTCGATCCCGTCCTCGAAGATCTCCTCGGCGCCCAGGTAGATGGTGGCGTCGGTGTCGTCGCAGTCCTCGCCGCCGTACAGGTCGGCGTCCTGGCCGTCCAGGTCCGCGTCGTAGTCGCTCTCCCCGTCGCAGTCCCCGTCCACGCCGTCATACCAGACCTCGGACCGGCCGGGGTTGACCAGGCTGGCGCTGTCGTCACAGTCCTCGCCCACGCTGCCGTCGGCCTGGGGGTGGTCGGCGCTGTCGTAGCCGTCGCCGTCGGCGTCGTAGTCGTTGTCGGCGTCGCAGTCGGCGTCGACCCCGTCGTACCAGGTCTCCACGGCCGAGGGGCTGACCAGGGCGTCGGCGTCGTCGCAGTCCTCGCCGCCCCAGGCGTCGCTGTCCCAGCCGTCGCCGTCGGCGTCGTAGTCGCTGTCCCCGTCGCAGTCCTGGTCGACGCCGTCGTACCAGGTCTCCGGCGCGCCGCTGTAGATGGCCGGATCGGCGTCGTCGCAGTCGTTGCCCCGGCCGTAGCCGTCCTTCTTGTCGCCGTCGCCGTCGGCGTCGTAGTCGTCCTGGTCGTCGCAGTCGGCGTCGACCCCGTCGTACCAGGTCTCGGCCGCGCCGGGGTAGACGGTCTCGTCGCCGTCGTCGCAGTCCTCTCCGCCGGCGGCCTCGGCCGCGAAGCCATCGCCGTCGGCGTCGCTGTCCTGCTCCCCGTCGCAGTCCTGGTCGATGCCGTCGTACCAGACCTCGGCCGCGCCCGGGTGGACCGACGGATCGGTGTCGTCGCAGTCGTCTCCGCCGTAGCCGTCGTGGTCGTGGCCGTCGCCGTCGGCGTCGTACTCGTTGTCCGGATCGCAGTCCTGGTCGACGCCGTCGTACCAGGTCTCGGGGTTGGCCCCGCTGGTGGACGGATCGCTGTCGTCGCAGTCCCCGCCCCCATACGCCGCCGCGCGGTCCCCGTCGCCGTCGGCGTCGTAGTCGTCCTCGCCGCCGCAGTCGGAGTCGACCCCGTCGTACCAGGTGTCGGTGGCGCCGGCGTAGACGGTGGCGTCCCCGTCGTCACAGTCGTCGCCGCCGTGGTCGTCCGAGCGGTGGCCGTCCTGGTCGGCGTCGTAGTCGTCCAGGCCGTCACAGTTGCCGTCGGTGCCGTCGTACCAGGTCTCGGTGCGACCGGGGTTGACCAGGCTGGCGCTGTCGTCACAGTCGTCGCCGCCGTGGTCGTCGCTGTCGTAGCCGTCGCGGTCGGCGTCGTAGTCGCTGTCTCCGTCGCAGTCCTGGTCGACGCCGTCGTACCAGGTCTCGGCCTCCAGGCTGCTGACCGAGGGGTCGGCGTCGTCGCAGTCGTCGCCGCCGTGCGCGTCGCTGGGGTCGCCGTCGCCGTCGGCGTCGTCGTCGTCCTGTCCGTCGCAGTCACCGTCCACGCCGTCGTACCAGGTCTCGACCTGGTCGGGGTTCACCGCGGCGTCGGTGTCGTCGCAGTCGTCCCCGCCCCACGCGGTGGCGTCGTGTCCGTCCAGGTCGGCGTCGTAGTCGCTGCCGCCGCCGCAGTCGGTGTCCTCGCCGTCGTACCAGGTGTCGTCCTTGCCCGGGTTGACGCTCGGATCCCCGTCGTCGCAGTCCGTCCCGCCGTAGGCGTCGCTGCCGTAGCCGTCGTAGTCCGCGTCGTAGTCGTCGTTGCCCGCGCAGTCCCGATCGACGCCGTCGTACCACAGGTCGCGGGTGCCGGGGAAGACGCCGTCGTTGTCGTCGTCGCAGTCATCGCCCACCGAGCCGTCGGGCTGGGTGTAGGCGTCGGAGTCGTGCCCGTCGCCGTCGGCGTCGTAGTCGCTGTCACCCGCGCAGTCGGCGTCGACGCCGTCGTACCAGGTGTCGGTGGCCCCCGGATAGGCCGTGGGGTCCTCGTCGTCGCAGTCGCCCTCCTCCTCGTTCACGCCGTCGTCGTCGAGGTCGAGCACCTCGGCCCGCAGGGTGGTGGCCAGGTAGGTGTTGCTGCCGGTGCCCGGCCCGGCGAGCGCGTCGAGGTCGATGGTCAGGTAGATGCCGGCCTGGCGGCCGTCGGGCGCGTAGCCCGCGGTGTTCACGGCGAGGTCGGTCGGGTCGATCTCGTGGACCAGGTCGAACATCACCTCGTTGGTGTCGCGCCACGAGATGCTGCTGCTGCTGCTGCCGGTCACCTGGTCGTAGCCGAGCTGGTCGAGCAGGGCGTTGACGTCCTCGGAGGAGGTGGAGGAGCCGCAGCCCAGCCACATCCCGCCGCCGGCGCGGGAGAGCGCCTCGACCTGGTTCTCGATCCAGTCCGTCTCGACCCCGCTGCTGTCGCCGGAGACGAGGTAGCCGCGCACCCGCGTGTCGATGACCAGCTCGCTGCGGGCGAGGTGGAAGTCGACCAGGGCGTCGAGGTCGGCCGTCGCGTCCAGGCTGTTCACCGCGCCGTCGGAGGCGTTGAAGAACCAGACCTGGTCGAAGTCGGTCCCGGCCAGCGCGTCGGCGACGTCCTCGTCGGCGGGGCGGTCCAGCGCGGTCACGTCGTGGCCGAGCAGGTCCAGGGCGCGGGCCACGGTGCCGCCGTCCTGCCCGCTGCGGGTGCCGCCCCAGTTGACGAACAGGATGGTGTCGGCGCGGGCAGACGGGACGGACGACAGCGCGAGGGCGAGCCAGGGGGACATGGGAGCTCCGGACCAGTGCCCCATTCAAGCACGATCGGGAGACATTCGCTTGCAGATCGGCCCCTTGACGACGGGCTCTCCAGCCAGGAACCCCCCTGGCGCCGTCAGTCCCGGAAGCGCCGCAGGGCCGTGGCGGGCAGTGGCCAGTAGGGCAGGGCGAGCCCCTCCTGGGGGTCCCAGGGCCACCAGCCTTCGACCGGCCCGTGCTGCACGTGGGCGTCCTGGGCGGGCATGAAGCCCTCGGCCACCAGCAGGAGCACCTGGCCCGACGGGGTGTGGGCCACGTCCAGGACCACCACGGCGTGGCCGGGGAAGCCCCCCTGGACGATCACGTGGCCCGGTCGGGGATCGTCGACGGGCAGCGTGTCGTGGGTGGCCAGGCTGGCGGTGCCGGCCCAGGTGAAGACCGCCGCCAAGTAGCGCGACCAGCTCGTCTCCGAGGCGCCGCGGGTCCCACCACCGCTCCACTGGATGCGCCGGCCCTCGACGCGGGGGCGCTCGCCGGCCTGCCAGCGGCTCCACGGCAGCGGGTCGCCCGAGGTCGCGTGGAAGACCACGTCGGCGCCCACCTGGCGTTGCCACTCCGCGCGCAGGCGGATGGCCGTGTCGGCGCACTGCTGCAGGTCTCCCGGCACCAGGTCGAGCAGGATCACCCGCGCGTCCTGGGGGACCTCGCGTCCGTCGAAGGTCCGGACGGGGGTGTCCGGGTCCGCCAGCGGCAGGGTGCCCAGCCACGCGCCGAAGGCATCCCCCCGCACGCGGGTGCTGCCGCGGGGGGGAGGGTAGGCCTCGGCCACGGTCTGGGCAGTGGTCTCGGCGTGCGCGACCGGGCCGGGTGGGCCCGCCAGGACCAGGGCCACCAGGGCGGCCGCGAGGGCGCGGACGGGGGAGGGGGGGGGCGTGCGACGGGCCCGGTCGTGCATGGCGCCTGGGACACCGGGCCCACCGGCGGGTTCCCACACAGAAAACGCGCCTGGCGCTGGCTCGCCGAGGTCACTTGCGGTATGGTCTTTACCTGTCAACACTTCGGACCGCTCCTCCCGATGACCACCGAGTCCCCCCTCGTCCGCAGGCTGCTGTGGAACCTCCTGCCCATCGCGGTGGTGGTGGGCGCCGTCACGACCACCTTGATCGGCGAGGAGGGGGTGTTGAACCGGACCGAGCGCAAGCAGCGGCTCTACGCCCTGCGGGAGCGCGTGGAGCAGGTGGAGCGGGACAACGATCGGCTGCGCGCCGAGGTGCGGGCGCTGAAGGAGGACCCGCGGGCCATCCGCCGGGAGGCGGCCCAGCAGCTCATGATCGCGCCCGAGGGCAGCACGATCTACCGCCTGGACTCGCCCTCGACCGACTGATCGGGCTCGTCCAGGCTGCGGCAGACGCGGAAGCCCACCCCTGCCGCGCGCGCGGCCGGCCGCATCGGCGCCCGTGAGGCCGCCCGGCAGGCGCGGGCCGGCAGGTCCCAGGCGCCGCCGCGCACGGTCCGGCGGGGGTCGCGCGGGTTCGGCGTGAGATCGGCGCGCGTGGGCGGGCCGGGGATCACCGGGCGCGCGCCGCGCACGGGGGGGCCCAGGGGCCGGAAGATGTCGCTGCACCACTCGCGCACGCCGCCGGCCAGGCCCATGACGCCGTAGGGGCTCGTGTCGATGGGGTAGACCGAGACCGGGGGGGGCCCCTCCTTGCCGATGGGCGAGTCCTCCATGCAGTGGAAGGCCGGGTCGCTGTCGTTCCCCCAGGGGTAGATGCGACCGTCGACCCCGCGGGCGGCCTTCTCGCGCTCGGCCTCGCTGGGCAGGCGCCAGGCGACCCGGGTCTTCAGGCGCAGCCACAGGCAGTAGGACTGGGCGTCGTGCCAGGTGACGCCGACGACGGGGGACTCGCCCTGCAGGGTGATGCCGGCGGCGCGCTCGGGCACGAACCACCGGCCGGCGGCGGGATCGAAGTGGTAGAGGACCTCCACGGCGTCGCCGTCGGGCGCCACCAGGCGCGGCACGTAGCGGTGGGAGACGTCCTGCCGGCCGTGCGCGACCAGGTCGTTGAGGAAGGCCAGGTACTCGGCGTGGGTCACCGGCCCCATCTGCATGGCGAAGCTGTCGACCCAGATGCGCTGGCGAGGGAAGCTGCCCTGGGCCTCGGCGTCCCCGCCGAACCAGAACCAGCCGCCGGTCACCAGGCGCTCGCTGCCCTCCAGGGCGCCCCGGGGGGGCATGACGACGGGCATGGGGCTGTCGCCGCCGGGGGGCACGGGGTGCCAGGGCTCGCCCCGGCGCAGGTCGATCGGGTAGCGCACCGGCTCGTGGTCGGGCAGGCTCAGCTCGAGCAGGTAGCCGCCGACGGGCAGGCGCAGGCCGACCAGCGGGGTGGGGCCCGTGTGGGCGTAGCGGCGGGCCACCAGGCGGCGGGCGTGCGGACGCACCTGGTAGATCACCACCTCGGCGCCCGGCGGGCTGCTCTCGACGGTGACCAGGGTGTCCGAGCGCAGGTAGTCGGCGTGCCGGCCGTCGTCGTGCTCGGTCAGCAGCGCGCGGTACTCCCGGGCCGCCTTCCGGTCGCCGGCCTTCTCCACCTCCTCGGCGCGCTCCCGGTACAGGTCGGCCAGCAGGCGGCGCGCCTCCGGCAGGCCGGGCGACTCGGCCAGCGCCAGGCGGGCCTTGGTCGTGATCTCCAGGTACAGGCCCTCCACCCGGTCCTGCAGGCGCTCGGCCTCCTGCTCCAGCGCCCACGCCGCCTCCTTGGTGGCGAGGCCGTCGACGTTCTTCAGCGCCCGGACGGTGGCCTGGGCCTTCTCCCGCGCCGCGAGCGCCTCGCTCTGGGCGGCGCGCAGGTGGGGCACCCGCTCCTGGGCGTCGGCCACCTGGCTGAGCGCCTTGGCGCGGGCGCGCGAACCTTCCACCCAGGCGTCGATGTCGGCGATCAGCGCCTTGACGTCGGGGTAGCGATCTTCGGGCTCCATGCGCATCGCCTTGCGGCAGATCTCGACCAGGGGCTCGGGAACGTGGCCGTCCTCCACCGGGTCTGGCGGCGTGCGCGCCACCTTCTTGAGCACGTCCTTGGAGCGGCCCCGGTAGGGCGCCTGGCCGTACAGGATGGTGTAGAGCACGCCGCCCAGCGACCAGATGTCGGAGCGCACGCCGACCCGATCGGTCTCGCCGCGGGCCTGCTCGGGCGACATGTAGGCCGGGGTCCCCACGATGACGCCGTGCCGGGTGCGCGTGCCCTTGTCGATGTTCCAGGTCGTGCTCGCCTCGGCGCCGTCCTCGGGCTCGGCCTCGGCTGGGGCCTGCTCGCCGTCGGCGCCCCCCGGCGGCGCTGGAGCCCGACGCCGCGGCTCCTCCTCGCCCAGGATCTTGGCCAGGCCCCAGTCGACCAGCAGCACCTCGCCGTAGGCGCCGATCATGATGTTGTCGGGCTTGACGTCGCGGTGGATCACGCCCTTGGCGTGGGCGAAGCCCAGCGCCGAGCAGACGGTCCGGAAGGCGTCGATCACCCGGCGCAGGGTCCAGCCGTCGGGCAGGGGCACGAAGGGTCCCCCCCGGCGGGCATCGTGCAGCTCCTTGATGAGCTTGCGCAGGGTCCGGCCGTGGATCTCCTTCATGATGATGTACCAGCGCCCGTCGGGGAGCTGGCCGAGGTCGTGCACGGGCACGATGGCGGGGTGCTCGAGCTGGGCGACGATGCGCCCCTCGCGCACGAAGCGGGCGATCATGCCGTCGCGGTGGGCCAGGTCGTCGCGCAGGGTCTTGATCGCGACCACCCGGTTCAGCGCCCGGTCCCGCGCCTGGTGGACCTCGGCGGAGGCCCCCATCCCGATCAGGTCCAGCACCCGGTACCGGGTGGGCAGGTCCGCCCGGGCGACGGCCTGCTGGCCCGGGGCGACGTCGGCGACGCTGACGCTGTCGCTGTGACCCTCGCCTTCGTCGCCGGCGGGCAGGGACACCGGCGCGCCCCGCGCCGGCCCGTCCCCGGCCAGGGGCACGGGCGCGCTGACCAGGTCCAGCTCCTCGGGGCGGATCGGCGGCGGGTCGCGATCGAGATCTCCCCCGCTGGCCAGGCGACCCCGGGGCAGGGAGGGGGAGGGGCTGCGCTCGGCCCGGAGGGCGGGCGGCTTCGGGGGCTCGGACATGTGGGTCATGATACCGGGCGGGGGCGGGCAGTTCCGGTGGCTCGCACCCTCGGGGACCGCCGATGTACGTCTATCGCTGGGACCTGGACAAGACCTACCTGCAGACCGACTTCGACTCGCTGCGGGGCCTGGTGCGCAGCGCGACCGAGCCGGCCAGCGCCAAGCGGGCGGTGCCGGGCGCGCGCGCGGTGATGCGGGGGCTGTCGGCCAACCCGCAGGCGCGCATCTACATCGTGTCCGGCTCCCCGACCCAGATGCGGCCGGTGCTCGAGGAGAAGCTGCGGCTGGACGGGGTCCGCTGGGACCACCTGACCTTGAAGGACAACCTGGGCAACCTCAAGCGCGGGCGCCTGCGCGCGATCCGCGGGCAGTTCGGCTACAAGCTCCCCGAGCTGCTGCGGACCCGGGTCGGGCTGGGGCGCGCGGTGCGGGAGACCTGCTTCGGGGACGACGCGGAGATCGACGCGGTCGTCTACTCGGTCTACGCCGACGCCGTGGCCGGGCGCCTGGACGCCTCCCAGGTCTCGCGGATCATGGAGGCGTCGGGCGCCTACCCCGACCAGGTCCAGGAGGCGCTGGACGCCCTGGCCCGCCTGTCGACCGCCCAGGTGGTCGACCGGATCTTCATCCGCCTGGAGCGCCGCGTGCCGTCGCTGCGCTTCGAGCCGCTGGGCGGCCGGGTCGTGCCGATCCACTCCTGGTGGCAGGCCGCGCTGGTGCTGCTGCACGAGGGCCACCTGCGCCCGGGCGACGTGGCCGCGGTGCTCGACGCCGTCCGGACCGAGGCCCACCGCGACCCCTTCGCCGTGGCCGGCCTGACCCAGGACATCGTCCGCCGGGGCCACGTCCCGCCCGAGGTGCTGGACACGGTGCCCTTCGACGACGCCTGGCTGGCCGCCTGCCGGTCGGCCCTGCGGGCCCTGGGCCCCGGCGAGCACCGACCGCCGCCCGCCGACGTCGCGGTGGACTACCTGGACCTGGTGCGCACCTTCGGTCGCGATGAGTAGCGCGCTGGCGGGACGGGTATGCGGATAGTAGATTTCAGCCCCGATCGACGGCCCTCGCCCTGGCACGCGCCTTGCGTCGAGTGGGGGTACCGCCGGTGCCCCGGTGCCCCGCCCCGGAGCGATCCCATGCCCCTCCGCCCCCTCCGCAGCCGGCCGCGCCCCCTCTCGGCAGGCCCCCTCGCGCGCGGGATGTGCGCCCTCGCCCTGCTGTCCGTCCTCACCGCGGCCGCCCTCTCCTCGGCCGCGCGGGCCGACGCCGCCGACGCGCCCGCCAGCCTGGCCTGGGACCCGGCCCACACCCCGCTGGAGGCGTCGGCGACGCTGTCGGCCGACGGCGCCTTCACCCTGCTGCTGCTGCCCGGCACGCCGTGGAAGGCCGCCGAGCTCACGGTGAGCGGCGACGGCAGCCACGACCTGGGGCCCTCGGACGGGACGGCGCCGGTCGAGGTCGCCGGCGTGCGCGAGGGGCTGGGGCCGATCCGGGTCGAGCTGGTGGCGGTGACGCCCGACGACCACGGCGTGAGCTGGTCCTTCGAGGTGCAGCCCGAGCTGCTGCCGGTCCAGGCGCCCGCCTCGCCCCCCGCAGAGGGCAAGAAGCGCCGCGGCCGGCGCGCCCGGGCCGCCCAGCCGTGACCCTGGAGTCCCTGCCGGAGCCGGCGCTGCGCCGGGTGCTGCCCCTGCTCGAGGACCTCCGCCACGACCTGGGCAAGTACGTGTGCTTCGAGACCCGCTTCGCCGGGCCGGACGCGGACCTGCCGACCCTGCGCGCGGCCTTGCGGGCCGATCTCCTCGCCACGCGCCGGCACGGCGCCCGGGTCGAGGCGGCCTGGGAGCTGTGGGCCCGCCTGCGGACCGCGGCGGTGCAGGGGGGCCTGCCGGCCCAGGATCCCGACGTCGAGGCGCTGGACCAGGCCCTGGACCTGTTGCGGGCGGCGGACCTCGACGGCGACCGGGCGGCCCTGGACGCCGTCGCCGCCCAGGCCGAGCGGGTCCGCGCCTTGACGCGCCGGCTGCACGACCGGGCTCGGCAGGCCGCCTCGGCGCTGGGCCTGGACCCCGACGAACCCTGAGCGCTGGAGACCGCCGTGGCCGACATCCTCGTCATCGACGACCAGGACCGCACCCTGGAGCTGTGCCGCCGCGCGATGCCCGAGCACACCTGGCACGGCCCGGCCCGCTGCTGGCGGGAGGCCAACGAGGCGCTCAAGGCCCACCGGCGGCGCCTGGACCTGGCCCTGCTCGACATCCACTTCGACGTGTCGGCCGAGGACCTGCTCGGCCTGCCCGAGGCGCCGACCGAGGCCGACGTGCGCCGGGCCCAGCGGCGGCAGGGCATCGAGATCCTCGCCGCGCTGCGTCGGGGGCGCCCCGACCTGCCCGTGGTGCTGATGACCGCCCGCGGCGGGGCGGGGATGGAGCAGGCCGCCGACCGCCACGGGGCCGAGGAGTACACCTACTTCCTGGACGACGAGGGCATCGACGCCCGCGCCCTGCGCGGCCAGGTCGAGGGCATCCTGCGCGCCCAGCGCGGGACGGAGAGCGACGGCCCCATCTACTGGGGGCGGTCGCTGGAGATGCGGCGGATCCGCCAGCGCCTGCTCACCCTGGCGCGCGGGCGCCTGCCGGTCATCCTGGGTGGGGCCACCGGCACCGGCAAGTCGCTCATCGCCCGCCACTTCGTGCACGCCCGCAGCGGGCGCAAGGGCAAGTTCGTCGCCGTCGACCTGTCCACCCTGCCGCGCGACCTGGTCGCCGCCCACCTCTTCGGCAGCGTGCGCGGCGCCTGGACGGGCAGCGTGGGCGACCGCCGGGGCGCCTTCGAGGAGGCCGACGGCGGCACCCTGTTCCTCGACGAGATCGGCAACCTGGGCGAGGACCTGCAGCGCATGCTGCTCACCGTGCTCCAGGAGCGGGCCGTCACCCGGGTCGGCGACACGCGCGAGCGCAAGGTGGACGTCAAGCTGGTGGTCGCCACCAACGAGGACCTCGCCGAGCTGGTGCAGCGCGGCCGCTTCCGCGCCGACCTGTTCATGCGGCTGAACCCGGCCTGCACCGTCGAGCTGCCTCCGCTGCGCGAGCGGGCCAGCGACCTGGACCGGCTGCTGGTCTTCTCCGCCGAGCGCAGCCTGGCGGAGGAGCACGTCGTCGAGCTGTGCGGCGAGGTGCGCCAGGCGCTGGGCCTGCAGGGCGACGCGGTCCGGGTCGCCGTCGGCGAGGTGCCCGAGGCGCGGCCGGGCGCGCTCACGCTGCTCTTCCCCGAGCGCACGATGGACCTGCTGCGGCGCCACCGCTGGCCCGGCAACCTGCGCGAGCTGGCGATGACCGTGGAGAACGCGATCACCTTCAGCCTGGCCGAGGCGGCCAGCGCCGGCGCGACGCCGGGCCGCCGCGGCAGCGGCGAGGACGGGCGCGGCGACGTGGTCCAGGTGCGGCCCAAGCTGGTGCGCGACCTGCTGGTCGCCGTCGGCGCCGACGAGGACGAGCGCGACGACGGCTGGCGGCTGGAGGTGCGGGTGCGCACCCACGACGGCCTGAACAAGGTCGCGCAGGACGTCGAGCGCCAGTACTTCACCCGGCTGTACGTGCAGGAGCGGGGCGACTTCGCCGCGATGGCGCGCGTGCTGCTGGGCGACGCCGACGCCGGCCGCAAGGTCCAGCTCCGGTTCAACCAGCTCGGGCTGAAGGTCCGCGAGCTGAAGGACCACGTCGGTTGACCCGGGTCGGCGCGGCCGCCCGGTCCGCGGGGGCGGGCGGCCTGCTGCTGGCGCTGGTGGGGCTGCCGGTGGCGCTCCTGCCGCTGGCGGCCGCGCCGGCGCGGGCCCAGCCCGTCGATCTCGTCGACACGGCCACCCGGCAGCTCGCCGAGACGGCGGCGGCGGCGGAGGCCCGCGGCGACTGGAAGCGGGCGGCCGCGGCCTGGCGGCTGGTGCTGGGCCGGGACCCGGTCTACGCGCCGGCGGTGCTGGGCCTGGGGCGCTGCCAGCAGGCCCAGGGGGACCTGGCCGGGGCGGCGCGCACGCTGGGGCGGCTGCCCGCCGATCCCGACGCCGTCGAGGCCCTGGCCCGCCTGGTCGAGCCCGAGGACCCCGCCCGCGCCGCCGAGCTGTACGGCCGCCTGCAGAGCCTGCGCCTGGGGGAGCCCGAGCCGCACCGGCTGCAGGTGCTGGCCCTCGCCCGGGTCGACCCCCTGGCGGCGCTGCAGGGCATCGACCTGTGGCTGGCCCTGGTCGAGGGCGAGCCCGACGGGCTGGTGTTCGTCCAGGTGGCGATGGCGCTGCGCGAGCGCGGGGCGGAGGAGGAAGCCCGCCGGGTGCTCGAGCACTACATCGAGGGCTGGCCGGACGGCGCCTCCGCCGACGAGGTGCGCGGCCGGCTGGACCGGATGGCGGT